>CAXMRU010000295.1:0-36786 GCA_964195715.1 Akkermansiaceae bacterium | reverse complement strand
CGAGGGCTGCGGGCTTCAACTCGACCGGGCCACTGTGTATCATGTGGCGGCGGACCCTGCGCGGCCGTCCGCGCCACGCTCCCCCATCAGACACTGGAGAATACCCTCAATGACGATCGCCGAACGCTTCCGCGCTGAGCTCGACCAGGAAGTCCAGGCCACGCGAGCTCTGCTGAGCCGCCTGCCCGCTGACAAGTGGGACTGGAAACCGCACGAAAAGTCGATGAGCCTGGGCCGGCTCGCGACGCACGTGGCGGAGATCGCGAATTGGTCTTCGTTCACGCTGAAGGCCGACGAGCTGGACTTCATGTCGCCCGAGATGCAGAGCTGGACACCCCGCGAGCTGTGTTCGAAGGAAGAGATCCTCGCCGAGCTGGATGGCGCGGTCGCGAAGTGTCGCGCCGACCTCGAGTCCATGAATGACGAGGATTTCGGTCAGCAGTGGACCATGAAGTCGGGCGATCAGGTGCTGATGAAGGCTACAAAATACATGGTGTTCCGGCGGCAGGTTCTGAACCACATGGTGCACCACCGGGCTCAGCTGGGCGTGTTCCTGCGCCTGCTGGACGTACCGCTGCCGATGATGTACGGCCCGTCGGCGGACGAAGACGGAGGGATGGACGGCTAGCGGGTCGCTGAGAGACCCAGGGTGGGCACGCGCGCGGGTCAGTGACCTGCCAGGCCCCGATTGTAAAGCGGGGACCGCGCCGCGGCCCCCGCTACCTGCGTTCCTCCTACAGGCCGATGAACGTCAGGCCGTGCGCTGGGCCTTCCGCCGCCGCAGCAGGAACCATACGATGATGAAAGCTGCCGCGAGGCCGAGGATCATCTTCCAGTTGTAGCCGCTATCGGCGTCGTCGCCCGCCTCTTCGGCCACGACTGCCTCCTCCGCCTCCGTAGCCTCCTGGGCCTCCGTCGCGTCGGCATCTGCGTCTGCTTCATCCACCGCTGCAACCACGGCCGGGGCCTCCATGTCCACTTCCTCGGGAAGCTCCTCGGCCGTCACTTCGAACTCGACCGGAGCGAACTCGGCTTCCGCTATCATCAGCTCGTCAGCGTCGGTCATCGCGATCTCCCACCGACCCTCCGGGAGATAGATGCTTAGCTCACGGCCCCGCGGGACATCATTCACGGCAACCTGCCGCCCGTCGAGGTTGACCTTGAAGCCCTCCGGCGGCGTCAATAGAGTGGCAGGCCCCCAGGCGCCGTCCCGATGCTGATACCGGACCATCAGCGACGGGTATCCCTCCCGGTGTACTCTCAGCTTGAAATGCGCGTAGCGAGCCCCTTCGCTCTCGATGATCTCGAGGCACGCGTCCCGGATCGCGGGATACGAGAGCGTCGCCTGTTCGTCGAACGAGATGTTATCGCAGGTGACGTCCTGCGCGACCGCCGGGGTCGCGAGGAGACCGGCGAGCAGGATGGCCACGCCTGTGGCGGCGAGTGTCCTCATCTTGAACCTCCGCTCATGCAGTGAGCCTCGACAGCCGATCGCGGAGGACGGCGGTGAATTCCGCGACTGGCCCCGAAGTTGGTCAACCCAAGCTGCGCTCCGAGCCCGCGCTCGGCAAGCACGGGTGTGGCTGAAAGGGCAGATCAATAAGGCTAACCGCCCGAATCGAGTCTGGGCAAGCCGGTTCGTGCACGCGCTCCGCGGTCATCTGGATTCCACCGCTCCCGAGCGATACGTTGCCGCTCCTCAAATTCCATCGGTGTTGCGATCTTGTGTAAGTAGAAGGAGGCTCAACTTGACGAATAACGTGAGTTCAGCGGACGGAGTCCCCGCCCGGATCGGGCGCAGGAGCCTCGCCCGAACGTGTGGCATGATCGCGGGGATAGTGCTGCTGGCAGGTCTCATCGCTCCGGAGCGGGCGTCGGCGCAGGAATTTCTCATCCACGCCAATGGCGACTCGATCAACGCCGAGATCAAGAGTTTCGAACGCGGCAAGCTCAGCTACGAGATCCCGGGCTCGAGCAGCGCGAGCATCGAGTTCGACAAGGTGGCCACGATCGGCAGCCCCGAGGACTGGGATATCGAACTCACCGGACAGAGAGGTCTGTTCGGTTCGATCCTCCCGGGCGCCGAAACCGGCACGGTCCGCGTCGTCACGGTGAGCGATACGGTGGACGTAGCGCTGGCCGATATCGTCGCGATGACCAACGTCAACAGGACGCTCTGGTCCCGGTTCGACGGGTACCTCGAGCTCGGATTCAACTACGCGAAGGCGAACAACGCCACCAACTTCACCTTCGCGACGAAGATCGACTACCGGGCCCCGAAGTGGCTATTCGGCTTCAGCCTGGATTCGCGGTTCCAGGACCAGGACGATGCGGAGAGCTTCAAGCGAAACCAGGGAAGCCTCTACGCGAACTACCTGCTGCCCAAGACCTGGTACGTGGGCGCCTTCACCCAGCTCGAGCAGAACCAGGAGCTCGACCTGGACCTGCGGTTCCTGCTCGGCGCCGTGGGCGGGCGCGACTTCCTCCAGTCGAACCGGGTCGATTGGAACTGGCTGGTCGGAGTCCTGAGCAACAGGGAAGAATACACGGGGCTGGAAGCCACGACCTCCGCGGAAGCCCTGATCGGAACCCGCTTCAGCTGGTTCACGTTTGGCGATTTCGAGAACGACCTGTCAACCAGCCTGTTAGTGTATCCGAGCCTGACGGAATCGGAACGCGTCCGCGTAGACTTCGACATCAGCTACCGGCAGGACCTGTTCGGGGACCTGTACATGCGGTTCTCGTTCTACGACCAGTACGACAGCCGGCCGCCGCCGGGCGCGAACGAGAACGACTTCGGAACCACTCTCGCCGTGGGTTGGGACATCTGACGAGCTGAAGGCTCCGGAGCCGGCCACGTCATCCGACGGGTCGGCCCGGGGTCAGCCGTATCCCTACTTTCCCTTCGCCACGATCTTGGCCCAGCTGTCCCTGAGCGTGACCGTCCGGTTGAACACGAGGCCGTCAGGGCCCGAGTCCTCCGGATCACTCATGAAATAGCCCTGGCGCTCGAATTGGTATCGGGTCCCCGACGGATCATCGGCGAGCGCCGGCTCGACCCACGCGTTTTCCACCACGACCAGGGACTCGGGGTTCAGGTTCACGGTGAAGTCCTGGCCTTCTTCGAGATCGGCCTCCGGATCGGGCACCGAGAACAGGCGGTCGTACAGGTGCACCTCGGCGGGCAGCGCGTGCTTGGCCGAGACCCAGTGGATCGTGCCGCGAACCTTGCGGCCGTCCGCCGGGTTCGCACCCATTGTGTCGGCGTCGTGCGAGCACCTGATCTCGACGATCTCGCCTGTCTCCGGGTCCTTCACGACCTCTTCCAATTTGATGACGTACGCGTGCCGGAGCCGAACCTCCCGGCCCGGCGCGAGGCGGTAGAACTTCCGATACGGCTCCTCCATGAAGTCCGAGCGCTCGATCCAGATCTCCCTCGAGAACGGCATGCGGCGCGAGCCTTCCTTTCCCACGTCATGCGGGAACTCCGGTGCGTCGATCCACTCCTCCTCGCCCTCTGGATAGTCCGTGATCACGACCTTGAGCGGGTCGAGCACGGCGAGGCGGCGGGGAGATCGCCAGTTGAGATCGTCCCGGATGGCGAACTCCAGACGCGAGTACTCGATGCGGCTGTCCACGTCGGCGACGCCGATCATCTCGTTGAAACTTCGGATCGCCTCGGGGGTCACGCCACGGCGCCTCAGACCGGCCACCGTGGGCATGCGGGGGTCGTCCCAGCCCACGACGTGTCCGCCGTCCACCAACTGAATGAGCTTCCGCTTGCTCAGGATCGTGTAGTCGATATTCAGGCGCGAGAACTCGGTCTGTTCGGTACGGGGTCGCTCGAAGCCCACGGCGTCCAGGACCCAGTCGTAAATCTCCCGGTTCACCTTGAACTCCAAGGTGCACAGGGAGTGCGTGATGTCCTCAATCGCGTCCTCGAGGCAGTGGGCGTAGTCGTACATGGGATAGATGCACCAGTCGTCAGCATGCCGGTAATGGTGCTCGTGCCTGATCCGGTACAGCAGCGGGTCCCGCATGGTCATGTTCGGGTGCGCCATGTCGATCATCGCCCTCAGGACGTGCGCCCCGGCCGCGAATTCTCCCGCCCTCATGCGGCGGAACAGGTCCAGGCTCTCGTCCGCCGGCCGGTCCCGGTACGGGCTATTCCGGCCGGGCTCGGTGACCGTCCCGCGGTACTCGCGGATCTCAGTCTCGCTGAGGCTGTCGATGTACGCCTTGCCGTCTCGGATCAACTGCTCGCCGAAATCGTACAACCGCTCGAAGTAGTCCGAAGCGAAATAGAGCCGCTCCTCCCAGTCGATGCCCATCCACCGGATGTCCTCGATGATCGCGTCGACGTACCGCTGCTCTTCGTTCGTCGGGTTCGTGTCGTCGAACCTGAGGTTGAACGTGCCGCCGTACTCCTGTGCGATGCCGTAGTTGAGCCAGATCGCCTTCGTGTGACCGATGTGCAGGTATCCGTTCGGCTCTGGCGGAAACCGTGTGGCCACGCGACCACCGTATTTCCCGGTCCGGTTGTCCTCCTCCACCATGGCACGGATGAAGTCGAGGGACTTCCTGTCGTTGCCGTTCGTCATGTGCTGTGTCCGTTCACGTTGTCGGTCAAGCTCGCTGGCACCGGTTCGATATCGTGGATCATGCAGGAGTCGCGCAAGCTGGCCTTCTCGGGAGTGGCTGCCAAGTGCCCGGTGGATCCGGGGGGCGAGCTTACGTTGAGGTGAGGCTCCGATTATCGTGGGGCGTTCGGGTGTCCGGTCACCGTCCCGGTGTCCGGTGCCGTCAGATGTCTGCTGCACGGAGGTCGTTCGTGGTGAGAAAGCACAGGGTTTTCGGGTTGCCGGTGGTGGTCGTCCTCGCGTTCGGAATGGCCGTGTCGGGTTGTTCCAGGGAGGAGGCGAAAGCGGACTCGTCGGCTGCGACCGCCGGAGTCGAGCCCGCCTCGCTGCAGGAATCGGAGATCCCGGCCGCGATCCTCGGGAGGGGCGAAGCTCCTCGCGGCGAGGACCTGGCCTATTTCGACGTGGATCCGGCGACCGTCGGGTACATCGTATCGCCTGAGGGCGAGGGTCCGTTTCCGTCAGTGTTGCTGATCCACGAGTGGAATGGTCTCGTCGATCGAATCCGCCAGGTGGCCGACGCGTTCGCCGACGAGGGATACGTGGCGCTGGCGGCGGATATGTACGGCGGTCGCACGGGAAGCAGCCGCGAGCAGAACATGGCCCTGATGCAGGAAACGCAGGCCGACCCCGAGAGGATCATCGAAAACCTCGACGCGGCCGTTCGGTATCTTCGCTCCCGCCCTGACGTGACGGGCAAGGTCGCGGCCATGGGCTGGTGCTTCGGGGGCGGCGTGGCACTGAGCTTCGCGCTCGGCGGCGAGAGCCACGAGGGCACGGCGATCTTCTACGGTCGCCTGATCGAAGACCCCGACGTCCTGGCCTCGATCGACCACCCAATCTACGGCACCTTTGCGGAGCTGGACGGTGGCATTCCTCCGGAGCAGGTGAACCGATTCGCGGAGGCCTTGCGTGCAGCGGGGGTCGAGAACGACATCCATATCTATGACGATGTCAATCATGGCTTCTGGCTGTGGGTCGACCGCGATCCGGACACGGCTGCCGCGCCGGCCGCGGACGCCTGGGACCGACTCAAGGCGTACTTGCAGAGGGTCTTGGGCTGAGGCGGTCCGACCGAATTCAGCTGAGCCGGTACACTAAATCGAGGACGCGGCGCACGGGCGCCTGAGGAGCGAAAGACGTGGCGATGAGCGAGCAGAGCACTCCTTCCACACGTGGCATGCCCACCGGGTCGGCCATGAGGCGCGAGGTCCGCGACTCGGTCGTGGTCCGGTTCGCGGGCGATTCTGGCGACGGAATGCAGCTGGCCGGGACGCAATTCACGATGGAGAACGCTCTGGCGGGCTCCGACCTCGCCACGTTCCCGGACTATCCGGCCGAAATCAGGGCCCCGGCGGGGACCACGTACGGCGTGTCCTCGTTCCAGATCCACTTCGGCGCGGTGGATGTGAAGACCGCCGGGGACGAGGTGGATGTTCTCGTGGCCCTGAACCCGGCGGCCCTCAAGGTGAACCTCTCGGACCTCAGGATCGGTGGCACGGTCGTCGTGGACACTGGCTCCTTCACGGCCCGGAATCTCGCGAAGGCGGATTACGAGACCAGCCCGCTGGAGGACGACGGCCTCGCTCCCTTCCAGGTGATCCAACTGGACATCGGCCAGCTCACGCGCAATGCGGTGGAGGAGCTGGGCCTTTCCTCGCGCGACGCCCTGCGCAGCCGGAACATGTGGGCCCTCGGCCTTCTGCTCTGGATGTTTGATAGGGACAAGCAGGCCACCGTCGATTGGCTGCGGTCCAAGTTCGCCGACAGGGACGGCATCGCCGAGGCCGCCGTGGCTACCCTGAGCGCGGGTCACGCGTTCGGAGAGACAGTCGAGATGCCGACCAGGATCCCGGGCTACACGGTATCCAGGGCGGAGCTGGATCCCGGCATGTACCGGACCGTCAGCGGCACGGACGCCCTGGCCTGGGGTCTGGTTTCGGGCCTCAAGTCCTCGGGGCTCGCCCGAATGGTGTTCGCATCGTATCCGATCACACCGGCCTCGCCGTTGCTTCACCTCCTGGCCCGCATGAAGGAGCTCGGCGTCGTGACTTTCCAGGCCGAGGACGAGATCGCAGCCGCCTGCGCGGCGCTCGGGGCATCGTACGCCGGCTCGTTGGGCGTGACATCCAGCTCGGGTCCCGGAATCGCGCTCAAGACTGAGGCGATAGGTCTCGCCGTGGCCACCGAGCTTCCGCTGGTGATCGTGAACTCGCAGCGTGGAGGGCCCTCGACGGGACTGCCGACGAAGACCGAACAGGCGGACCTCTTCCAGGCCGTGTACGGACGGAATTCCGATACGCCCCTCGTCGTGATCGCTCCGTCGACTCCGGCCGATTGCTTCCACGTGGGCAGAGAGGCCGTTCGGCTTGCCACCCGGTACATGACGCCCGTGTTCGTGCTTACCGACGCGTACCTGGCGAACGCGGCCGAGCCGTGGCTCATCCCCGACCTCGACTTGCTCGAGGACTTTCCTGTTGAATTTCGCACGGACCCGGAGGGCTTCCGACCGTACCAGCGAGCCTCGGAAACGCTGGCCCGGCCGTGGGCTGTGCCCGGCACGCCGGGCCTGGAGCATCGAATCGGGGGGCTCGAGCGGGACTCGACCACCGGCAACATTTCGTACGACCCGGACAACCACGAAGAGATGACGCGCCTGCGGACGAGCAAGATCTCCGGGATCGCGGACGACATCCCTGAGCAGGAGGTAGAGCTGGGACCGGATGCGGGGCCCCTCGCCGTCGTCGGGTGGGGATCGACATACGGTTCCCTGTTCAAGGCGGTTGAGTGCGCGAGGGCGAACGGACTGGATGCCTCGCACATCCACCTTCGCTACCTGTCGCCGTTCCCGAGGAACCTGGGCGACCTGTTGGGCCGTTTCGAGCGAGTGCTCGTGCCCGAGCTCAATACCGGCCAGCTGCTGGCCATGCTGCGAAGCACATATCTGTTGCCCGCGGAGGGGCTGAATCGGGTGGCTGGCCGACCGTTCCGGATCGCGGACGTCGAAGCCGCTATCGGCCGCATGCTGGAAGATTGAGAGGAAACGAATGAGCCACAGCGTACTGCCCCAGCTCAAACCGAAGGACTTCGCATCCGACCAGGAAGTGAGGTGGTGTCCCGGATGCGGTGACTACGCGATCCTCAAGGCGATCCAGAAGACGCTTGCCGACCTCCAGGTGCCCCGCGAGAAGAGCGTGTTCATCTCCGGTATCGGGTGTTCGTCACGTTTCCCTTACTACATGGCGACGTACGGCTTCCACACGATTCACGGGCGGGCGCCGGCCGTGGCGACGGGAACCAAGCTCGCAAACCCTGACCTCGACGTGTGGGTGATCACGGGGGACGGAGACGGGCTCAGCATAGGCGGCAACCACCTGGTGCACACTCTCCGCCGCAACATCGATCTGAACATCCTGCTGTTCAACAACGAGATCTATGGACTGACGAAAGGGCAGGTGTCGCCGACCTCCAAGCGGGGCACACTGTCGCCGACGACTCCGCGCGGCTCCGTCTCCAACCCGATCAGCCCCGCCACCATGGCTCTCGGGGTGGGGGCACGCTTCGTCGCGCGCTCGATCGACATCAACCTGGCTCACCTGGTCGAAGTGCTGAAGCAGGCGCACGGTAACCGGGGCACGTCGTTCGTCGAGATCTTCCAGAACTGCCTCGTGTTCAACGACGCGACGTTCGCGGATTTCACCGACAGGGACGTCGCGAAAGACAACCAGGTCCTCGTCGAGCACGGTCAGCCCCTCCTGTTCGGTGCCGAGCGGAATCGTGGGCTGAGGCTGAACCCCGACACGTGGAAGCTGGAGGTCGTGCACCTCGGCGAGGACGGAGGCACGGAGGCGGACGTCCTGGAGCACGACGAGACCAACCGCACGCTGGCGACGATGCTCGCGGCGCTCGAGCCTCCCGATTTCCCGATGGCGATCGGGGTTCTGTACCGGGATCCAGCCCCGACGTTCGACGAGCAGGTGCTCGCCCAGGTCGAGCCTGAATCGGAGGGTCGGGGCCTGGCCGAGCTACTGTACGGCGGCCGGACCTGGAAAGTAGAGGCCTGACCGGCGGTTCAGACCAGGTCCACCACCATCTTCACGAGGATCGCCACGATGGCGGCCGGGGCCACGAACCGGATCAGGAATGCCCACGTGCGCCCCAGCGGGAATTTCCCGTCGTTCTCCTGCACCTCTACTCCTGCCGCCTTCACGCCCCATACCCAGCCGACAAACAGGCTGATCAGCAGCGCCCCGATCACGAGTGAGTACTGTCCGAACAGCATGAACAGGAAGCTCAGGAAGTCCATGCCGATCCCGGGCATGTCCGAGAGCCACGAAACCGCGCCGTTTGCCAGGGCGCTCGGAATGCCCAGCACGAATGCCATCGAGCCGAACGTGATGGCCGCCTTGCGGCGTGACATCTCTCTCTCGTCCACCGCCCACGAAATGACGACCTCGAGGAGCGACACGCTGGACGTGAGCGCCGCGATCGCGAGCAGCAGGAAGAACCCGGTGCCGAAGATGATGCCGCCGTACGGAGCGGGCGGAATCGAGGAGAGCAGCGACGTCAGGACCACGAAGACCATTCCCGGTCCGCCTGTCCCGGGTTCGAGGCCCGCGTGGAACAGGGTGGGGAAGATGATCAGCCCTGCCAGGATCGCGATCGTCGTGTCCGCGAGCACGACCCAACCGGCAGAGGAAACGAGGTCGTCCCGCTTGGACACGTACGAGCCGTACGTGATCATGGCACCCATGCCGAGGCTCAGGCTGAAGAACGCCTGCCCGATGGCCGAGAGCACCACTGTGCCCGTGACCTTGCTGAAGTCCGGCTTCAGGTAGAACGACAGGCCGGCTTCAGCGCCCGACAGCGTGACGGCCCGTACTGCCAGGAGGACGAGAATTGCGAACAGCATGGGCATCAGCACCTTGGTCCACCGTTCGATCCCATCCCGGATCCCGCCCAGCACGACGTAGATGGTGAGTATCATGAACAGCAGGTGCCAGAAGATCGCCGGCGTGGCGCGGCCTGCCAGATCGTTGAAGATCGCCTCGGTGTCCGTGCCCGCCTGGAACGTGCCGGCGAGTGTCTTGAAGATATAGGAGAGCGACCACCCGGCGATCACGGAATAGAAGCTCAGGATCACGAGGCCCGTGAGCACGCCGAGCCCGCCCACGACCACCCACGCCGTGCCCGGAACGAGTGCCTTGAACGCTCCCACCGGGTTCCTCTGCGTGCGCCTTCCTACGATCAGCTCGGAGAGCATCACCGGGGCCCCGATGAACGCGACGGCGGCCAGGTAGATCAACAGGAAGGCCGCCCCGCCGTTTTGTCCGGCAACGGTGGGGAATCCCCAGATGTTTCCGAGTCCGATCGCGCTGCCCGCCGCCGCGAAGATGAATGCGGCTTTGGAGCCCCAGGTGTCGCGCGGCTGGCCGGTGTTCGGATCCATGTGCTGGATGTCTCCTGTTGTGCTCGGGATGCGGATCGCCTCGTTTCGATCCGCCGCACGGCTGGCGTACCCTGTCGCCGGCGGTCCGGGACGATAATGGAGCCGCGGCGGAAAGAAAAGCGCCGCTCGGGATTGCGAAACCGATACGAAGGGCGCGACCTTTCCGTGTCGGAATTCCCTTTCCCGGTTCGGAGATCACCAATGGCAGGCCTGGAAGACAGCAAGAAGTTCGAGAGGATCTTCCTCATCGTCCTCGCCCTGTCGATCACCGCCATATTCTTCTGGATGATCCGGAGCTTCCTCCAGAGTGTATTCATGGCGGCAGTGTTCAGCGGGATGATGTACGGACTGTATGGTCGCATCACGCGCCGTATCGGTGGCCACAAGAACACGTCGGCCGTGCTCACGGTCCTCTTCTTCGTGGTCGTGCTCATCGTGCCGATCATGGCGTTTCTCGGGATCGTCGTAGCGCAGGCCGTCGAGGTAAGCGCGTCCGTGGGGCCCTTCGTCGAGCGCGAGATGTCGCAGCCGCAAGAGCTCGACCGACTGCTCCAGCGGATTCCGTTCTGGGAGACCATTCAGCCGTATCAGGACCTGATCTCGGTGAAGGTGGCGGAGTTCGCGGGCCGCGTCGGGACTTTCCTGGTGACCTCGGTAGCCGCGGCGAGCCGCGGGACGGCGGTGTTCTTCTTCCACCTGTTCGTCATGCTGTACGCCATGTTCTTCTTCCTGGTCCATGGGAAGGAGTACCTGGCCAAGGTGCTCTACTACATTCCCCTGGCATCGGAGGCCGAAACCCGGCTCGTCGCGAAGTTCGTGTCCGTCGCTCGCGCCACGATCAAGGGAACCCTGGTGATCGGAGTGGTTCAGGGTGGGCTGGCCGGGGTCGCGTTCTGGATCGTCGGCATCAAAGGATGGGCATTCTGGTCCGTCGTGATGATGATCATGTCGATCATCCCTGGAATCGGGACCGCCCTCGTGTGGGTGCCCGCGGTGATCTACCTGCTGGCGCTGGGTCACACGGGGGCCGCGATCGGACTCGGGGCGTGGTGCGCCGTCATCGTGGGCATGGTGGACAACGTGTTGCGGCCCCGCCTCGTGGGCCGGGACACTCAGATGTCGGACCTGCTCGTTCTCCTCAGCACGCTCGGCGGGCTCATCCTGTTCGGCGCAGCGGGCATCATCATCGGCCCGATCGTGGCAGCGCTGTGGGTCACCGTGTGGGAGATTTACGGCGAGATGTTCTCCGAGTACCTGCCGCTCGTGGAGATGCCGCTTACCGAGACGGTGGCGGGGATTCCCGTGGTCGTTGCGCCGGGGTCGGACTCGAGGCCCAGGATGAAGGGGGCGGACGGGGGCGCGACCGATGTCGGATCACCGGACGCCGGGGACGATGTTCCGGGGAGCGACGCCTGACCATGTCCGAGAGGGTCTCTCTACCGGACGGGGCGAAAGTCTCACTCGAGCGTGCCGGCGACGCTCTGATCGTGGGCCTGGGAGGGACATGGCAGCTCCAGGCCCACCTGCCTGGCACGACGGCGGTCGAGGCCGCACTCGACGCCTCGCCACCTCCGACGGGTGTGCGGTATGAAACGGAGGAGCTTGGGGGCTGGGACAGCGCCGTTCTCACGTTTCTTCAGGGGGTGGAGGACGCCGCGGACGAGCGAGGCATCCCGGTCGAGCGGGAGGGCCTTCCGGATGGCGTGCGGCGACTGGTCGAACTGGCGCGTGCCGTCCCCGAGCGCGAGGGCGCACACGTCGACAAGGCGCCCGAATCGTGGCTCGCCAGGGTCGGCCGTTATGGCTTCAGCGTCTGGGATGGCGCAATCGACGAGCTCTCCTTTCTCGGGCAGGCGACCCTGGCATTCGGTCGTTTTCTGCGTGGCAAGGCGAGCTACCGCCGCTCGGACCTGCGCCTCCTGATTCAGCAGACGGGAGCCGACGCGCTCGGCATCGTATCGCTCGTCAGCTTCCTGTTCGGCTTGATCCTGGCCTTCGTCGGCGCCGTGCAGCTGCAGCAGTTCGGCGCGGCCATCTACGTGGCGGACCTCGTGGCGGTAGGCATGGTCCGCGATATGGCCGCGTTCATGACCGCCATCGTCGTGGCCGGCCGCAGTGGCGCGGCGTTCGCAGCCCAGCTTGGCACGATGAAGGTCACGGAGGAGATCGACGCCCTGCGCACGACCGGAATCTCGCCCATGGAGTTTCTGGTGGTGCCGAGGATCGTGGCTCTCGTGGTAATGATGCCGCTCCTCACGATCTATGCCGATGCGATGGGGATACTCGGTGGCTACGTGGTGGGCACGGGACTGCTGGACATTTCGCCGCGCGCGTACATGCAGCAGACGTTCTCGGCGCTCAGCATGAGCTACTTCATTCCTGGCGTGATGAAGGGCACGGTGTACGGGCTTCTCGTGGCGCTCGCGGGCTGCAAGCAGGGGATGGACGCCGGCAGCAGCGCTTCCGCCGTGGGTGACGCCGCGACACGCGCGGTGGTCAAAGGAGTCGTCGCGATCATCGTGGCCTGCGGCCTGGCACAGGTGATCTCCTGGGTATTCGGGGTCTGAGATGACGAATTCGAACGGCCATCCGTCCTCTTCGCCGAGCGCCCTGATTTCCGTCCGTGGCCTGACCATGGCCTTCGGCGATTTCGTCGTCATGCGCGACCTCGACTTCGACGTCAACCGGGGCGACGTCTTCGTCATCATGGGGGGAAGCGGGTGCGGGAAGAGCACGCTCATGCGCCACCTTCTGGGCATGCTCGAGCCGGCTGCCGGGGAGATCTTCTACAACGGCGAGAGCTTCACACGGGCTACTGACGAAAAGCGCGAGACCTTCCTGCGGGGCTTCGGCGTGTTGTTCCAGGGCGGCGCGCTGTGGAGCTCGATGACGCTGGCGGAGAACATCGCGCTCCCGCTGGAGCAGTATACGGGCCTCGGCGCCGGAGAAATCAGGGCGGTGGCGTCCCTGAAGCTGGCGCTGGTGGGGCTGCGTGGCTTCGAGGACTACTATCCGGCGGAGATCAGCGGCGGGATGCGCAAGCGAGCCGGGCTCGCCCGGGCCATGGCGCTCGACCCGGATATCCTGTTCGTCGACGAGCCGTCCGCAGGCCTCGACCCGATCAGCTCGAGGCTGCTCGACGACCTGATCCTCGAGCTGCGGGAGAGCCTCGGGACCACGTTTGTAGTGGTCACGCATGAGCTTCCGAGCATCTTCACCATAGCCACGAACAGCATATTCCTGGACACCAATACCCGGAGCGCGACGGCCGGCGGTCATCCGGTCGAGCTGCGGGATCATTCAGAGGACCCCGCAGTGCGGGCGTTCCTCCGCCGGGGAGAATCAGAGCATGAGTAGACGTGCCAACCCGACCCTGGTAGGTGGTTTCATACTGGGAGGCCTAGGCCTCACCGTGGCGGCTATCATCCTCCTCGGGAGCGGGAAGCTGTTCAAGGACACGGTCGCTTACATCTCGTGGTTCGAAGGTTCGGTCAACGGCCTGGCTTTGGGCGCGCCCGTCAAGTTCATGGGGGTGCGTATCGGCCAGGTGACCGCGATTCGGCTGAGGGCGGCCGAGGATCAGCAGCTGATTACGGCGCGGGAGTTCGAGAATTGGGAGGAGAACCTCCGGATTCCCGTGTTCTACGAGCTGGATCGCGATCTGCTCCGCAAGGAGGGAACCATGGCGGACGTGGGTGATTCCGCGACCGTGAGGGCCATGGTGGAGGGTGGCATGCGGGCGGAGCTTTCCGTGGAGAGCATCCTGACGGGGCGCAAGTATATCTCGCTCGCCGTGCATCCGGGCTCCCCGGCAGAGCTGGTGAATGACCCGGACGTCGACGCGATGGAGCTTCCCACGATCTCCACGGGTCTGGAGTGGCTGGAGCGGGATGTCCAGGGCCTGATGGCCAAGCTGACCAGCCTGGACGTGGAAGGGCTGGTCGAGTCGATCGCGGGAGCGGCAGACGAGATCGGCGATCTGGCGTCCAGCCGCGCCACCCGGGAGGCCCTGGCCGACATCCCGGGCACTCTCGCTGAAATGCGGGTCACCTTGCAGTCGTTCCAGCATCTCGCGGCCAGCGCGGACTCCACTATGGTGTCGCTCCGTCCGAGCATCGACGCGAGCTCGGAGGACCTGCAGGCTGCGGCCGAGCAGCTCGAGGGAACTCTGAGGAACCTGAGCGCGGTGATCGAGCCTGGCTCGCCGCTCCTGACGAACCTGGAGAAGTCCCTGTCCGAAATCGCGCTCGCCGCAGCGGCGTTCGCCGAGCTGGCCGACTACCTGCAGCAGAACCCGAGTGCCCTGCTGCGCGGCAAGAAAGTGGAGGGGAACTGATGAATCGCTATTGCGCCGCCCAGCTCCTCGGAGTCGCGTGCGCCGCCGGTCTGGTATCCGCGTGCTTCCTGAGCCCGAAGCCGGACCCGACACGATACTACGTTCTGTCGGGCCTTGAGGAGGACTCCGGCCTGTACTCGGCCGCTGGCCTCGTCGGCGACGATCCCGCGACAGCAGCCCGATCTGCGGGGCTGCCACTGGAGATCCGGATCGGCGTCGGGCCGATCACGTTTCCTTCCTATCTGACCCGCACGCGGATGGCGACCCGGATGGCCGACAATCAGCTCGGTTATTCCGAAACGGATCGGTGGGCGGAGCCGTTGGAAGAGGCGTTTCGCTATGCCCTGGCGGGTGACATGGAGTTCATGATCGGCACGGACCAGGTCATCCTGCATCCGTGGTATCGCACGGATCACCCGGACGTCACGGTGGGTGTAGACGTCGTGCGATTCGAGCGAGACCATGTCGGTACAGTGCGACTGGCAGGCAATTGGGAGCTTCGGGACGCTACCGGGGAGACTCTGGGCTCGCGCTCCTTCTCGATTGAAGAGCCGGCGAATCAGGAGTCGATCGCATCCTCGGTTCGTGCGCAAAGCCGGGCTGTCGCGGCGTTGGCCCGCGAGATCGCCGACGAGATTCGGCGAGCCGATTCCTAGATCATCACAGCCTCCTGGTGTATCTTTCTTGACTGCGTTCAAACCTGTGAGAACGAGATCAAGTAAGAGGAATGAGCGACGTCCAGTCTGACCTGACCGTCCTGCGGTCCAATTGGCCCGAGTACATGGATCCGACGGAGACCCACGCGGTCATCGTCGCGGGCGTTACCATCGGCGGCGAACAACCGGTCGTGATCGCGGGTCCGTGCGCCGTGGAGTCCTACGAGCAGACGCTGAGCGCGGCCCGCGTCGTCCGGGCGGCCGGCTGCGGCCTGCTCAGGGGCGGGGCTTTCAAACCGCGAACCAGCCCGTACTCGTTTCAGGGCCTCGGCGAGCGGGGGCTCGAGATACTCGCCGCCGTGCGAGAACAGACCGGGCTCGGAATCGTCACCGAAGTGCAGGATCCGAGGCTCGTGGAGCGGGTCGCCCAGACGGCCGACATGCTCCAGATCGGGTCCCGCTCGATGCAGAACTTCCCCCTCCTCATAGAGGCCGGTCGGTCGGGGCGTCCCATCCTGCTGAAGCGTGGATTCAGCGCCACGCTGGACGAGTGGCTATGCGCGGCAGAGTACGTGGCGCGCGAAGGCAATCTGGACATCGTGCTGTGCGAGCGCGGCGTGCGGCGCACCGCGTCGTGGAGCGAGGCGAGCGCTGAGCTGGACCTCGCGGTGATCGGTCCCGTCCGCCGGGCGACACCGCTTCCTGTGATCGGCGATCCTTCCCACGCGACGGGTGACTGGACGAAGGTGGAAGCGGCGAGCCGCAAGGTGCTGCTCGCGGGGGCGCACGGGCTCCTCGTCGAAGTGTTGCCGCCGAGCACCGAGCGCTCCGAGCTGCAGTGCGATCCCGGTCAAGGTGTTCCCGCCGAAGTTCTTCGTGCGATCGTCGAGTTCGCGGCAGGCATGAGCGTCGCTGCGCCCGCTGCCGACCAGCCGGTCGCTGCTGGATCTGAGTCGTGAACCTCACCGGGAACTGGCGGCTGCTCGCGCTTCTGCTCGCCCTGCCGGTGGCCGTGCTGCTCGCCGTGGCGGGGTGTGACGACAACGACCCGATTTACGGCGTGGGGGGTGGAGGCTCGGACCCGGCGGCGGACGTGGATCTCGAGATCGTTCTCGGTGACCTGCAGAACGGGCGCACGTCGGAGGCCTTTCCCGAGCCCCTCGTTGTGCGGGTGACTCAGGACTTGGGTCTGGTAGACGGCGTGCGGTTCACGCAGAACATCCAGCCGGTCGAAAGCGTGGAGATGCACTGGACCATCACGAAGGGCATCGCAACGCTCTCGAACCCGACGTCTTTTACGGATGCCGACGGAATTGCCTCGGTCACGGTCACGCCCGGACCGCTTCTCGGAGAGATCGAGGTGACGGCGACGGTCGCCGGCGACGACGGTGAGTTCGTCGAGTTCTCTCTGCGGAGCACGATCCTCCTGATCGAGATCCTGATCGATCGATTCGAAGTGCCGCTCGGTGGCGACAGTATCGAGGTCGTCCTCGGCGACACCATCGAGTGGGTAAATCGGGACGCGCTGAAGCACGCGGTTCTGTCCACATCCGAGCCGGACCCCCAGTTCGCCTTCTTCAGTGGCGACCTTCAGAACAGCCAGCGGTTTCGCTTCGTGCCCAAGGTCGAGGGCGTGTTCGAGTACGAGGACCCGCTGAGCGTCCAGTCGGAGGTTCCGACTGGCAAGATCTCGGTGGTCGGACGGGACTTCGGCGGCCTCCGGATCGTAACTACCACCTCGGGAGAGAACATCGACCGCGCGTACGTGGTGACGGTAGACGGGACGCGCTCATCCGCCATCGGTCCTGCGGACGAGGTCACGTTCCCAGCGCTCAGCGCGACGACGCACGCCGTGCGGCTGCTCGAGGTTCTTCCGAACTGTACTGTCGCAGGCGACAATCCGCGCTCCGTCACCGTTGCTGCGGCCGATACGGTGAGCACGACGTTCACTGTGACCTGCCAGTAGCACGGCCAGTAGCACGGCCGCCAGTCTCCCGACGAGTGGAGGTCCGTTGAGGCAAGTACCGTCCCTTCCCTGCAGGCTCGCGGCAGCGGCGCTGCTCGTGTCGATCGTCTGCACTCCGGCAGCGGCCCAGGAGCGGTCGGGCCTGATCTTCGGCGCTACGGCTTCCGACCTGTACGGAGATTTCGTCGTGGTCCGTGGCGACCCGAAGTGGGGCTTCCTGGTCGGGGCGTTCGGCGAGACGCTGATCACTCAGAACGTGGCGTTAAACCTCGCGGTCAACTACACGCAGAAGGGTGGCAAGGGACTCACGGGAACAGGCCTGCGCGACGCGGAATCGGTGGAGCTGGACCTCAATTACATCGAGGCGCCGCTTCTTGTCGAGCTCCTGCTTCCGTTCGGAGGCACGTGGGGGCTGATGGCCTACGGTGGGATCGCGGCGGGCTACAACGTGACTTGCAAGGTGAAGCTCGGCGGGGGATCGAAGGAATCCTGCAAGGACACGGCGTTGGGTGGGGCGACGTTCGAGTGGGGGCTGCCGGTCGGCGGTGGCCTGTCCTACAACGTGGGTGGCGGTGAGATGATCGTGTTCGACGTCCGATATACGTGGGGCCTCAACGATGCGGTCAAGAACGCCAACGTGAGAAACGGGACCTGGCAGTTCCTGATTCGGCTGACCGGAAGCCAGTAGAGTACGGCGCTCCTAACGCGGCCACCTTACTTCTTCAGCAACCTCCTGGAGAGCCAGGGCCCGGGCGACCGATTCCAGGTCGGGCCGGATCGGATCCGGCCGCTCGACGGCGCGCGCGGCGGCCGGCACGTCTTTCAGCCCACTCCCCGTGATCAGCAGGACGACCGACTCCGAACGGTGAACGACTCCCAGTCGCAGGGCCGTTTCGAGCCCGGCGAGGGCCGCTGCGGCGGCAGGCTCGGCGAACACGCCGCACCTGGACGCCAGATGCGGGATCGCCGCGAGGATGTCGTCGTCGGACACCGTCACGGCACCGCCTTCGCTCTCCCGGATGTGCCTGAGGCATAGACGGGCGTTGCGGGGCGCCTCGACCGTGAGACTGTCGGCGACGCTTTGGGCCCCCGGGACGGGCTCCGCGTCGTCCGCGCCGCCGGCCCAGGCTCGCGCGATCGCGGCCGAACCCTCGGGCTGCACGGCGATGAGACGCGGCACAGCGCCGATCAGCCCGGTGGCCGCGAGGTCGGCGAATCCCCTGGCGACTCCCGAGAGGATGACTCCGTCACCCACAGGCACGACCACGACGTCCGGGACCGAAGGCGCCAGCGACCGGGCGATCTCGAGCGCCGCCGTCTTCTTGCCCTCGATGGTGAACGGGTTCAGGGCCGTGTTCCGGTTGTACCACCCGAACTCACGGCACGCCGTGAGGCACAGCTCGAACGCCACGTCGTAACTGCCGTCCACCGGCAGCACCCGCGCGCCGTAGGAGAGCATCTGCACGAGCTTCGCCTCCGGCGCCGAGGCCGGCACGAACACCACTGTTTTGAGGCCCGCGGCCGCGCCGACCGCCGCGAGGGCCGTCCCCGCGTTGCCGGTGGAAGCCGCGGCGATCGTGTCGAGACCGTATTCACCGGCCTTGGCCGCCACGAGCAGAGATGCGCGGTCCTTCGTAGATCCGCTCGGATTCCGGGTGTCGTCCTTGACCCACAGTCTCGTGAGGCCGAGGTCCGCCGCCAGCCGCGGCGTGGGCAGCAGCGGTGTGTCGCCGGCCGGAAAAGCAGGGAAACTCTCCGGGCCCTTCACCGGCAAGAACGCTGCGAGGAACCGGGGGTCCGACGGGGCGTCGTCCGGCCAGCGGTCCGGGAGGCGCTCCAATTCGATCTCGAGCACGCCCCGCGTGGATCCGCCGACCTCCTGCAGCCCGGCGCAGGCCGGACACACGAGGAGAGCCGGATCCTCGTCATACTCGAGCCGGCACTCGGAGCAGCGGAGATGGAAGTGGGCCATCGGGTGCTCGTTCCTGATTCAGGTGGTGGCAGCTCGGCTCACATCGTGAGGGCCATGAGGGCCTTCTGGACGTGGAGTCGGTTCTCCGCCTCGTCGTACACGACCGACTGAGGTCCGTCGATGACTTCGTCGGTCACCTCGCGGCCCCGGTCGGCGGGAAGCGGGTGCATGTAGATCATATGTTCCTTGCCGAGCGCCATTCGATCGGCGTCGCACCGCCACTCCGGGTACGCCTCGATGAGACGGATGCCCTCGTCGTGGTCGCGGGTATGTACCAGCGGACCCCACGACTTCGGAACCACGACGTCCGCGTCCTCGAACGCGTCCTCGAAACGGTGCGTGATCTCGAAACTCGCTCCCGCCGCCTCCGCGTTGGCTCGCGCCTGCTCCTCGATCTCGGGGAGGAGCCTGAATTCGGGCGGGTAGGCCAGCGTCACGTCGATGCCGAACCGGGGCATCATCAGGATGAGGCTCTGTGGCACCGAGATCGGCCGCACGTAATTCGGAGCGCTCGTCCAGGCCACTCCCAGCTTGAGGCCTCTTGTTTCCCCGAACTCCTCCCGGATCGTCAAGTAATCGGCTAGGATCTGACACGGGTGGTATACGTCGCACTGCATGCTCAACACGGGAACTGAAGCGTGCTCGGCTACTTCCGACAGGTACGCGTTTCCCTCGCCGAAGGCGCAGTGCCTGATCGCGATCGCTTCGCCGTAGCGCGACAGGACGTTGGCCGTGTCCCGCGCGTTCTCGCCGTGGCTGATCTGCATCCGGTCCGGTGACAGGTAGATTCCGTGGCCCCCGAGCTGCGTCACTCCGGTCTCAAACGAGGTCCGTGTTCGAGTGGACGAGTCAAAGAAGATCATGTACAGGGTCTTGTCCTCGAGCAGCCGGGTCGGTACTCCCGCTGTTCGGTCCGCCTTCAGTCGAGCGGAGAGAGAGAACAGCGTCTCGAGCTCGTCCACGCTCCAGTCCTGCGTGGACAGGAAGTTCCTTCCCTGCAGGCCGGCCGCCTCGATGTCTGTGTACATGATCCTCAACCTCCGCTCAGTTCGTCGGCATGGACCGCGAGGGCTTCGGGCATCAGGCTGTACGCTGCCGTGGCGGTCACGAGGTCCCCGACGGCCACCCATTCCTCCGTCGTGTGCGAGAGCTCTTCCAGCCCGGGGGCGAACCCGGCGGAGGGAATCCCGTGTCGTCCCATGGTCGCGACACCGTTCGTAGAGAAGCCCCATCGGGAGATCCGGGGCGGGGCGCCGGTGACGGAGGCCACGACTTCCGACAGGCTGCGCACGAGCACATGCTCCTCGGGCAGGACCCAGGCGGGGAAGATCTTGTCCTGGCGAGCGCGCTCACCGGTCCAGCTGGTCTCGTCGTACTCGAGGAGCTCGACCGTGGAATCGCCGATGCCGGGAAGAGCCCGTATCTCGGCCAGGGCGGCCTCCGGCGTCTCGCCGGCCGTCAGGCGTCGATCGACGTACAGACGCGCCGCCGCCGGCACGGCGTTGAGAGATGCGGAGTCACACTCGAGGTAGGAAGCGACCACGGTTCCCTTGCCGAGGAAGTCGTCCATAGGCAGGCGTTCGTTGAGCGCTTCGAGTTCCTGGAGTACCGGTGCGAGCTTGTAGAGCGCGTTGACCCCTTCCTCGGGGTGGGCGGCGTGGGAGGATACCCCGCGTGCCGAGATCACGGCCTCCACCCGACCGCGCTGCCCCCGGTATACGCCCAGGTCGGTCGGCTCGCCGATCACCACGACGTCCGGTCGAATGCCCTCTTTCTCGATCAGGTGGAGAAGGCAGTACCCGTCGCAATCCTCTTCCATCACCGAGGCCGTGAGATATACGGTCACCGCATCCGGCAGTCCGTGCTCACGTGCGATGCGTAAACCGTAGGCCATGCACGCGATCGCCGGAAGTTCGTCCACCGCGCCGCGCCCCCACACCTTCCCGCTCTCCAGCTTGCCCTCGAACGGGTCGTGGTCCCACGCGTCCGGATCGCCCACGCCCACACAGTCGATGTGGCCGTCCATCAGGATCTTGAGCGGACCGTTTCCGAGGCGGGCCACGACGTTGCCGAGGCGATCGAAGCGGGCCTCGTCGAATCCGAGACGCTCGTACTCCTCCAGCACCCGGCGGCACCTGTCTCCCTCGTTCAGGCTTGCGGCCGGAATCGCGATCATCTCGCGCAAGAAGCGGACGATCTCGTCCTCGTGGCTGGCCGCCGCTGCCAGCGCGGCTCTCCCTCTTTCACTTCTATTCGTCATTCGGGACGCCCCTCTCTCTCAATCATGTCTACAGCCCGGTTATTCAGCGATCTGCTAGTGCCCGGTCCGCTTCCGCAGGTCCTCGAGGGCCCCGGTCTCTACGTTGAACCGGGTTATGGCCTCGTCCCACTCGGGGAGCTGAGCCTGCAGGTCCAGCCAGAATGCCGGGCTCCACAGCGCGTCGAGCTCATCCACCGTGCGCCCCTGCTGCTCAACCCACGTGAAGTACTTCAGGTTATGGATCGCCTTGCGCTCGGGATACGTGAGCTCACGCATGTGGTCGGTGGTCGTGGCCAGGAGGCGCCGCTCGAAGTCCACGGCGGCCGAGACGGCGTCGTAATCTCCCAGTTGTTGCCGAAGCTCCTCGAGGCGAGTGCCGTACAGGTCCACAGAGTCGGTGAACGACGTGAACAGGACGTCGTTCTCGTCGAGATCGAACCAGCGTGCCGTCTTGATCGCGGCCAGCAGGTTGCCGATCGACGAAATTCCGAGCAGAGGCAGTTGCCGGACGGTGTCTTCCGGCACGCCGCGACCCACGAGGACGTCGCGGCCGGCCGGCTCGTTGAACAGTCGGAGCAGTCGCATCGTCGCCTCGTCGTCGATCGCCGCCACGAGGTCCGTGTTGCGCACGTTGTGGATCCACGGGACGTGCTTGTCGCCGATTCCCTCGATGCGGTGCCCCCCGAATCCGGTCTGCAGCAGGGTGGGGCACTGCAGCGCCTCCGCTGCCGCGATCCGGCAGCCGGCGTAGCGTTGCTTGAGATAGTCCCCAGCCGCGAGCGTGCCGGCCGAGCCGGTGGCGCTCACCCACGCCGCCAGGCGGTCAGACGGGCCCGCGATTCGGGTAAACGCTGATTCGACCGCCGGCCCGGTGACTCCATAGTGCCACAGGTAGTTCCCGAATTCATCGAACTGATTGAAGATCACGGCTTCGGGCCGGGACGCGCGGATCTCCCAGCAAGCGTCGAAGATCTCCTTGACGTTGCTCTCACACCCGGGGGTCGCGATGACCTCGGCTCCCATGCGCTCAAGCCACAGGAACCGCTCCCGGCTCATTTCCTCGGGGAGAATCGCGATGGACGAACATCCGAGAAGTGTGCTGTCGAACACTCCTCCGCGGCAGTAGTTGCCTGTGGAAGGCCAGACCGCCCTGTGCGTCGTGGGGTCGAACTCGCCGGACACGAGTCGCGGGACGAGGCAGCCGAAAGCCGCTCCCACCTTATGAGAGCCGGTCGGGAAACGCTCACCCACGAGGCCCACGATCCGGGCGGGTACCCCGGAGATCTCGGATGGGATCTCGAGTGCGTTCACGGCGCCGAATCCTGCCGAGCCTGGATCGTTTCGCCACGTGATGCGGAACAGGTTCAGCGGATCGGGCGTCTGCATGTCCACGTCGGCGAGTGCCCGGATGACCGCCGGGTCGACCGTGGACGGATCTCGTTGCTGGGCGAACGTGGGGATCACAACTCCGCGCTCCCGGCACCGCTCAATCGCGCGCTCGCGGACCGCCGTATTGACGATTTTCATCTCGGGGTCTCCTCGCCGGCCCCGGAGGCCGGCCCCAGATAAGGCGTATTCCATTTCAGCTCATGAAAGCGATCCCACAGCTCGGGAGCCAGGCGGCTGGCTTCTCGCGCCACGTCCGCAGGGTCGATCGTCTGGTGGACGAAGTCTTCGAGTACAACGCGTCCGCGCGCCACGGTGTGCCGCACGGGGGCTTCCGAAGCCCCGTACGCGAGGTGACCGAACCAGTTGTTGGTGTCGAGGGTTGTCGGCCGCGGGGCGTCCACCGCGATCACGTCGGCGGGCGCCCCGGGCTCCAGCTGGCCGAGGCGCGACTCGCCCAGAAACCGGCCCGCCACTCTCGCATTGGTCGCCAGGAGACCCGGCACGTGCTCGAACCCGAGCGTCGGATCCTCCGAGCCGCCTCGCAGTCCCAGGAACGCGAACCGGAGAGCCCTGAGCATGGCCGACGACATCCCGTCCGTGCCCAGACCGATCGCGCAGCCGTGCCGAGCCACCCGGGGCAGGTCGAGACGGCCCACGCCGTTGTTGGCGTTGGACTCAGGATTGTGCAGGAGCGTGGCTCCCGCTGCCGACGCGCGGTCGTAGTCGGCGTCCGTGACGTGAATGGCGTGTGCCAGCAGCGCACGGTCGTCGAGCAGTCCGCAGCGATCCAGGCGTTCGATGGGAGTCGCCCCGAACTCACGCACGGAAGCCTCCACGTCGACCGGGTGCTCGGCGACGTGAATGTGCACGCCCGAGCCGGGTGGACGCTGGCTGGCGACCGCGCCGAGCGTGGCTTCGGAGACCGTGAAGCTGGCGTGCAGCCCGAACACGCCCCGGATCCCTGCGTCTGCGGCGCGAGCCTCCAGGAAGCTGAGGTTCTCGGCGATTCCCCGGGCCGCGCCTTCCGGGCCGTTCCTGTCCGTGACTTCGTAACACAGCACGGCGGAGATTCCCGCCGTCTCGATGGCTCCAGCCAGCAGGTTCAGGCTGCCCTCGATGCATGAGGGCGACGCATGATGGTCGAACACCGTGGTGCAGCCCCAGCGCACACAGTCGGCTGCGGACAGCAACGCTGAAATGCGAACCGAGTCCGGGTCGAGCGCACGGTCGAGACGCCACCACAGTCGATCCAGGATCTCGGGGAAGTCGCGCATCGGCACGCCGGGGTCGAGACCGCGTGCCAGTGCCGAGTAGAAGTGGTGGTGCAGGTTCACGAGCCCAGGGAGGATGAGGCCTCCGCGGCCGTCGAGGAAAGTGGCATCGGGATGGGCGGAGCGTATCTCCGGTTCCGGGCCCACGGCGACGATCCGATCGTCGCGCCACGCGACCGCGCCGCCCGGCACGACGGTCGGGTCATTCCAGCCGGTGAGGACGTCGCCGTTACCGAGGATCGTGACCTGGCTCACGCGGCTACCCTCGTCTCGCGCCGTACCCGCCGGCCGAGTCCCACCGGTCCGAAGGTTTCCGAGCCGTCGGGGTGCCGGCAGTATGCCTCGCACCCCCGCACGAGCGTCATCGTGATGCGGCCCGCGAAAGTCTGACCGTCGTGCGGCGTGTACCGGTTCAGGTTGTGCAGGTCGGCGGCGCATACGGTCCACGACTCATTTTCGTCGATAACTGCCAGGTCGGCGTCGAACCCCTTCTCGATACAGCCCTTCAGGGACTCGATGCCGAAGAAGGCAGCCGGGGCCGACGAGATGACCTCCACCATGCGGCTCAGGCTCACTCGCCCTTTCCGGTAGCCCTCCGAGTACATGTAGGGGAGCAGGATCTCGACGCCGGGCACGCCCCCGTAGTCCGTCCAGATCGAACCGGTGCGCTTCTCGGCCGGCCACTGTCCGGCCGCGTGGTCGGTGGCCACGTGCTGGATCTCTCCACTGGCGACTCCGGCCCACAGACGGTCGCGGTCCGCTACCGTCTTCACCACCGGGGCCGTCTTCAGGAGAGCGCCCATGTCATGGAGATCGCCCTCTGTGAACTCGAGAAAGTGCGGGCATGTCTCCGCGGACAGATATAGCCCCTCCTGGCGGGCGGCCATGACGATGTCGAGAACCTTTCCCGTGCCCACGTGCACGACGTGCACATGGGCTCCGGTACGCCGGCACAGGTCGCGCAGCGTCTTCACCGCGGAGACCTCGCCCGCCGCCGGTCGTGAGGCCGCGTAGTCGAGCGGAGCGTCGCGGCCTTCCGCCATCAATTCCTGCGTGAGGCCCAGCACCATCTCGCGGTCTTCGGCGTGCACGCCCACCGGCACGCCCAGGCGACGCGCCTCCCTAAGCACCGCCTCCATGTCGGGGACGTCCAGGTCCCGGAACGTGTCCATGCCGCTGAGCATGTAAATCTTGATCGCGCCGACGCCTTCGGCGACCACGTCCTCGAGATTCGAGATCCAGTCCGGCTCTCCCATCGCGTTTGCTGAGACACCACCCCACAGCATGAAATCCACGTGCGCTTTCGGCTCGATGACCGCGAGCTTGCACTCCAGATTGGCCCGCGATGTCACGGGTGGGAGCGACGTGCAGGGCATGTCCACGACGCACGTGACCCCTCCCGCTGCTGCCGCGCGCGTTCCGGTCGCGAAATCCTCGCGGTGCGTGAAACCCGGGTCGTCGAAATGGACGTGGCCGTCGATCGCCCCCGGAAGAACAAGCTGGTTTCCGAGGTCGATTCGCTCCTCGTCCGCTTCGGCGGGACGGTCGGACGGAGGCGTCACGTCCGCAATCCGACCGCCGACGATCAGGATGTCCCTGGTTTCCGTGTCCGGTCCACCGGATGACGGGTGACCGGCAGGCACGCGAAGGTTCACGAGTCGCTTGCGCATCGCTGCTTCCTCACCGCTGCTTCCTCACCGTCCGCCCGGATTCACGGGATTCGACCGGGCACCCTCGTATATCGAGTCCCACGCCGTACGCATGCGCCACAGGCGAGCCGTATCGATCGGCTGGGCCTCGGTTTCCGTCGATCCGCCGACGACCTGCAACGGGTTCCACGTAAGCTCCAGGTGCAGGCCCCCGGTGTAGAGGGCTGCCCGGTTCTCCGGCTCGTCCACCACGAGGCGCATCACACGGCCCCCGAGTCGTGCGTGCAGCGTGCCATTCGAGCGCCAGAATCCATCGTCCCGCGAGCCCGCGAACGTTTCCTCCGACGGAAACAACCGCTCCTTCACGCGGAACGGCGCGCCGTCCTCCGGGCAGTATACCTCGCAGTTCGAGCACTCGTTGCAGGCGCCTTCGAACAGCGCGAGTTGATGCTCCTCGGCGATCGCGAAGCCCGCTCCAGGCGTCAGCGACAGGCCTCCCGGACCCACGCCGATGATGTGCGTTTCGAGGGTCCGCGGCTCTGCAGCATAGGCGAAGATGGCGTCGTTCGGGCACGCCGAGACGCACAGGTCGCAATTGATGCAGTCATACAGGTCGAGGACGCTGTCGATCCGGCGGGGCGGTTTGGCGTTGGCCTCGGCGTGATACCGTCGCTCCGTGGTCAGCGGGGGCACGATGTCGCGCCCGTTCAAGCGGCCTGCCACGCGGGTCGCTTCCAGCACCGCGGCGTCAGGGTCGATGCCGGCGTCGCGCGCCTCCTCTCGGATCGCCTCCGGGAGGGTATCCGGATCTGATTCGGCGAGCGCCACCAATCGATCGAGGCTCACCGAGGGCAGGGCTTCCGACAGTGCCTCGCCGAGGGCCTCGGCCCCGTGGCCCCGGGCGGCCAGGACGTATGCCTCGCGCGAGGACACGGCGAGCCTCTTCATCTCGCGGCCGAGAGCCTTGAGGTATCCGGGGAGTCTTCCGAAGCCGCCCTGCTTCAGTAGATCGGTGCACGTCGTGACCGGCACCATCCCACACGCCACCGCGGCCGGGAAGTTCTTCACGTCGATCCCCGCCGAGAAGGACACGGGGAACTCGAACCCGAGGTCCTCGCGGAACCGCTGCATGAGATTCATCGAGATCACGTGCAGGGGCGGTCCCGACACGTACATCCAGGGATCGGCCTGTGTCGGGAACAGCCCGTCGTCGTTCCGCACGACCAGGGTGTTCGTGAACTTGGCTCCGATCGTGGAACCGCGGCTCTCGGCTACCGACTTGAGTCGGCGCAGAATCGCTATTCCGTCGTCGTACTGCAGGTCGACGTCGAACGCCTCGCTACGCAGGTCAAGGTGGTCGTAACCCAGCCGGTCGATCAGGATCTCGCGAACCGGTTCGAAGCCGAACAGCGTCGGGTTCAGCTTGATGATGACGTGGAGACCCAGCTCCTCCAGCAGGTACCGCGCGATCGACTCGATCTGGTCGGCCGGGCACCCGTGGAACGTCGAGAGCGTCACGCAGTCCGAGATCGGTTCGGGGGGCTGGAGGTCGGCGTACACGGCGAGGTCGTCCGTCAGCTCGCTCCGAAGCTCTTCGTACAGCGCAGCCGGGTTCAGGAGCCCCTGGATGAAGCGCGTGACCTTGTCACTCCGGATTCCGTCGAGGTCATAGCCGACGCTGATGTCGAACACCGTGTCCAGGCCGCTGTCGGTCGGAAACCGGCCGAACGCGCGGGTCGCCTTGAGGATCTCGATCAGGTAGGCAGCCTTGGCGTACTCGCGGAGGGATTCCTTGACGCGTAGCTCCTGCGACCATTCCACGTTGAAGCCTATGCTCGGCGCGTGGATGCAGGGTCTCGGAATCTCGAGACGGTCGTTCACCTGCACGGTCTTCAGCTCGATGATCCGACCTCCCGCCAGCCACGCGAGAACGATGTTCTGGGCGAGCTGTGTATGCGGACCGGCCGCCGGTCCGACGGGGGTGGAAGCGCGCCGGGAGAAGTGGACGGCCGATAGATCGAGCGCAGGGTCCGGCACCCACCATTTCCGCTCCGGCAGATCGAACACGGCGCCGGAAACCTCTGCCTCGCGGCACATGCGGCGGGCCAGGTCGGCAAACGGGATGGGGTAGAGATGGGCCATTATCGCCTCACGGAACCACGGCGATGAGTGTGGACGCGGTGAACGAGTACTCCTCGTCCGCGATCTGTCGCGATATGTCCACGCTGGCCGATGTGGGGAACCCGGCATCCTCGTCGTACGTCACATCGAACAGCACCGGGTCCCGGGCCAGGTCGGCTTCGAGCCGATCGAACAGGCCGTCGATCGTGTCGTACATGCCGAGAGTCTCCGGTGGCGCCGGGCTCGCCGAGTCGATGAGATACACCGCCGTGACGTGCCCATCGGAAACGCTTACCCGGGCCGTCTCGAGGAGCTGGGGCGGGCAGAAGCAGGCCAGCCGGTACTGGTAGGTATAGGCCGTGAATCCGGTCGCCTCCCAGCGGGCGCGTGCGCTCGCCAGTGCCGTTGCCTCCGGGCCCAGCGGGTCGTCACCACAGCCGCCTGACGCGACCGAGAACGCGAGTGCGACGAACGCCAGCGGCCGCAACGACCCGGTACTCACGCCGGGACCTCGCGCCGCGACTTCGGCACTGAAGGTCGGGCAGCCGGCGCATCCGTCATCGGGAGCGCGAAACGCCGTTTGCCGTCGAACGCGTGCAATGCCCCGCCCACCGCCCCGGCCGTCGGAACGAGGCCGATCTCCCCGACACCTTTGGATCCATAGCCGCCGACCTCGTCCGGCACCTCGACGAGGATTACTTCGATCTCGGGCGTGTCCCTCGCCTTGAGGATGCCCAGGTCCTTGAGGAGCAATGAGTCGGGCACGCCGTCCGTGCACGGGAAGTCCTCGGAAAGGGCGTAGCCGAGCCCCATGTGCACGCCGCCCTCGATCTGCCCTGCGCACAGGATGGGATTGATGGCACGCCCCACGTCGTGTGCCGCGACGACTCTCTCGAGCCGGCCGTCGTCGTCCAGGATGACTACCTGCGTGGCGTAACTGAACGTCATGTGCGTGATCGGGTCCGGCACGTCAGCGCCTGGCTTCGTGGTGAAATCGCACACGTACTCGCCGTGGTACTCGCGTCCCGCCAGGTCCCGCAGGGATTCAACGCCACCCGGCAGATCTGCGGCGAGCTTCTCGGAGGCGATCCGTCCGGCGGCCGTGAGGAGAGCCGTGGCGCGTGACGCAGTGGTCATACCGCACACGACACGCGGGTCACTGGCCGTGCGTACGTCCATGAGGTCTACCGGCAGGCCGGTCTCGTGGTGAACGACCTGGCGCAGGATGGTGAACAGGCCCTGGCCCATCTCGGTGTATCCGGTCAGGATCTCGAGGCGGCCGTCGTCGAGTACCCGCAGAAGCACCCTGCCCGAGTCGTCCATCCCGTTTCCGATCCCGGTGTTCTTGATACCGCACCCGATCCCAGCGTACCGGGCCTGTTTATATACGTCACGCACCGCCTCCAGCGTCTGCCGGATCCCGCAGCTCTCCATCATCACCTGACCGGTGGCGAATCGGTCGCCCGGCGCGAGGACGTTGCGCTCGCGGATGTCGTATCCGTCGATCCCGACTTTCCCGGCCAGCAGATCCATCACCCCTTCGATGGCGAACGAGGCCTGATTGGCCCCGAACCCGCGCATCGCGCCGCACGGCGGGTTGTTCGTGTACACCGTCTTCGCCTCGATGTCGACTGCTGGAACGCGGTAGGGTCCGCACGAATGTCCGGCCGCGCGTTCGAGCACTTTCATGCCCACCGAGGCGTAAGCACCGGTGTCGCCCATGATCCGGGCTCGGACGGCCGTCAGGCGTCCCTCGGCATCGGCGCCGGCCGTGTAGTGCAGGGTGATCGGATGTCGCTTGGGATGCAGTCGCAGGGATTGCTCTCGCGTGAGAATCGTGCGGACGGGCCGACCGGTGAGTACGGCGGCGAGGGCCGGCTGCGCCTGGATGGAGAGATCCTCCTTGCCGCCGAATGCGCCTCCGTTGCTGACGAGCTCGACTTCGACGGCGGGTGGGTCGAGGCCGAGCACGGACGCGATCTGCGCCTGGTCGTCGTGCACGCCCTGTCCCTGGGTGTAGACCTTGAGGCGAGCGCCTTCGCTCGGTCCGAAGGTGCCGCCCGTACCGACAGGCACCGCGAGGCAGGCCTCGGGCTCGAGGAACGCGTGCTCGATCCGCTGCGTGACGAACGACCGTTCGACGACGTGCGCGGAGGCAGCGAGCGCGGCGTCCACGTCGCCACGCGAGTACGCGCAGGTTTCCAGCAGGTTTCCACCCTCGTGCACCGCGGGCGCTTCCGGGTCGAGCGCCCGAACCGGGTCAGTCACCGGTTCGAGGACGTCGTACCGTATCGCCGCTTCCAGCGCCTCCGCGGCTCGCAGGGCGTGGAACCGGGTGTCCGCCAGCACGAGGGCGACGACGTCTCCCACGCACCGGGTAGTCTCGCCCACGGCCACGAACACCGGCCAGTCCTTGCGGATCAGGCCGACGAAGCGCTCGCCGATCACGTCCTCCGCCGTCAGGACGCGCTCGACTCCCGGAATGTTCAGGATGGCCGCAGCGTCGATCTCTAGGACGCGGGCGCGCGGATGAGGGCTGAGGGCCACGGCCCCGTGCAACATGCCCTCGAGGGTCATGTCGGCCACGTACGGCTTGTCGCCCAGCGTGTGCTCTCCTCCCCTGTAGCGAGAGCCGTTTCCTCCGATTCCCTCGCCGTCGCCGCTCGACTGTCGGTCCAGTCCGCGGGAGGCCCCGAACAGATCCGGGCGCCGCGGCCCGTCTCCTCCGGACAGCTCCCCTTCCTCCCACGCGTCCGCCGCCGTGAGGATCGCGTCCACGATCCGCTGGTAGCCAGTGCAGCGGCACAGGTGACCGGTGAGCGCCTTCCTCACCTGGTCCTCGGTCACGTTCGGATTGCGGTCGAGAAGTGACGCCGCACGGGCTGCGATTCCCGGGGTGCAGTATCCGCACTGAAGCCCGCCTTCCCGCACGAACGACTCGGCCAGCACCCGCCGCTTGTCCGCCGAGATTCCCTCGAGCGTCGTGACGGCCTTTCCCTCTGCTGACTCCGGCTTCCGAAGACAACTCAGGACGGCCCTGCCGTCCACCATGACCGTGCAGCAGCCGCACGCACCCTGCGGGGCGCAACCGTCCTTGGGCGAAGTGACACCACATTCGTCCCTGAGCACGTCGAGGAGGTTCATCCCTTCCTCGTACGCCACGTCCACGGAACGGCCGTTCAGGGTGAATGACAAATCGGGCATGGGCTCCGCCGGCTCAGGTGAAAGATGGACACTCGTCCCGCAGCCCAAAGTACAGCACGCGGGCGAGGACCTGCCGTCTGTATCGGGCCGTCGAGCGAACGTCGTCGATCGGCGACACGTCGTCGTCCAGCGCGGCCAACAGATCGTCCGGTCGGGAGACGGTGTCGCCCGATGCCAGGAGAGCTTCCACGGCGCGGCACCGGCAGACCGTGGGGGCGACGCTGTTGGCCACGACACGCCACTCGCCGCCGCGCCGCGTGACCGCCACTCCGACTTTCGTGATGGCCTGTGCGGATCGTGAGCCGACCTTCTCGAACCACTGGAAATCGTACTGTCCGCGCGGAATCCGGATCTCTATCAGGAGCTGATCCGGCTGGATCCGCATCTCCTTGTATCCCAGGTAGAAATCGGACAGGGGGATCTCGACCGTTTGCTCACGCGAGCGGAGAACGAGAATCGCGTCGTACGCCATGAGCACGGGCACGCCGTCCGCGGCTGGCGAAGCATTGACGATGTTGCCGCCCCACGTGCCGCGAGTCTGGATCTGGACGGCCCCCACCCGCTCGGCCGCGTCGACCAGCAACGGGAGCTCCGCTGCGGCCCGCCGGTCCTGGATCACGTCCCAATACGTCGCGCGCGCCCCGAGGGTCAGCTCGTCCTCCGTCCACCGGCGGCTCCTGAGCTCATCCACGCTGGACAGGTCCAGCCACATGCGCGGGCGCGGTTCGTCGGCCACGCGTTGCGGCCAGTGCACGCACAGGTCCGTGCCGCCCGCGATCGGGGTCGCTTCCGGGTGCCTCGCACGCATGTCGAGGGCTTCGGCGAGATCCCGGGGAAGCAGGACGGTCACGAGACCTCCTCCCGATCGCCGCTCGTCTCAGCGAGCCAGGCCTCGAGCCCCTCGATGATCCCGTCGTAGCCGGTGCAGCGGCACAGATTCCCGGCCATCAACTGTCGCAGGGTGTGCGACTCGGTCACGTCACGGTTCCGTCGAACCCACCACGCCGTCATGACGACCCCGGGTGTGCAGGCGCCGCACTGTGTGGCCCCGCTCTCGTGCAGGGACGACAGTTCGGTCTCGGGCACGGCCTCCACGGTCTCGATCTCCCGGTCGCGTGCCTGCCAGGCGGGAATCAGGCACGAGTTCACGGGCAGGCCGTCCAGCAGGACCGTGCACGCCCCGCATTCGCCTTCCCCGCACCCCTCCTTGGTGCCGGTGAGGCCGAGTCCGTACCTGAGCAGATCCAGAAGCCGCTCGCCTTCGTCGACTCGGACGCTGATACGCTTGCCATTCAGCGTGAGCTGGATGTCGAGCATCCGATCGTCGTTCATGGCGAATCTTCGTCCCGCGGAGAGGAGCTCATGATGAGGTCCATCACACGCTCGGGCGTCAGGGGGACGACGCGTGGATCACCCGCCCCTGCAGCGGCCAGGGCGTTCGCCACGGCCGGCGCCACGCCGTCGAACGGGAGCTCGCCGATTCCCTTGGCTCCCCCGGCGCCGTGCGGATACGGGGCCTCCAGAAACTCGACGCGAATCGGCGGCACGTCTCGGGTCGTCGGAATGATGTAGTTCGTGAGCTGCGCGTTCTCGAGAGCGCCGTCGCGCCACTTGCACTCCTCCAGCAGCGCCCATCCGAGGGCCTGGACGACGCCGCCCTGGATCTGCCCACGCGCCAGGGTCTCGTTGAGCACACGCCCGATCTCCTGGACGGCGACGAAGTCCCTGACGGTCACGGCGAAAGTGCGCAGGTCCACTTCGACATCGGCCACGTAGGCCCCCCAGGCGAAGGCTCCGTATGCGTCGCCCCGGTACGACTCGTCGTCCCACTCGATGTGCTCCGGCTGCCGGTAGCGGGCCCGGCCGAGCAATTCCTCTCCCGGGTGAGCGGCGTGCCACGCACGGATCGCCGCGGTCAGAGCTACTCCGTCCGCATCCGCTCCGAGGCCGACCGTCTCTCTCAGGTCGTCGCAGGCGCGTTCCACGAGACCACCCACCACCATGGCCGTTCGCGAGGCCACGGTCGGACCGCTGTTGGGGACAATGGACGTGTCCGCAGGGGCGATCACCACGGACTCCGGCGCAACGCCCAGGCGGTCCACGGCCAGCTGCGTGAACACGGTCAGTGCCCCCTGGCCCATCTCCACGTTGGCGGTCCGCACTTCGATACGTCCGTCCGGCAGGCCGGCCACGTGGACCTCGGAGTCGAGGAACACCTCGCCCGATCCGGTGAAGCCTGCCCCGTGGAAAAACGTCGCGAGACCGATGCCCCGCCTGCGTGTCTGATCCGTAGCGTTGAACACGGAATGCTCGGCCCGCCGTTCGTCGAATCCCGACAGCTCGAGTGCCCGCTCCATGATCCCCACCCGGTCCGCTCCGTCACGGATGACCTGCCCGGTCGCAGTCGAATCACCTTCGCGAATCAGATTGATCCGTCGCAGCTCCACGGGGTCGATCCCGAGCCTCGCGGCAATGCGGTCCATGTGCCGCTCGCAGGCGAACAGGCCCTGGGGAGCCCCGAAGCCCCGGAAAGCCCCGAACGGAGGCGAGTTCGTGAGCATCGCGCGCCCGTCGATGCGCACATTCTCACACGCGTAGGGCCCCGCTGCGTGGATGATCGAGCGGCTGAGCACGACCGGCGACAGGGTGACGTATGCCCCGCCGTCGAGGACGACCTCGATGTCCTGCGCGAGCAGTCGTCCGTCAGCGTCCACGCCGGTACGGTGCCGTACGCGCGACGGGTGCCGTTTCGTGGAAACGGCCATGTCCTCCGACCGTTCGTAGATCAGCTTCACGGGCCGTCCCGCTTTGAGTGCGAGCAGGGCCGCGTGCAGAGCGATGCCGGACGGGAATTCCTCCTTGCCTCCGAATCCCCCGCCCGTTGCCGACTGGATGATTCGAATCCGGTCCTCCGGACGGTCCAGTGCATGCTTGAACGCGTCGACAATGTAGTACGGGCATTGCATCGAGCCCGTGACCGTGATGACGCCGTCCTCCTCCCAGGCGACCATGCCCTGCGTCTCCAGGTACACATGCTCCTGGGCGCCCGTCTCGTACACGCCCTCGATCATGTGCGGGGCTGTAGCGAGAGCGCGCTCGACCTCGCCCTTCTCGATCCGGAGATGCTTCAGGACGTTATCGTTACCGTACTGGATCTGATCCGGGCGAGGAGAAATCCGGAAATCGAGGACGGGCGGCTCTGAATCGACCTCGATATCGATTGCGGCGACCGCTCGCCGGAGCGACTCCCGATCCGGGTGGGCGAGCAGCAGCACCGGTTCGTGCAGGTGCCGGACTCGATCGGCGGCGAGGACGGGCTGGTCTTCCTCGATCAGGAACACGGAGTTCGAGCCGGGGATGTCCCGGTGATCGACGACCGTGAACTCGGACCAGTCCACCGAATCACCGAAGCGGATGCTCCGGATTCGACCGCGTGGGAAAGGGCTTCGCACGGTGGCACCCCACAGACAGCCGTCCACCGACAGATCGTCGACGTACAGTTCCCGCCCGGTGAGTTTGGAGAGGCCCTCGACGCGCTTCACGTCAGCCCTCCTGCGTGTGTGCCCTGCCCGCGGCTGAGCCGCGGCCGAATCAGACAAGTGTGTGCGATGAATGCTCGCCGGGCAACAAGGAATGCGTACTGCCGGTCGTGCTGGTTCCTCGGTGGCCCCGTCCTTAGCTTGGCTCGGGCACGCATGGCCTGACTACAGGAGACGCCGAATGAGTGGCGGAACCAGAGAAGATTATCTTCGCGAGGCGATTCGGGTAGCCGCGGACAGCGTCGAGAGCGGGGGCGGTCCGTTCGGCGCCGTGGTCGTCCGCGATGGCGATGTCATCGTGCGCGCGGCCAATCGTGTGACCCGGAACAACGATCCGACTGCGCACGCCGAAGTAGAGGCGATCCGCAAGGCGTGTCGTATCCTGGGCACGTTCCAGCTCGAGGGCTGTGATATCTACGCCAGTAGCGAGCCGTGCCCAATGTGCCTCGGGGCCGTCTACTGGGCGAGGCCGAAGGCGGTCTACTACGCCAACGGACGAGAGGTGGCCCGAGCCGCCGGCTTCGACGACCATCACATTTATGAAGAATTCTGCATGCCGGTGGAGGAGCGCAGGTATCCGATCGTTCAACTCGAGATCGAGGGAGCGGATGAGCCTTTCCGAGCCTGGTCGGCCAGAGATGACCGTGTCGAATACTGATGTGAAACAGGGTTCTTCAGCGACCTGTCAGGCGTCATGATGCAAGGGATTCCCCGACGGGACCGCATCCTCGAGATGTGCGCCGCCGCCCTGATGTCGATCGCCACGGTGGCCACGGCGTGGTGCGCGTATCAGTCGGCTGAGTGGGGAGGCGAGCAGGCCTTCCTGCTCGGCGAGTCGCAGCGAGCCGGTCGCGAAGCGGATCTCCACTCCGCCCTGGCGGCCCAGAAGAGAAGTCTCGACGTCGCGGTGTTCATGGAGTGGATTGGGGGGCTCGCCACGGACAACGAGAGCCTGACGGATTTCTACGCAGAGCGCTTTCCGCCCAACCTCGGTGTGGCGGTCGACGCGTGGCTGGCAACGGAACCACGAACGAATCCGGACGCGCCACCTCACCCCTTCGCGATGGACGAGTACCAGGTCGCCGAGGACACCCTGGCCGCGCGGGCCGCCGTCGAGTCGGAGACGAAGTGGGCGGAGGCACGACAGGCGGACGAGAACGGTGACCGGTTCGTGCTCCTCACGGTGATCTTCGCATCGGTCCTGTTCTTCGGAGGAATCGAACAGAAGTTCACCGACCGCAATGTGCGTATGGGACTCCTTGTCGTCGGCTCTTTGCTGTTCTTCGGCGGAGTGATCGCGATGCTCAACTACCCGCTCCACCTCGGGTGAGGGAAGGATGGCACGCATAGTGTCTGCCAAATCGCTCGTTCCGGGCCTCGTTCGTCGGGTGAGGGCCCGTTCACCCGTCCTTGCATTTCTGCTCGCGTTCACGGTATCGGCTCCGCAGCCGCGCGCGTACGGGCAGGAGACTGATTCGACCGCCGTGGAGCAGGCGGTTGCGGACATCGTCCTGCGCAGTGATTCCCTGCCGAGCGCCGCGGATCGAGCGCGTGCCATGCTGGACACGCTCGGGATGACGTCCGACAGCATCGATGCCATACGGGCAATTCAGCAGGTCGATCCTGATGCGGACATCAGTTTCCTTCGCGTTCGAGCGCTCGGGCATGTCGGACAGATGCAGCACGTCCTGCGAAGCCTGTCCCATCTTATGGGCCAGGTCAGCCCGGACAGCCTGCCGGCCGACTCGGTCGGGGCTTTCCTGCGCGGTTACATGATCGTGCACCTCGACCTCATCGACCGCTCCTTCGAGGCGACCGTCCAGGACTTCGAGGAACTCAGGCGGCAGCGTTCCTCGGCGTCCCCGGACCGGATCGGTCCGCTTGAGTCCGAGATCCGGGACGTTAAGGCGTGGGGAGACACGCTGGTGCGGTACAAGGAGTGGGCTCTGAGCGCCGCCGACTCCCTCAGGCTGGACGTGTCGGACGGGTGGGCGAGCTATGACCGACTGCTGGTCGCCAGCGCCGAGAATGAGGTAGGTCGGCTGCAGATCGCCGTGGCCGAGCGCGACAGGCTGCGGGAGCTACGTCGCATCGCCGAGCGCAGTGAGGCTCCGGCCTCCCAAATCCGGGATCTGAGGCTGATGCTCACTGCCACCGAGGCGCGAATCGATGGCATTGCCTCCGACATGGCGGCAACGAGTGACCGACTGGAAGCGCGGGGATTCGAGACGGCGGCACACCGGGAGCTGCTCATCCGGTCCACTGGCGAGGTGACCGGTGATGTACTCGATCCGGAAGTCCTGCTGCGTCTCGTCAAGCAACTTGCCGCCGATA
>CAXMRU010000294.1:0-6895 GCA_964195715.1 Akkermansiaceae bacterium | reverse complement strand
GGTCCTCACGTTCTTTGGGGAGACGGGCACCGAACAAGGCGTTCTGACGGGCCGGGAAGGTGAGTACGACTTCGAGACGGGCGACGTGGAGGTGAGGGGCTCAGTCGAGGTCACGGCGGCCGTCGGAGCCAAGCGTCTGGTGACGGAGCGTCTGCGCTACCTCGCGGCCCCTGACTCTCTGTATGGTGACACGGCGTTCGTGCTGTATCGTCCAGGCCTCGAGATGCGGGGCGATAGTTTCGTCAGCGACGCTCAGCTCGAGAACGTCCAGAGCCTGAACCCCAGCTTCGTCTCGGAGGGCGACGCGAGCGCGGTTCGAGGCGACTCGCCGCAATGATGAACGGTCCCCCTACAGCGGTGCTGTTGACTCGCCGGAGCTGCCTCCGTGCGGTGGGCCTTTCGACTCTCCTGGTCCTCTGCCCCAACTCGTCGAACGCCCAGGGCACGCCAAGCTGTCAGCTTCGTGTCACCGTCATGGCGGAGGCCGGCTCGGACGCGGAACCGCGAAGCAACATGCTGGCCATTCCGGGCGCTGAGGGCCGGTACGCTATGCACTTGGGTGGAGGTCTGGTGATCGGCCGGTGCGGCGACGCTAAGATGACGGGAGACAGCGCCGTCCATCTCGAGCATCTTGCAGAAGCCCTCATGGTGGGATCCGTACGCTACCGGGACACGACGCGCGTCCTGGACGCCGACCGCGTGACTTACTACGCAGTGGCAGACCGGGTCATTGCCGAGGGGGACGTGAGGCTCGAGCGGCTGGAAACTGGCGCCACGCTCGAGGGGCCTCGGGTGGAGTTTCTTCGCACTCCTTTTCGGGGCAGTCGCACCGTGGCTATGGGTCGACCGCACATGACGCTTCCGACCGGTGGGCCGGGCAGCGAGCCGTTCCTCGTCGACTCGGACGTGGCCGAGTTCCAGGGGGAAGAGAGAGCCTTCGCCCGAGGAAACGTCGAGATCCACAGATCCGATCTGGACGCGACAGCTGAAAGCGTGCGGTTTGATTCCAACGGACTCGGCGTGCTGTATGGCCGCCCGGTGATTCGGGGCGAGGGGTTCGACCTGACCGGCGACAGCGTGCTCGTCGGATTCGCAGAGGACGAGCTACGCGAGGTCCGCGCGTTTGGAGATGCCACGGCCACGGGACAGGACTTCGAGCTGCAGTCGGACATCGTGACGGCCGAGATCATCGGCGGGGAAGTCGAGCGGCTTTGGGCCTTCGGGGATGGACGGTCGATCGCGGCGTCAGGCACCTTCCAGCTCGCGGGCGACTCGATCGAGTTCTCTCTCACCGCCGGTCGGCTGGATTCCATCGCGTCGGTGGGACAGGCCGCCTCGGGCGAGACGGCCCCGTACCTGGATGGGGGCCCGCTGGTAGAGGCGGAGCGGGGCCTCGACCCGGGCTCCAACTGGCTGACCGGAGACACCATCCGGGCCTTCTTCACGGCCGCTCCGGGTGATTCCCTGTTGCCTCCCTCCGAGGTGTCCCCCACTCCGGAGCGTCTGACAGCACTTGGCAACGCACGTTCGTTTTACGCCTCCGTAAGGGACTCGACGCGATCGGAAGCACCGTCGCGCAACTATCTGCTTGGAAACTGGATCGAGGTCCTGTTCAAGGAGGGCGAGCCGGCCGAGGTCATCGCGAGAGATGCCATAGGCATATACCTCGAGCCTGCGGCGGAAGGAGGGGAAAGGTGAGCGGACAGAGTGTACTTCGGGCCGAGGGTCTGGTGAAGACGTTCGGGAAGCGGCGAGTGGTGGACGGGGTGGACCTCGAGGTTCGCCAGGGAGAGATCGTGGGCCTCCTCGGACCCAACGGGGCGGGGAAGACCACCACGTTCTATATGATCGTCGGACTCCTGAGCGCCAACGCGGGCCGGGTCTACCTGGACGAGCAGGAGTTGACCCGAATTCCGATGTATCGAAGAGCGCGGGCCGGGATCGGCTACCTTTCGCAGGAGCCCTCGATATTCCGTCGAATGACGGTGGAGCAGAACGTGATGGCGATCCTTCAGACGCTCGACATGACGCGTGCTGAGCGTAATCGGCGGCTGGACGAGCTTCTCGGGGAGTTGTCGATGGGCCACCTCAGGAAGAGCAAAGCCGACTCGCTGTCCGGGGGAGAGCGACGGAGGCTCGAGATCACGCGCGCCCTGGTGACTCGGCCCAAGTTCATGCTGCTGGACGAACCCTTCGCGGGTGTCGATCCGATAGCCGTGGACGACATTCAGCGGATCGTGGCGGAGCTGCGCGAGCGTGGCCTCGGGGTTCTGATCACGGACCACAACGTGCGGGAAACACTGTCGATCACCGACCGCGCTTACCTGATGTTCAACGGGCGAATCCACATCGAGGGACCTGCACAGACCCTGGTCGAAGACCCTGAAGCACGCAAGATGTATCTGGGGCTCGACTTCGAGCTCTAGCTGGTCGCTGAGGGACCAGCTTCTCCACGCTGGACCGGTCGCGCGGCACGTCCCCATGCAAGGGGTGTGCCGTACGATCTCACGTCGCTATCTTATGTCTAGCACGGCCTGCGGGCCGCCGAACCGGAATTGAACGGAGTCGCCAGGTAGAACATGGCCAAGTTCAGGCTTGGGCTCTCGCAAAGCCTTGGAATGCGGCAGGAGCTGAAGATCAATCCTCGGCTCTATCAGGCGATGGATCTGTTGTATATGCCCCTCCTCGACCTGCAGGCGCACCTCAAGCTGGAAGTCCTGGTCAATCCATTTCTCGAATTCTCCGAAACCTCCGAGGACGAGGACGTGGAGGAGAAGGCGGAAGAAGAGGAGGACGAAGACGAGATCGACTGGGAAGAGATCCTTCTCAACGGTTTCGACGCGGGCGGGCGCCGTAGCCAGTATGAAGACAAAGAACACTACATGCCCACGCCGGACTCACCGCCGGATCTGTGGGAGCACCTGCGGGAACAACTGCACCTGCTGAAGCTCGGGCCCAGGGATCTGGCTCTGGGCGAGGAGGTCATCGGCAACGTTGACCGAGAGGGCTTCCTCGCCTGCAGCCTCGAGGAAGTCGTCGAATCGGCGAACACGTGGCTGGCTGAGAGCGAGCCCGAGCTGTGGTCGGAGATGGAGCCGTTCACGCTAGAGGAGGCGGAGGCCGTGCTGGAGGTTGTCCAGGGCTTCTATCCCTCCGGCGTCGGGGCCCGGGACCTCAGGGAGACCCTGCTGATTCAGCTGCGCGATCGGGGTGAAGACGACACGCTCGCTTTCCGTATCATCCACGACCACTTCGATCAACTCGTCAATCACAGGTGGAGCGAACTCTCGAAGGAGCACGGGATCTCGCCCCGGGATGTGCAGAGCGCGGCGGATTCGATCGCCAAGTTGGACCCCAAGCCTGGCCTGAAGTACGCTGACATGAGCGAGAATTATATCATCCCGGACCTCGTCATGGAGTACGTGGATGGCGAGTACTTCGTGTTTCACAACGACTCTTCGTTGCCTCGTCTGAAGCTGTCCCGCTCCTACAGGGAAGTCGCGCAGAACCGGAACCAGTTTCAGGGCGAGAACAAGGCGTTCATCCAGAAGAAACTCAACAGCGCCCAGTGGATGATCCAGGCTATCGAGCAGAGACGACAGACGATGCTCAAGGTCATGGCCTTCATCATCGATCGCCAGCGTGAGTTCTTGGAGAAGGGCGTGGAGTATCTGCGGCCGCTGACACTGCGTGAGGTCGCGGAGCACATCGACATGCACGAGTCGACGGTGTCCCGCGTGACCAACGACAAGTTCGTCCAGACACCCCGTGGAGTCCTGCCTCTGAAGTTCTTCTTCTCGTCCGGGTTGTCGACCGACTACGGCGAAGATGTGTCCGCCAGGGGGATCCGCGCACGGATCCAGAAGCTCGTAATGGACGAAGATTCGAAGAAACCCCTCACGGACCAGGCGATCGTCGACGTGCTCAAGGCAGAAGGTGTACAGATCGCGCGGCGCACGGTGGCCAAGTACCGTGATCAACTCGGAATTCTCTCGGCACGGATGCGCAAGCGAGTATGAGCGAATCGGACCTTCCATCAGCCGATCCCCTTCCTCCGGCCTCCAGACGCTTCGCAGTGATCATTCCCGCCTTCAACGAGGCGGAGAACATGCCCGACTTGTTCCTGGAGCTGGCCGGGACATTCGACCGCTCCGGGCTGGACGGGGAAATCGTGCTCGTCGACGACGGCTCGACGGACGGCACGTTCGAGCGGGCGATTGAGGCCGCCAGGGCCGCTGGTGTTGAGGCGCAGACGACTTTGCTCCGCCACAGGACCAACAGGGGGAAGACGGCGGCCCTGGTGACGGCCGCGAGGGCCAGCGACGCTCCGCGCTTCGTGCTGTTCGATGCAGATCTGCAGCACTCGACGGACGAGATCCCGAGGTTCCTCGATTCACTGGACGAGGGGTTTGACGTCGTGGCGGGTCGGAAGATCGGAGATTATCCAAAGCGACTGGTGTCCGGGATCTACAACGGCCTTTCGCGCGCGATCTTTCGCGTGCCCGTGGGGGACCTGAACTCAATGAAGGCGTTCAGGCGTGAGGTTGTTGACGAGATTCACCTTCGAGAGGACTGGCATCGATACCTCGTCGTGCTCGCCCACGACCGGGGCTTCCGCATCGGCGAGATCGATATCCGTCTTCTCCCCCGCAGACGTGGCGAATCGAAGTACAGTGGGCAGGGCAGGGTGGTGGTGGGGTTGCTCGACCTGGTTTCCGTCTGGTTCCAGCTCGTGTTCAGCCGAAAGCCCATGCTCTTCTTTGGCCTCACGGGAATTGTCATGATGGGTCTCGGCGTGCTGGTGGGTCTGGTAGCACTCTTCCTGCGCTTCGTTCTCGATACCGGATTTCGTCCACTTCTAACCCTCGTCGTCTTTCTCGTGCTCCTCGGCGGTCTGCTGTTCGTGGCTGGCCTGCTGGCGGAGCTTATCGCGGGACTCAGGGCCGAGGTCGAGGATCTCCGCCGAGAGATCGGAAGGTGACCCGGCGTAGTATGGGTGCGGGCAGCGATTCGGCGTCGACAGACTCCGGGCCGGCTGCCCTCGATGGGCACGGTGGCGGATGGGACTACGGAATCCTGGCGCTGGTAGCCGTTCACATTTCGCTGGCCGTGCTGATGTTCGAGCCGACGCTTTTTCCCGGGGCGGATGCTGGCCACTACATGGTCCTGGGCGAGTCTCTCCGAACCCTGACGGGGTTCCGGGACATACAACTGCCCGGCTCCCCTCTGCACGCGAAGTTTCCTCCGGGCTACCCCCTGATCCTGGCTGTCGCCGGCTGGTTCGGCGGCCTACAGCTATTCAAGTCGATTTCCCTCGTGTTCACCGCGGGAGCCGTGTGGCTCACGTACCGGATCGCACGGTCGTTCGTCGATCGCCGGGCCTCGCTCGTCGCGGCCGGTCTGTTTGCGGTCACTCCCGTCCTGCTGGATTTCTCACACAGGGTCCTGACCGAGGCGTCCTTCACATTTTTCCTGCTGGCCGTGGTCGTGGCTACGCTGGATGACCGCCGAGTGGGAGTACTGGCTCTCGCAGCGGCTGCCGGGGCCTTCGTCACGCGTACGGCAGGGCTGTCGGTGCTGCTCGCTCTTGTCGTGTGGACGCTGCTGTCGAAGGACCGGCGGGCGAGCGTCGCGGCTCTACTCGTAGCGGCCACTTGCGTGGTCGGCTGGGCGTTCTACCAGCATCTGGCTCAACCATCGCAGCCCGGCTATCTGCAGCAGCTGATACAGGAAAACCCGTATGTGCCAGCCGCCGGCACGGTGCGCATCGCTGACTTCCCGGTACGGGCCGCACAGAACTTGTGGCGCTACGTGAGCTCGGAATTCCCCGGATCGTTCGGGCTTCCGACCCTGCGCCGGGGAACGGTGTTTGTGACGGCGGCGTCCGGCATCCTCCTCAGCGCTCTCGCGCTGACGGGCTGGCTGCGGTCGGCTGTCGACCGCCTGACGCTCTCGCACGTGCTGCTCGCACTCTACATCGGACTCATCCTCGTGTGGCCGCCGGTGTGGACGGATCGCCGGTTCCTGATTCCCGTCCTCTCCCTGCTGATCGTGTTTGGCGTAACGGGCTCCCTGGCCCTCGTGGAGCGGCTGGGAGCGCGGGCGGGCTACGCTTTCATCGCCGTTCTCGGCGGCGGTCTCACGACCGTGGCCCTGGTCACCTCGGGAGCCCTGATCCCTGGCCGAGTCGCGTGCCAGGTCGCGTACCGGGGCGGTGAGCCGTGCGACCGGCCACAGTACGCCGAGTTCTACGCGATGGCCCGTTGGGCTGCCGAGAACACGCCGCCACGTTCGGTGATTGCCAATCGGAGCCCGGCCACCTTTTTCCTGTTTTCCCGGCGCCAGGGCGATCTGTACAGGTATTCCCGGGATGCTGACGTCGTGATCGGGGGACTCGAGGAAATGGGTGCCGACTACGTGCTCGTCGATCGTCTCAGCGCGACTACCCGGATGTACCTGGTGCCGGCGATAGCGGAGAACCTGGACCGGTTCGAGGTCGTGAACTTGATCGGTGGGGAGGAGGGAACCGCTCTTCTGCGAATGCTCCCTGTGTCGCGCACGGCTGCCGCACCGGTGCCTCAATGAGGGTCGTGCACGTTGCGACCGCATTTCCTCGGACCGCTTCCGACGCCATCACGCCCTGGCTGGTGGAGCTCGTCCGACGGCAGCGCGAGGCCGGTATTGGCGCGAGCGTGCTCGCGCCTGCGTATCGGGGCGGACCGCGGATGGAGCCATCGGAGATTCCCGTCCACCGCTTCCGCTATGCTCCGAGCTTTCTCGAGACGCTGACGCACGATCAGACGGTTCCGGATCGCATCCGCAGCCGACCCGCAGCGGCACTTCTCGTTCCCGCGTACCTGATGGGTGGGTGCATCGCCGCGACCTCCCTGGGCAG
>CAXMRU010000293.1:0-2711 GCA_964195715.1 Akkermansiaceae bacterium | reverse complement strand
CGAACCTCTGTGCCGAGCCCCACGCGCTTGGCGAACCGGCCGGCCGGTCGAACATCCCGAATATCGGAAATGAGGTGCAGCCTGGCGCCGATGCGTGGCACCAGCTCCAGTGTCTCGACATCGTCATTCTGGACCGTATAGCTGACGGAGAGGTCACCGAGTAGATCGACCAGGTCCAGGGCGGAGTACTCGGCAGCCGGGTCGATCACGATCTTCGCCCACCGCTCGTCCCCACTGACCTGCAGCTTGGGCCCGACGTCTACGTATAAGAGCCAATCGTCGTTCTTCTGCGGAAACAGCAACCTCAGGTCGCCCCATACCTGGCCGCTCGCGTCCTGAGCGCTGGCGCGCATCGGAAGCGCCAGAAGGAGAATCAGCGCCAGCGTTGCGGCAAACAGATGCAGAACAGCCCGCCCGGCGCCGTCCCAGCGCGGGAGACGGATCAGAGGCCGGCGGAAACGGACTCCTCCGTGTCTACAAGGCATCCTTCATCACGCGGCGGAGCCATTGGCCGAGCGACGTGACCAACCCGCCTTCATCCGGTGGAAGCGTCTGTCCGTGCAGCGCGGTCGCCGACAGGAGACCGGCTGTGCTCGCGAGCGCCACGAATCGGTTGACCTTGCCCATGTTCGACCTCGCCTCAAGATGATTCCCACACCGAAACTGACCGCGAGATCCTCGTTTGCTGCCCGCGACACTGCGACCCGGACCTGAGATCGGGCAAGCCGATCTGACACGCTACTTAAGAAACAGGGCCTTGGCCTGCACCCGGAGGCTCCAGTCCGCTCCGAATTCTGGCTTCACCACGTTATAGAACGCCTGGACCTGGAAGTCCATCGGGAGCTTGCCGATATGATGCAGCTTGCCGGCTCCTCCCCCGAGAGGAACTGTCCACTGGTCTCCGCTGTCCGCCTCCCAGTTCGCCGTGATGATCGGTGCGGACGAAAGATACCAGCCCTTCTTGAGGTTGTAGTTCACGAAATACTGCGAAAAGAAGAGGTTGACGTCGGACCGTTCGTCATCGCCGGCGAACGACCATGTGTTCTGCACGATCGCTCCGATGACCCAACTTCCGGGCGTCGTGAGTACGATGAACGCTGGTCCGGCGGACCACTTGCCGCTGCCCAGTCGATCGTCCGTGGCGGTCGGAACGATGAGCGCCGGACCGAGGCCCCAGGTGACAGCGCTCAGTTTTGCCGGAGACAAGAAGCCTTGATACGTGAGGTCTCCCAACCCAGACTCACTCCCAACTCCTTCAACGACCTCTCCCTGCCACTGCACGGGCAGGATGAACCGGTTGATGAGGTTGAACTTGCCGACCGGGAAGGGGAGCACCGGCTGGATGTTCAGCGTGTTGTTCGTCGCCTCGTTGGGGCCGACGTTGAACGACGTGTTGTTCTGCAGCGGAAGGCTGTAGATGTTGGCGATCGGGTTCTGCGATTTCTTCGCGAGGGCCCTGGCGTCCTCGGCTTCATCCTCACCCTGGGCCAGTGCGGGGGCTGCCGCGAGCAGGACTGCCGCGGCACCGGCGAGGGCCAGCTTCGCGAACCTTGCCGTATGCTCCTTCATCGAAGTTCGCATATGCCTTCCACTTCCTCTTTCCCTTGTGTCAACCCTCAGAAGCCCACTCCGAAAGACAGAACGTACACCCAGGTGACGCTCCCGTCGACGAGGTCCAGGTTGACCTCCGGCGACAGCGTGAAGCTCTCGCCGACCTCGAACTCCCACGCGGCCCCGAACCGCACGCCGAAGTTGGTGGCTCGTTCGCTATCCTCACCGTCCTCCGACGCCTCGTCGGAAACCTCGAGGACCGGTCCGGCCTTCAGGCCCAGGCCCCCCGCGGGGTAGAAATAGATGGGGACGTTCAATAACCACGCACGCTCGACATCCGTGGTCGAGAGCTCGCCGGCGACACCCAGGCCCCAGAGCGAGGAGAGCCGGCGCACGTAGCCGAGCCCAGCTCCGAAACCGGTCGCCGACTCACTGGTCTCGGTAACACCGCCGAGGAACAGCTCGACGGCGTTGCGGTGCTCTTCCTCGTCGTCCTCTGATTCCTGCCCGTGAAGAGGAGCGGCGAGGCCGATCAACAGCAGCGCCGCTCCACAACCCAGGATGCGACTCTGCATCGCTCAGCTTCCCGGCGGGAAGTCCTTGAGCATCTTGTCGATCGCGCTCTGGATGTTCTTGGCCCTGTCGTCCGGGCTCGCGCCGGGATTGAGCGTGCCAGAGGCTGTTCCCTTCCACACCAGGCTCTGCGTTCCCTGATCGAACATCGCCAGGATGACCGTGCCCTCGGTGTAGTTCTGTTCGGTCGTTGTGGTCATGCCCATGCCGGCGCCGCCCCAACCGTATCGGTATCCGCCGCCCCAGCCCGTGCTGACGGTGTTGTACGTGCTTCGCTCCGCCGTCGTGACCTGGTATCCGACCGCCAGGTCGCCGCCGGAGCTCACCTTGCTCAGCCCCTTCGCCGCCAGCGTCGCGTCGACGGCGCTCGTGACACGTGCGTCGGTGAGATCGTCCGTCGACGTGCCCTCGGTCTCCACCCAGCTGTAGGTGCCATACGAGCTGAAGTTCGCCGCCGGATCGTAGTCCGTGGACGTGGAGATCCCACTGCACGCCGCGAGCAGTAGCGTCAGCGAAAGCGCTACCCCCGCCTTCCCTGCTGTCTGTCTCATTTCGCTCATTGAGTCCTCCCCTGTGTTGAGTACTGC
>CAXMRU010000292.1:0-4475 GCA_964195715.1 Akkermansiaceae bacterium | reverse complement strand
TACCGAGGGCCATACCCCCAACAAGACGGACACCTGGGGACCACAACCGCACAAGGGCAGCATCTTCGTCTCGGACTTCAGCTCGGGCCTGTGGGTCGTCGAGCTCGAGGATCCGCAGCCGGAGCTCGTTCCCTGAGGAAGGCGGGGCAGCGATGCAGGTGACACCACCGGTGTTCAGAGAGGTGATGGGCCGCCTGGCCGGCGGCGTCACGGTCGTGACGGCGCTCGGTGTGGGTCACGAGCCGCACGGCTTCACGGCCACCGCGGTCTGCTCGGTGTCTCTCGACCCGCCGCTCGTGCTGGTCTGTGTCGAAAGAAAGGCGCATACGCCAGGTGCGATTCGCGCTTCCGGCCGCTACGCCCTCAATTTCCTGCACTCGGGCGACGCATCCGCATCCGACCGGTTCGCCGGATCCGGAGAACATAAGTTCGAAGGGGTGGAGTGGAGTGCGGCGCCGGACGGGTCCCCTATCCTGCCCGATGTGCTGGCGTGGCTCGAGTGCGATGTCGAGCGGTACGTTGACGCGGGCGACCACACCATCTTCATCGGGCGGGTCTCGGCGGGCAGTGTGGAGCGGCCCGATGCCGCCCCGTTGATCCACTTTGGCGGTCGCTACCACACCGTTGCCGGGGCGGATGAGTGAACTACGAAACATTCCGCGAGCTGTCCGGTCGCATGTACGACGAGATCCCCGCAGTGTTTCGTAGAGGTGTCTCGGGCGTCACCGTGGAGCGTGAAGCGAAGGGTCACCCGCACCTTCCCGGCATCTGGACCCTGGGCGAGTGCGTCACCGATCAGTGGTCCGACGCGACAGGAGGCCCGGGTGACACGCGATCGGAGATCGTCCTGTACTTCGGCTCGTTCGGCGAGCTGGAGGTCGGGGATCTCCGATTCGAGTGGAAGTCGGAACTGTGGGAAACGATGCTCCACGAGCTGCTGCACCACCGGGAGGTTGCGGCGGACGAGGAGGGCCTCGACGTATTCGACTGGGCAGTGGACCAGAACTACCGTCGTCTGTCGGGTCTCGAGTTCGATCCGTTCTTCCACCGCTTCCTGCCCGCGGACGAAGAGGGACACGTCCGACTCGAGGGCGAGACATTCATCGATGTGGTACTGGGCCGAACCGAACGCCTGGCGACGTTCACGTGGCGCGGCACCGATTGGACCCTGCGCATTCCGGTCGAAGCGTCGCTCATGTGGTCCCGGGTGCGGAATCTTGCGGGTGGCCGTGTATGGGTGATCATCGAGCGCCGCCGGCCCTGGTGGAACCGGTTCACGCGGCGGGCGCAACTCGAGCTGTGGGAGATGGACCGGAGGGCACTCCCGGTGGCGCCAGCGTGAGCGCCGCGCGAGGATCGTCGCCGTGAGGCTGGGAGGAATCCGTGCCGGGCGCCTTCTCGGCTTCCCCATCCGGATCGACTACTCGTGGTTCGTGGTCCTGGTCCTGGTCACGTGGACGTTCGGCTCCTGGCAGTTTCCCGCTGATTTGCCGGGCCAATCCCGCATCACATACTTCGTGATGGGTCTTTCAGGGGCCCTCCTGCTGTTCCTCTCGGTCCTCCTGCACGAGTTGGCGCACTCGGTGGTCGCGAGATCCCGTGGTATCGTCGTCGAAGGCATCACGTTGTTCATCTTCGGCGGCGTGGCCGAGATGCGGCAGGAGCCAGAGAGCGCGCTCGACGAGTTCCTGCTCACGATCGTCGGTCCGCTCAGCAGCCTGGCACTGGCCGGCGCCTTCACGTTCCTGGCGCGATTGTTTTTCGTGCTGGATGCGCCTCCCTCGGCTGTCGTTGCCGGTACTGTGGGCATGCTCAACCTGGTGCTCGCCGTTTTCAACATGGTGCCCGCGTTTCCGCTCGACGGCGGGCGGGTGCTGAGATCGATCCTGTGGAAGATCACGGGCGACGACTACCTGGCCACACGCTGGGCGACCCGGGTGGGACTCGGATTCGGCTGGCTACTCATCGCCTTCGGGTCCTATCTGCTTCTGACCGGGGTTCAGCTGTCCGGAGTGTGGGGCATCATGCTCGGTTGGTTCCTCACGAGCGCCGCTACGTCGGCCGGGCGCCAGAACGAGCTCAAGCATTCCCTGGAAGGGGTTGCCGTCGGCAGAGTCGTCGAAGCTCCACCGGTTTTCGTCCAGGCCGACCTGAGTGCGGAGGAGCTGGTCGAAAGGTACTTCCTGCGCTTCCCGGCAACGGCTTTCCCTGTGATCAGGGGCCGGAGTCTGGTCGGGGTGATCGCGGTGGCGGATGTATCAGGCCTGTCGCTCGACGAACGCGCGACCATTACGGTGCTGGATCTGATGCGCCCGCTCGAGGAGGTTCCGGCCGTCGAAGTCGAGCGTCCCCTCGTCGAGATCGTCCTGGCGCTGCGCGGCGGCAACTACGATCGCATGATGGTAGTGCGCGAGGGGGAGGTCCTCGGAGCTCTCACCTCGGACGACGTCCTGGAGTGGGTCGCGCGTGCCGGCAGCCGCCGCGCTGACGGCCGGACGGAGGAGAAAGTCTGATGGCCGGAACCAGAGGTGATTCCTTGAAGAGGCGACGCGAGCGAGCGCTGGCGCTGAAACCGTTCCTGGCAGACCGATACCCGGATCTCACGGTGAGCCTGGACTGGACGACTCCCCTGGAGCTGCTCGTCGCGACGATTCTGTCCGCTCAGTGCACGGACGTGAGGGTGAACCAGGTAACGCCGGCCCTGTTTCGCCGCTACCCGACGGCGGACGACTACGCGAACGCCGATCGGGAGGAGCTGGAAGAGCTGATTCACTCTACGGGCTTCTACCGGAACAAGGCGAAGAACATCCAGGGCATGGCACAGATGGTGGTGGCCGAGCCCGGCGGTCGCGTGCCGGATACGATGGACCAGCTGACGGCGCTGCCCGGTGTGGCCCGAAAGACCGCGAACGTAGTTCTGAGCAATGCGTTCGGCAGATACGAGGGCGTGGTCGTCGACACGCACGTGAAGCGGGTAGCCGGTCGTCTAGGGCTCACCGCCGAGACGGATCCGGTCAAGGTGGAGCGAGATCTCATGGAAGTGCTGTCTCCGGAGGACTGGCACCCGTTTCCATGGCGGATGACGCTGCATGGCAGGCAGCGCTGTCACGCCCGAAAGCCTGACTGCGCCGGCTGCGAGCTGCGCGATCTGTGCCCGAGCGCGGAGAGTTTCCAGGCTTAGAGCAGCCTGCTAGTGAACGAACTGGAATCACGGTGTCTTCCAAGCGACGACGAGCCGACCCGGCGATCGAAGCGCGCGAGAGCCTCCGGGCGGCAGCGCTCCGTCTCGGCTTCCTCCAGGTAGGGTTCGCGCCGGCGACTGCTCCACCACACACCTCAGCGTACCTGGAGTGGCTTGGCCAGGGCCGCCACGGTGAGATGGCCTGGATGGCCCGTGAAGACGCCGTCCGGCGTCGGCTCGATCCGAGTGAGGCACTCCCCGGCGGCCGCACACTCGTGGTGGCGACACTCGGCTACGCGAGGGCGCCCGACCTCGAGGCGGGCGACGAGACTGCTCCCGGATCGCCGGCGCGGGCGACGATCGCGCGATACGCGGCGGGACGTGACTATCACCGCGTGTTCGAGGAGCGCCTGGCTCATCTGGAAGGCGTGATCCGCGAGCGGTTTCCCTCCGCCGAGACCCGGCCATACGTGGACTACGGGCCGGTCATGGAGCGTGAGCACGCCCAGCGCGCGGGCCTCGGCTGGATCGGGAAAAACACGATGCTGATCCACCCGGCGCTCGGGTCGTGGTCGCTGATTGGTGAGGTGCTCACGACGGCCGAGATTCCCCCCGATCCGCCGTTCGAGGCCGATCGCTGCGGTACCTGCTCACGGTGTATCGAAGCGTGTCCTACGCGTGCCATTACCGGTCCCCGTGAGCTCGACGCGCGGCTGTGCATCTCGTACCTGACTATCGAGCTGCGCGGATCGATCCCCGAGGCCCTGCGGCCCGCGATCGGGAACCGGGTGTTCGGGTGCGACATATGCCAGGAAGTGTGTCCGTGGAATGATGGCGTGCCCGCTGGCGGGCTGGCAGGCCACGCCATGGGGTGGGGGGGTCCGGTTCCACCGTCGACGATGGTGAGCTGGATCGAAGAGCTCCTGGATCTATCGGACGAGGAATTCCGGTCGCGCTATCGCGAGACCGCGCTCGCTCGGCCCGGACGGGAGGGATTGCTACGGAACCTGTGCGTCGGTCTCGGGAACAGCGGTGACCCGCGCGCCTTGCCGGCACTTATGCGCTGCCTCGACGAGGTCTCGCCGGTCGTGCGGGAGCACGCCGCGTGGGGGCTGGCCCGGCTCGCCGAAGTCCGGGCCTCCGGATCTTAGCAGGCTGTACTTCTTCAGCAACCTGCTACACGCGCGATTCCCTACTTACGCGCGTCCAGGGCAGCTAATCCCGGACCGCCGAACACGAGCATCAGAAGCGACGCCCCCAGGAGCAGGTTGAACTCGACTCCGCCTTGGGCTTC
>CAXMRU010000291.1:0-2086 GCA_964195715.1 Akkermansiaceae bacterium | reverse complement strand
GACCGAACAAAGGCTGTCCGCGCTCGAGTCCGCGGTCGACGAAATTCGCGATTCGCTGGCGCACATGGCTCAGCGCGAGCGACCGGACGAGGCTCGGCGTACCGAGGCAGGCTCCTCGGCTCCGAGTGGGGCTCTTCCGTCGGCATTGCGTGACGAGCAGTCCGGGCTGGACGAGATTCTCGCCGAGGAGTCTTCATACGAACAACTGAAGACCAGGCTCGCTGGCCGCACCGCCTCCCTGCCAGGTCGACCGCGCGATCTCGAGAGTTGGCTCGGACAGAACGCCCTGCTCGTTGTCGGGGTGCTTGCCCTCGTGGCCGCCGTCGCCTTCACGCTCAAGTATGCGTTCGACCAGGGGTGGATCTCCCCCGCTGCGCGGGTGGGAGCCGGGCTCATCGCCGCAGTCGTGGTCGCGGCGTACGGTGAGAGATTGATCCATAGAGGACTCGGACGATTCGGCGCCGGGCTGCAGGGTGCCGGGGCGGCGATCGCCTACCTCTCGACCTGGGCGGCAGCAGGCCCGTTCCAGTTCGTGCCTGCAGGGGTGGGAATCGCAGCTCTCGCGATCATCTCCGGCATCGTCCTGCTGAGCACGCTCCGCACGTCAGAGGCGTACCTGGCGGGCCTTGCGGCCGCGGGAGCGTATCTCGCACCCATCCTGCTGGGCGAAGGCCCCGACACAGGCAACGTGCTCCTCGCCTACTCGCTCGTGGTATCGGCCTCAGTATGCGCCGTGGCCGTGCTCCAACGCTGGCGTGCGACGTTCCTCGTCGTGATCCTCGGCTACTTTTTCATGGCTGGCGTCGCACAGAAACCCGACACCGCCTTCCTCGGCCTGTACGAGACGGTAGGTGGCGGAGCGCTCCTCGCCGCAGCGCTGTGGCGCGGGTGGCGCCCGGAAAACCTGCTCGTCTGGCTGCTCGCCTGGATCGCGGTCTTTGCAGGCGCGCAGTGGATCGAAGGTTGGCAAGCCTGGATCTTCGTGTTGGGCCCGGCGGCGCTGGTGTGGCCGGTATGGCAGCGCGCGATACGTGTCCCGGCTGAATCCGGAGCGCGGCTCCACTCGGACGATTCGTTCGGGCTGGTCTCGACGATGATGTTCTACCTCACTGCCATCGCATGGGCGGTCGCAGCGACACAGGCCCTGCCACCACCAGCGGACGGCTATCCGCTAGCGGCAGCCGTCGCGATCGGCCTGCTGTTCCTGTTGCCTGGAGTGCTCCGCGGGCACGCTGCCATGTACCTCGCAGGACTCGGCGTCCTGACGACCGGTATCATCGCCCAGTGGGATTGGCTGGGCGCCGCGGCAGGCCTCTCCGTGCTCGCGGTTTTCGCGGCATTGACGACCCGCTCCGGGCCCCTGGCCGAGAATCGGTGGAGCGCCCCTGCGCTGGCTGCCATAGGGGTCTACGCCTTGTTCGGGGCGAATGCCCAGGGACGGCCCTCGGACGACCCCGCCCTGATCGGCCGCTGGGCGGGTACACTCTACGTGTCCCTGGCCTCGATCGTGGCGATCGCCGGGCCGCTGTGGGAGAAGACCGAGAAGAAATGGGAAGCGCCGGGCGGCTTCAACCTGCGCGTGGCGACGTGGCTGCTCGCCGCAGTCGTGGCCTTCTCCGGGGGGACCATCGAAATTCCCGCTTTCGTGACGGAGCGCGGAGGGACTGAGCTGGCATCCGGACTCGCGGTGAGTGTCTACTGGCTCCTGCTGGCCGGAGGCTTGCTGGCGTACGGGTTCTGGCAGGACGTGCGCGCAGTCCGGATCACGGGGCTCGCCGTTGCGGCGCTCGCGATCGGCAAGGTCCTCTTCGTGGATCTAGCCGAGCTGAAGGCCCTGTATCGCGTGGGATCGCTGGCACTTCTGGCGGTCATCTCGCTCCTCGCAGCGCGAGCGTATCACCGGCGAGAGTAATGCGATGAATCGACGAGAGACGAGGCGACCGCGGCCTCAGGCGCGGTCGCCTCGTCGGTTCGTCGGGCGGGCGTGGGAATCGCCCGTCCGCAACTAGCTGCCTACGGCGCGGACAGTTCGATATCCCACAGATAGTCGCTGTGCCCGTTGCACACCCTGGAAAACTCAGCGGCC
>CAXMRU010000290.1:0-8249 GCA_964195715.1 Akkermansiaceae bacterium | reverse complement strand
TTCAGGCCCACGCGCTGCACCCATCGGCCAAGCGCATCCTCCTCGTCGAGCGCGACTACACGGCGGCGAACCCCATCGTGCCGGCCATGATGCTCGGTCAGATCGACTACCATCTGGTCAAGCCGTGGTTTCCGGTGCAGGGCCTCTACCCTGCGGTCAGCGACTTCCTCGCGGCTTGGGCCTCTTTGCAGGAGCCCAGCTTCAAGATGTTCCGCCTCGTCGGTCGGAAGCGGAGCGCACGCGCCCACGAGATCCGGGAGCTGCTCACGCGCATGAACATGCCCTACGGGTTCTACGCCGAGACCTCCGAAGCGGGCCGCCAGCTCCTCCGCGAAGCCGGTCAGGATGGCACACGGCTGCCCGTGGCCGTGCGCCACGACGGACGTGTGCTGGTCGAACCCACCGATGCAGACCTCATCGAGGCGTTCGGAGGAGGGACCAGCCTCGAAACCGGTGTCCACGACGTCGTGATCGTCGGGGCGGGACCGGCCGGACTCGCTGCGGCCGTCCATGCCTCCTCGGAGGGGCTCAGTACCGTGGTCCTGGAGAAGGACGTCTCCGGGGGGCAAGCGGGAACGAGCTCGCTTATCCGCAACTTTCCCGGCTTCACGTGGGGGATCCGTGGTCAGGACTTCGCCTACCGGGCGTGTGAGCAGGCTTGGCTGTTCGGGGCGAACATGGTCTTTGCCCAGGAAGCGGTCCAGCTTCAGACCTCCGGATCTGAGCGCGTCGTACGGGTAGCTGATGGCCGGGAGGTGGTTGCCCGCACCGTCGTTCTCGCGCCCGGCGTCGCGTGGCGCCGCCTTGGTATCCCGGTCCTCGAAGCGCTCCTCGGTGCTGGGGTGTTCTACGGAGCCGCTGGAAGCGAGGCGCGCGCCATGCAGGGCGAGCACGTCTGCGTCGTGGGGGCCGGCAACTCCGCCGGCCAGGCGACTCTGCACCTCGCCAGGTATGCCGCGTCCGTGACGATGCTGGTTAGGGGCGAGTCCCTCGCCACGAGTATGTCAGAGTACCTGATCACGGAGCTCGACCAGATGTCCAATGTCACGGTGCGTCTGAGCGTCGACCTGATCGACGGGGAGGGCACCGAGCATCTCGAATCGATCACGCTGCGGGACCGGACCGTCGGAACGACCGAGCGGTTGCCCACCTCAGCCCTGTTCGTCCTGATCGGGGGTGAGCCGCACACGGAGTGGCTGTTGGGCGGCGTCAAGCGTGATCGGAAGGGATACATCCTGACTGGCAGCGACCTCATGCATAACGGACAGCTGCCCGACGGCTGGCCGCTGAGGCGCCCTCCGTTCCTGCTCGAGACCAGCTTTCCCGGAGTGTTCGCCGCCGGCGACGTTCGGCATGGATCCGTCAAACGTGTTGCATCGGCGGTTGGCGAGGGTACGATCGCGGTCCAGTTACTCCATCAGTATTTGACAGAGATCCTCGGACCGCTCGCTTCCGTCACCTCATAGCCCCTGATTACGCTGCTCCCCGACACGGCGCTGTGGCAGCCGCCTTCTTCCGGAATGAGGAGTGTTGATGGTCCATCACCCGCCGGTGGCGTGCGGGGGAACTTGACAGGAGTCCTGCTGTTTGGCGTTCCTGGGTCTGGAGGCCACCGCCGACCAACCGTCCCCAGCAGGAGCCAGAGCGATGCAAACCATCGAGACCACCAACGGCGTCAACGTAGAGCAGCTTGTCGATACGATCGAGGCAATCCGCGAACAGCCGGACATAGCCGACTTCAGATTCCGGGTCACGAACCGTTGGGTTGACGGAGGACAGAACGAAACGACGATCAGTGGCTACTTCGGAGCGTGCCAGGAGGTAGAGCGGGAAAGGTCGTTTGAGCTTGCGGCGGACGAGCCGCCTGTTCTACTGGGAAATGACAGCGGCCCAAACCCGGTCGAGTACGCGCTGACGGCTCTCGCATCGTGCATGACCACGGCGATGGTGTACCACGCGGCTGCCCGGGGCATTCGGGTCGAGTCGGTCGAGTCGCGGCTGGAGGGAGACCTGGACCTGCATGGATTCTTGGGTCTGAAAGACGATGTGCGGAAGGGCTACAAGGACGTGCGGGTTTCCTTCAAGGTGAAGGCGGACGCTACACCCGAGCAGCTGGCGGAACTGACAAAATATTCCCCCGTGTTCGACATCTTCTCGAATCCGGTGCCGGTCTCAGTTGATGTCGAGATGGAGTAGACGGAAGCGTCAGACCCGACGCACACTCGATCGCCGCCAGCGCCCGGTTGACTCGCCAAAGCTCGAATGACTTCTGGCGGGCACGCCGGACGCTCCTGCGGGCTGCTCGCACGGCGGTGAGCGGGCCCACTCTGCCGCGATTCGAACTCCCCGAACAACTCCCCGAACTTTGACTGCGCAACTTGCACTATTGCGGGGTCTGCGAGTGCGCATCCTGCAGCATCAACGCCCAAAACAGTGCGCAACTTGCGCGAAACAGGGCCTAAACCACCTTGCTACATAGCAGGAGGTCACCGGTTCCAGCCCGAGCCGAGATGAGCTCGAGATCTCCCTAGCCGCCCAAGACCTTGCGATACGAAACACGTCGCTTCCAGACATTCCGAACCGTCCCAGCGTGCCAGCGGCCGCCGCTCTTCGTAGGAACTTCCTTCCGGTTCATCATCCGGGCGATCCCGTAGTAGCTCTTCCCTGAGCGCCGGTGCCGGAGGATGGTCCGCACGGCTTCCAGCTCGGCCAGCTCCGGCTGAAGATCCGCGCCGGGAGCCGGTGTCACGAAACCAAGTGGTGAGGCCCCGAGCCGCTCGCCGTTCCGCTTCTTCGCCGCGAGCGCCTGCGGGATGTGCATGAGACTCCCGATCAGGTCCGTGCGCAGAGAGGCTGCGCCGAGACCATGCATTGCGTGAACGAAATCGATGACCTCACCCGGCCATTTGCAGGAGGTCACGCGCCTGTCCTAGGTTCTTTCTGTCCGCATCGGACGGCCCCCATCTCGATCGGAGCAGCCGTTTGGACGCTCGCGACCGACTCAACGAAGCGCTAGGCGACCGCTACCGACTCGAGGAGGAGATCGGGCGCGGCGGGATGGCGATCGTCTATCGTGCCCGGGACCTTCGGCACGAGCGGGACGTAGCCCTCAAAGTGCTCCTGCCCCAGGTGGCAGCAGCCGTCGGTCCCGACAGGTTTTTGCGTGAAGTCGAACTCGCCGCCGGCCTGACTCACCCGAGCATTCTTCCGGTATTCGACTCCGGCCAAGTGGACAATCTCCTCTACTACGTCATGCCGTACGTCGATGGGGAGACGATGCAGGACAGGATCGAGCGCGAAGGAGTGCTCCCTCTGCTCGAGGCACTGCGAATCGTCCGCGAAGTAGCCAACGGCCTGGACTTCGCGCACAGACAGGGCGTGGTGCATCGAGACGTTAAGCCCGGAAATGTGCTGCTCACCGAAGGTCATGCCTATATCGCGGACTTTGGAGTCGCGCTGCCGATTGGACCCGAGGCCGAGGAGCATCTCACGCGAACGGGCCTCGCCATCGGCACACCCGCGTACATGAGCCCGGAACAGGCGTCCGGCGAGCGAACGATCGACGGCCGGAGCGACATTTACGGCCTTGGCTGTGTCCTGTACGAGATGCTAGCGGGATCGCTGCCGTTCGACGGGCCAACGCCGCAATCGATCCTGGTTCGACGATTGACGGATGATGCTGCGCCGATCCGAACGCTGCGCCGGGACGTGCCGCCAAACATCGAGCGTGCCCTGATACGAGCGATGGCCCGCGATCCGAATGATCGATTCTACACCGCCGCAGAATTCGAAGCTGCTTTGGCCCCGGAGGAGGGAGTCGGTCAGAGTCTCGCTTCGATAGGGCGCCGCCTCGGACATCAGGCGAGGGCGAGATTCCGACCCCATCCGGTTGCCGTCCCGATCGTGGCAATGCTGGTAGTGGGCGCCCTCGCCACGCTGGCGTGGATGTTCGGCCCCGGGCGGCCTTCATCGGTTGGGACCGCATCGACAGATTCGCTCACTGGCGTCCCGCCGTCTGTCAGCGTCGCCGTCCTCCTCCCGCGGACACCGACGTCCGACGATGATCTGCCGGGATACGGAGAGGCCCTGACCGAAGAGCTGATCCACCGCCTCGGAGCCATCGAAGGCCTGGAGACCCGGTCGCTGCGCGCCGTGCTTCCGTACGAGCATACGGCAACCCCGCCGGACAGCATCGGCCGGGCTCTGGGAGTCGACTATCTCGTCGAGAGCTCCCTGCTGGGCTCCACCGATTCTCTGCGGTTCAACCTGAGCCTGGTCGAAGCCGCGAGCGGCGCGGTGCTGGACGAGAGTCGTCACGAGGCCGCGAAGGGCCAGGTGCTCCAGCTCGTGGACTCCGTCACCAACGAGGTCGCGTTCTCGCTTCGGCAGCAACTCGGAGGCGAATTCCGTGTCCGCGAGCTTCGGGCTCAGACCGAAGATGAGGAAGCCTGGCTGCTGGTGCGCGAGGCGGAGATTGAACGGCGCCTCGCCATCGATGCGGCGTCGCAGGGTGGCGAGAATCGGGATCGGGCGATCAGGCTCCTGGACCGGTCCGACAGCCTGCTCACGCTCGCGGCAACCCTTGATCCAGACTGGGCCGAGCCGCACTTGCAGGCGGGTTGGGACCACCTGGAACGCGCTCTCGCAAAGGGAGAAGAAGCTCGCGTGTACGAACCGGAAGACGAGGCTCTGCTGGCGGCAGCTGTCCAAGCGTCGGGCGAGGCGCTGACCCGGGACAGCCTCAGTGCCGAGGCGATGGCTCTGAGGGGGACCGCTCTCCACGCCCTCGCGAACCTGGAACGGAACCCGGGCTCGAGGGACCGGCTGGATACGGAGGCTGAAGTCTGGCTGGAGCGTGCGATCGTCCTTGACGCCGAGCAGATCGAAGCCCTGCGCGAACTGGCAAATCACGCACGATTCCACCAGGGAGATTCCGAGCGTGCCCTGGCGCTATTGAGCCGCGCGTACCAGGCCGACCGCTGGCTCGTGGACGCCGACGTTCTCGTCTCCGCCATCGCCGAGCTGTCCACGGACATCGGAGACTACGCGACGGCGTCAATGCGGGTGCAGGAGGGCCGACGGCGCTGGCCCGACAACGTGGAATTCCCTGCCCTCGCACTCATGACCATGGCGTCCGTTGGGACGGACATCGAGGCGGCGTGGGCGATGGGCGATACGGTCCTCGCCCTGTACGCGATCGACAGGTCCGATCCCGTCCGAAGCCTGATCGAGGTGCAGGTGGCGAGCGTGATCACACGGGCCGGACTCGCAGACAGCGCGCTCGCAGTCCTCGAAAGAGCTGAACACACGGCGCGCGGCGCGAACCTCGAGTACCTCGTCGCTTACGACCTCGCCCACTCGTGGCTCGTCCACGGGGACACGGCCCGGGCGCTCGACTGGCTGGAATACAATCTCGAAGACGAGCCGGACAAACGCGCCATGCGGGCCGAGGAGCTGTGGTTCGTTCCCCTGCACGGGAATCCGAGGTTCGAAGCACTGGTCGACTGACCCGCCGGAGCGGCACCTGTCAGTCGTACTTCTTGCCCGCCTTGTTCCACTTGAGTTTCTGTGTCTTCACCTTGTGTCCGGCCGCATTCCGGACGTCGATCGTGATTTCCGGGTGCGGCTTCTTTGTGTCGGACTCCTCCACCTCGATCACGACTTTGTCCAAGTCTTCGTACTCGACACCCGGAACCCTGGTGGCAAATACGACCTCTCCGTCAACAACCTGGATGAGAAAACTGCCCTTGCGGATTTTCAGCTCGGCCATGGTGCCTCCCTGGTGGGTGAACAGTTCGTCCCGCTCCAGTGGTGGGCGAGACGGTGCTCCGAATTGGAAGGGGGCCACAACTAACTTTAACCAGGGCCGGATGAATCACCAATCCCTGTACCGGCATCCTCTCGCCCTCCGGAACCGTTTGCCTCTCCCGTTGTACCGCATCTCATGGACCTGAACAGCGCGGCAAATCTGGCAGAGATCCTGGGAGCGATCATCGTCGTGACCTGCCCCCAAGAGTGGTACCACAAGTTAAGTTAGTCTGGCCGCAATTCTCATGACCGATCCGGCCCCCTGAAGTGCTGGTTGTCCGAGCCACGCTCGAGCGGGCCGCCAACGTCTGCACGTGCACGGGTAATCTCAGCGAGGTGTAGTGCCAGTGATGGTGGCGCTGGCTGACTCCGACGCCGTCCACAGTTGCCTGGCGCGCCGGGCCGCAGGCAACGCAAGTGCGCGTCACCACGGTGCGGACCCTCGTGATCAGCCTGGCGACGGCCTGCTACCTGCGCGGCGGAGCTGACTTTCGTCGCAAACCCGACCTGCGCAATTCCTTATCGATGACCGATCTGACCGACGCTTGCGCTTGCATCGACTTTCATCATCTCCCCCGGCAGTCGCGTGGAGATTTCCAGGGCGCCCATGACTGCGACCCCTGTGATGCGCAACAGCGGCGCATCCGGATCCCGCTCGCCGGCGCTGCGGTCCATTTCCTCGAAGTGGCCTAGAAAGGCGACGCCGTCGCACTCAACCTGGAGATGAGGTGGCACGCTGATGGAGACCGCCCCCATCACGCCGGTCACTTTGACTTCGGTGACGCCGGGACCGAACTCGGCTTCGCGAAAGTCTAGATCGACGTAGCCCATCACGGTGACCACGCGCAGTTTCTTGGGCACGCGCCACGTGCCTTTGCGTTGGATGCTGCTGAGGATCGACAGCACGCCCTTGCGAACGCGGGTCGCGATGGCGACCTGCGGAGCTTCCACCCGCAGGACCAGCGATTCGCTCGGTCGTTCGTCCGCAGCAGGTTCCAGATCCGTGAGCAGCGCATCGAGCTCAGCCACCGCTGTGGCGCGGTGGGCGAGATCCACGCGCTGTTCGAATTCGACCATGTCCAGGGCGTCGTTGGCAAAGTGTGTCGACAGCGCGTCGATCACCACTTCGCGCCGATTGCGTAACGCCACGAGCGCCGGTTTGTTTTGACCAACCACAGTGCTACCTCCGATCCTGTCACTCTCGCTGCTCTAGACAAACTCGCTTCTGGTGGCATCTCACCCACCACCGTTCTGACTAACGGTCGGCGCCTGAGCTGCGCGCTGACCAGGTTTGATTGCCCATCATGTCCCATCGCGGCTGCTCCAGGCGCCTGCTAGGTGGCTGGCTCTGCTTCATCGCTCAGGAGTCGAACGTGAAAGTTGGTGGGCGTCGCCCATTCGTGGCAAAGGTCGAACAGGTAATCGCCCAGTGAGGACTCCTGCACATATGCCGGTATCTTAAGATCATGGGCGACGCGCGCCTTTCCGTCCGGGCCTGGATACGATGCCTGCCATCCGCTCTCAGAGCGCCGCACGTCTACCAGTTTTCCAAAGACCTCAAATCGCAGCGTCGTTGTGATCTCTCTCTGTCTTCTTCTGACAGCCAAGCTCGTCGGCTGCATACGCTAGTTAGAGTGCGCCGCCTCACACCCGAGGTGCTTTTCCTTCAGTTAACGCAGCTGCATTGAAGCCTCTGACTATCAGCCATACCGCGAACACCATTTCCTGCAGCATTATCGGTGCATCCATCATGAACACGGAGGCCGAAGAGAGCTCGAGACCAGACATGACCATGATACGCGCCGCCAGAATCAGCGCAGCCGCGACAAGGCCCCACCCGCACAACCAACGCGGCACCAGCTTCGTCTGATACAGCAGGTAGTTCAGTATCAAGGCCCCCAGGCTGAAGGCCGTGAAGAGAAGCGCGGCGTTGTCCCAATTATGCCCAGCAAGAAGCATGTCGCCAAGAGTGTGGAAGTAGGAAGCAGAGGGTGCTCCGGCAGCGACGAATGCGTGACTGACGTTCGCCAGCGCTACCAAGTGCATCGTGCCGATGGCGAAGAGCACCGACTCTATGGATCTGGCCGCGACGTATCCCACAGCCAAGCGTTCACTGAACCGCCTCAGGATCGGGTAGATCACTACTGCGATTCCAACAACTGCGATGTGATTGATGAGTTCCAAGAGAGTTCCTGCCGCCACCCGGAGTCCATTAGAAGAGACCAAAGCGAGGTAATCGGGAGCCCCGAGGACTGGTTCAAGGAGAAAGACAGACAGTGAGAAGGCGACAGTCGCAATGATGAATAGGACTCCCGCAACACGCGCTGCAGTACGGTGTGTCATCACTTCATATCCTCCGGCGGTACCCCAAGCTCAGATCAAGCCTCCCGGAACAAGCTGAGGCACACTCTAACGGTCGGCGCCTGAGCTGCGCGCTGACC
>CAXMRU010000289.1:0-2716 GCA_964195715.1 Akkermansiaceae bacterium | reverse complement strand
TTCTCGAGACGCTGACGCACGATCAGACGGTTCCGGATCGCATCCGCAGCCGACCCGCAGCGGCACTTCTCGTTCCCGCGTACCTGATGGGTGGGTGCATCGCCGCGACCTCCCTGGGCAGTGAGCGGCCCGATGTGGTTCACGTTCATTGGCCGATGCCGCATGCCCTGATCGGCGCCGCGATGCGGCGGGGAGCCGGGGACCACACGGCGATGGTGTGCAGCTACTATAGCGTCGAGGTGAATTGGGTGGTCCGGAGGATGCCGTGGCTCCGGCCGTTCCTGGCATGGACGATTCGCTCGGCCGATGCGGTGACCGCCATCTCCAGCTCGACGGCTCGGGCGGTGCGGGAGATCGAGGACCGACCGGTCTCCATCATACCGTATGCCGCCGCTCTCCCGGAAACCCTCACGGCAGTGCCGAGGGCAGCGCTCTCCGACCCGGACGCGCCGCTGCGTCTCCTGTTCGTGGGTCGTCTGGTAGAGCGAAAGGGAGTGGAGGTCCTCGTACGTGCACTGGCCCGGCTGCGACACCTCAGGGACGCCGAGCTCGTCATCGTCGGAACCGGACACCGGGAGGACAGCATTCGCCAGACGGCGGCGCTGGAGAACGTGAGCGATTACGTGCACTTCGCAGGCTTCGTGGACGAAGAGCGCCTCGCCTGTGAGTACGCGTCGTGCGATATCTTCGTTCTTCCCGCCGTGGTTGATGCCCGTGGCGACACGGAAGGGCTGGGTGTCGTGCTCCTGGAGGCGCTGCGCTACGAGCGCCCGGTCGTGGCATCCGCGGCGGGAGGGATCACGGATATCGTGGTCGACGGCGTGACCGGATGGCTGGCGGATCCCGGAGACGCAGAGGTCCTGGCCCGGAAGCTGTTCGATGTGGCGTCCCGGCCGGAGGAAGCGCGCCGAGTAGCGATTCATGGGCGAATGGAGGCTGAGGCCCGCTTCTCGTGGGAGCGAATCCTGGCCGAGACAGAGAATGTGTATCGGTCCGCACGGGAGGCGCGCTGTGAGCGTCTACCGTGATCGCTATGATCGGTTCACCGCAAGTGACGAGTACCGCGCGAGCCGAACTCGTAAGGCGAAGGTCATCGCACATCTCTGCGCGCCCTACCTCACCGGAGAGGCCAGGGTCGTCGACCTTGGTGCGGGTACCGGTATCGTTCGTAAAGTACTTGAGGTAGTATCTGGCAACCGAATATTTGGAATAGAGATAGACGGCTCGTTTATTGCCGAACGAGAGAGCATGGTTCGGGGTGATGTGCTTCGGCTTCCTCTCGCCTCCGAGAGCATTGATTTCGCGATGCTGAATCACCTTTACGAGCATGTCCGCGATCCGGGATTGCTGTTCGAGGAGACGTACCGGATCCTCCGGCCAGGGGGACGGGCGTACGTGACCGCCGGGAGCCGCCTGGCGATCATGGAGCCGCACTACAGGCTCCCGTTTCTCAGTTGGCTTCCGAGGGCGAGCGCATCCGCCTACCTTCGCATGACGCGCAAGGGTCGGTCGTACGACGACATCCGGTTTCTCACATACAGGCCTCTGACCAGACTCATGCGGGCGGCCGGTTTCATGGTGGAGGACGTTACCGAGAGCGCGATCGATGATCTCATCCAGTCGACTTGGGGAGATCCATGGGCGGCCGTGTGGGGCGGTATCCGGAAGATCCCGCCAGGAGCGCGCCACAGCCTCCTGAGAGTCGGATCGCCGCAGTGGTTCTTCTTCCTCGAGAGACCGGCGAGGCCCGGGACCGTTGAGGCGGACGGGGCGCCATGAAAGGTATCAGCGGCTCACGATGGTTCGGTTGGGCGTTCGCCGGACTGGCGGCCGTGCTCGTCGTGATCTTCTACCGTGAGTTCATCCTCGACGGCAGCCTGATGCTGTATGGGGACGACATGGTGAACGAGGGCTTCCAGCTCCGATCATTCGGTGTCGACGAGATCTATTCCGGTCGCGGGTTCCCGTTCTGGAATCCGTTTGTCTACGGCGGACAGCCGTATCTGGCGATCCTGCCGGGCCCCGTGTTCTACCCGACCAGCCTGCTTTATCTGGTCATGCCTCTGACGCGGGCTATCGGGTGGACGTTCGTGTTGCACACGTTCCTTTCCGCCGTGTTTGCTTACCTGGCAGGCCGGTCGATAGGGATGGATCGAGTGCCGGCGGCTGTATCGGGCCTCGCGTTCATGTCTACCGGATTCGTCGTATCCACTCTGTACGGTGGGCATGACGGCCGGATGTTCGCGATGGTCCTGATTCCGTTGGCGTTCACCATGCTCGAGCGCGGGTTGGACTCCGGTCGGGTCGCGTGGTTCCTCGGCCTCGGCCTCGTCGTCGCGCTGCAGATCTTTACGCCCCACATCCAGCTGATGTACTACTCGTCGCTCGCCCTCACGCTGTACGCAGCGATGCGCATCGGGCAGCGCGCCCGGGCAGAGGGTGGTGTGCGCATGGCGCTGCCTCTCGCAGGCAAGTGGGCCCTCGCCTTCCTCGTCGCCGGTTTGGTCGGAGCCGTGCAGCTCCTTCCGACATTGCAGATTCTGGATGTGGCCGTGCGCGGGGGAGCGGGGGAGTCGGGCTACGCCTTCGCCTCTTCCTGGGCCCTTCCGCCCCAGGAGATCACGGCGCTCTTCCTGCCTGACCTGATCGGCTCGCTGGGTAGTTACTGGGGGAGCAACCCCTTCAAGTTACACACGGAGTACCTGGGTGCCGTTCC
>CAXMRU010000288.1:0-5932 GCA_964195715.1 Akkermansiaceae bacterium | reverse complement strand
GCCCAGTACATCCAGACGTCGAACCACATTGGCACGCACCTCGACGCGCCGCGTCACTTCGTCACCGGGGGAATGACGATCGACGAGATCCCGCTCGACTGGCTTTACAGCCCGGGGGTGATCGTGGACCTCACGGACGAGATGGACGACCTGGCGGCCTACACGCCGGACATGATCGAGAGCCGGGTCGAGGTGAAGAAGGGAGATATCGTCATCCTGCACACGGGTTGGCACCGGTTCGCCCAGTTCGGGGCCACGCCGGACGAGGAACGGTACATCCACCTCCACCCCGGCGCTCACCCGGACATGGTCCCGTGGCTGCTCGAGAAGGAGGTCCACATCTGGGGCGTGGACGCGGTCTCCACGGACCACCCGATGGATCTCCCAATCGGCCGTTTCCTGGGCAAGGGCACGTTCGGGCACTGCGACCGGGTGCGAAAGCTGGCCGAGGAGAAGTTCGGCGGCCCGGAAGGCGTGGATCGCCTGTTCCCCGATGAGGACTACCAGCTGACCCACAACAAGCTGTTTCCGTCGAATTGCATGCACGTCGAGAACATGGGCGGTGACATCAGCGCGCCCGAGCTGCAGAATCAGCGCCTGACCATCGGGATCTTCCCGTGGAAGTTCAAGGGAGGCGAAGCCGCGTTCTGCCGCGCCATCGCGTTCGTCGAGGACTGAGCGGATCGCGGTGGTCGATGAGATCGGCTCGGAACCCGCGTCGGAGCCCGCACCCGTGAGCGATCAGGTCTCGATCGCCCTCCTTTCGGCCACCGAGCTGTGGCGCAGGGTGGCCGGCGGCGAGCTGTCGCCGGTCGAGGTCCTGGATGCGTGTCTCGAGCAGATCGACCGCCACAACGGTCCGATCAACGCGGTCGTCACGCTGGATCCGACCGCACGAGAGCAGGCCCGCGAGCTCGAGGGCCGACTCGCGGCGGGCGAGGACCCCGGCCCCATGTGCGGGCTGCCCGTCGGGATCAAGGACATCACGCCCGTCGCCGGGGTGCGCACGACCTACGGCTCGCCCCTCTACTCGGATCACGTACCGGTCGAAGATGCGCTCGTGGTGCGCCGCCTGCGGGCGGCCGGCGCCGTGATCCTCGGGAAGACCAACACGCCCGAGTTCGCGGCGGGCGGCAACACGTTCAACGAGGTTTTCGGCCGTACCCGCAATCCGTGGAACACAGAGCTGAGCGCCGGAGGATCGACAGGCGGCGGAGCGGCGGCCCTCGCGACGGGGATGATCGCGTTGGCCGAGGGCACGGACCTCGGGGGCTCACTGCGCGTGCCGGCCTCGTTCTGCGGCGTGGTCGGCCTGCGCCCTTCCCCGGGCCTCGTTCCCACCGTGCCGAACGACTGGCCGGCGGACGACCTCAGCGTCACCGGACCGATGGGGCGCACGGTCGCGGATGTGGCCATGATGCTGCAGGCCGTGTGGGGCCCTATACACGAATTCCCACATTCCCAATTCGGTGCGAGGCGCGATTTCACAGGTGCCGTCGAGCGCGGCCCCGCAGAAGGATCGCGCGTCGCGTACGCGCCCGACGTGGCCGGTCTCGGCACCGACCCGAGCCTGGAGCGCGTGTGCCGGGAGGCCGCGGAGTCGCTGGATGGCGCTGGCGTAGAGGTGGATCAGATCGACCTGGACCTCTCGGCCGGCTTCGACACGTTCCTCACACTGCGCGGCCGCTGGATGATCAAGCACCACGCCGCGCTGCTGGATCGCCTGGACCAGCTGGGACCGAACCTGGCGGGGAACATCCGGGCCGGCCTGGCGCTCGAACCCGCCGAGATCGAGGCGGCCGAGCGGGCCCGGGAGGAGCTGCGGCGGACGATGGCCGGCGTGTTCGAGCGGTACGACCACGTGCTCACGCCCTGCGTACCGGTGCCCCCCTTCCCGGTCGAGCAGGATTACCCCGAGACCATCGGGGGACGGAAGATGGCCACCTACATCGAGTGGATCGCCCCCACGTTTGTCCTCACCCTGACCAGCCTGCCCGTGGCGTGCGTACCGGCGGGACTCGACCCGAACGGGCTTCCCGTGGGCATGCAGATCGTCGGACCTGCTATGGGCGAAGAGTCCGTCCTGGCCCTGGCGGGGCGGATAGAGCAATTGCGTCCGGTCGGCCTGCCGCCTCTCGACCTGCCGCCTCCCGACTAGATCCCGTAGCGCTCCGCGTAGGCCAGCAGCGCCGCCTCGAACACCTCCATCGGCGGTCGCACCAGGCCGGCTCCCACCTGACCCACTCCGGCCTCGCGATGCGCGATCCCCGTGTTGATGCGCGGGGTGATCCCGAGCTCCACCACCTTCCGGATGTCGATGCCGGTCGGCGTACCGCGGAAGTCCAGGGCAGGAATCGTGAAGTGGAGATTGTCAGTCTCGGTGATCTCGTACATCTCCATCGTCGTGTTCACCGCGTCCTTCGGCGTGCCGCTCACGAACGCGACGATCGCGGGTGCCGCCGCCATCGCGAAGCCACCGATCCCGGCGGTTTCGGTTATGGTGCTGTCGCCGATGTCGGCGTTGGCATCGGCGGCGTTGAAACCGGAGAAATACAGCCCGTCAGGCACCTGCGCGGGCGCGGTGAACCAGTCGTCGCCCAAGCCGCTCACCCGGATGCCGAAGTCGGTCCCGTTGCGGGCCATGGCCGTCACGATGGTGCTGCCCTCCACCCCGTGCGCGGCGTCCGCCATCGCCTTGCAGGCGGCCATCACCGGGTTGAGCACGCTGAGGGCGTTGTCTCCGAGGAAACTCAGGACCTCCGATGCGACGGCTGGATCGGCGGCACGCGCCACGTACGGGGACAGGAGCTTGAGGAACAGCAGCGACCCCGCCTTGTTCCGGTTGTGGCCCTCGTCCCCCATGTGGAGGGCCTCGGCAAGGAGGGCGCGCAGGTCAAGCTCGTCCCGCATGGCCAGCGCCTCGACGAGGACCGGCGCCATCACATCGTTCATCCAGCGCAGCTTCTCCAGGACCTCCGGGGCGTAGGCGCCGTACCTGAGCACCTTGCCGTATCCCTCGTTCAGGGTGGAGAAGGCCCGGTTGCCGTGCGTGACGTTCTCTACCACGTAGACGGCCATCGAAGCCGAGGTCACGCCGGCCATCGGACCCACCGTCTGGTGGTGGTGACACGGCTCGAACTCGATTTCGCCGTTCTCCACCAGGGCAGTCGCCTCGACCTCGTCCTTCGCCAGTCCCTCGAAAAGCATGGCCCCGACCACAGCACCGCGTAGAGGGCCCGACATCCGCTCCCACTCGATGGGCGGGCCGGCGTGCAGGATAAGTCCGTCCCGCATCCCGGGGATCACGTCCCGAGCCGTGGCGACTCCCTTCAGCAGCGGGCGCGCCGTCATCATGCGTTCGACAGCCGTCTTGTTGGCTTGCACGAGGTCCACCGAGCTACCTCCTCATTCTCTCGAGAATCGCCATCAATCTATCGTCTCCACCGGCCGGGGGACGCCAGTCGACGTGGATCGCCTGGGCTCCCTGGTCCACCAGGCTGGCCGCGAACGACTCCAGCCCGAGGTTGATCGCGAGTACGGGCGCTGCCAGGGATTCCAGGTCTACCTGTGGATCGCGTGACACGAACGACCCCCCCAGACGATCGACGACATGGCTCAGGGCATTCGTGAGGTCCTCGAATACCAGAGCGCCTGCCTCTCTCAGGGTCTCGACCTGGGATTCCAGGTCCTGCGGATCTTCGTCCGTGCCAATCACCACAGCCACGAATTCCACGTCCCGCGCGCGGCGTGCATCAGCGATCGCCGGGGCCAACTCGCCCGCTGGATCCGGATGCGTCCCGTCGCCCAGCACCACGTCCAGGAGGATCAGCCCCACCTCAGGGTCCGCCGCTTCCTGAGCGATCCGGCGGATCCTCATGTCGTTGTCGATCATCGGGTGCAGGCGGCCCACCGTATACTCATCCGCCCCGAGGTCGAGAATCGTGTGAGCTTCACTGCGCGACACGGTCTCCAGGGACCGGACCGTATCGCCTTTCATGTTGGAGTGCAGCGGGTCCAGGAAGTTCCTGAGTGCGAGGAGCGACTCGGATGCCAGTGTGCCACCCGAGAACATGCCGCGCAGATAACCGGGAGTGCTCTCACTTTTGCCTACACCTGGTGAGGGCGTCCCGGCCGCAGCTTCGGACTTCGACAACTCGACCGCCATCCAGGCGGCTTCCGCGAGGCTGGTGGCGAAATAGAGGGAGCCAAGCCTCCGCGCCGGGGGCGAGAATCCCACAAAATGCACCACGACAGGCTTTTCCGTGCACCTCGCGGCGCGCAGAACGGCCCGGGCCACCGAGGGAACGGGTGGCTTCGAGACCAGAACGATCACGTCTGTCCCGGGATCGCGGGCCAGCAGGTCCAGACCCTGCCGGCAGGTGATCGCGCCAACCTCCGCATCCAGATCCCGCCCCCCGGTGCCTATGGCGTGTGACACGCCGCCGCCCAGCGCGTGCACGTGGCTGCAGATGGCCTGCAGGCCTGTGCCGGACGCGCCCACCAGGCCCACGGCCCCGCGGCGCACACGGTTGGCGAACCCGAGCCCGATCCCGTTGATCCACGCCGTGCCGCAGTCCGGCCCCATCACGAGCCGCCCTTCCGCTACCCCTCTCGTCTTGAGAGCGACTTCGTCGGCCAGCGACACGTTGTCGCTGTACAGGAAGACGTGCAGCCCCCGGTCGAGCGCTTCCCCTGCCACGCCGGCGGCGAAGCGGCCCGGCACCGAGATCTGAGCCCACCGCGCTTCCGGCAGCAGCTTCAGGGCCGACTCCAGGCTGCGGGGTCGGAAGTCCTCGACGCCGGCCCCACCACCCCGGACCAGGAGGGCGTCCACATGCGACAGAGCCTCGGCAGCGGCGCTCTCGGTTTCGGCCCGGACCACCACGAGCAGATCAGCGGGACCGGCTTCGATAGCCTCGTCGGGCAGGAGTTCACTCGCCGCGAGGAGCGCTTGGTTGTCCGGCGTGGCCATCACGGCGGCGGCGTCCAGGACGTCCGGCAGCTCCGCGAGGGCGGCCTGCAGCTGCATCAACACGATCGAGTCGTAGTAGCCGCCCGGCCGCACATCCGTCTTCAGAACGCTCACGTCTCAGCCTCCAGGGGATAATGCGTGCCGGCCCACAACCGCCACCCTGTACCGTGAACCGCCAGCGCTCCCACGGAGCCTGGCGCGGGCTCCAGATGGTACAGTGACCAGTCCGCGGCAGCGGCCGGGTCGCCGTCCACCGACAGCACCCGTGCCGGCTCGCCGGGCGCGAGTGAGACCTCGAACCGGCCGAAGGCGGACCACACCCCCTCGCCGACCGCCTTGACGCACGCTTCCTTGCGCGTCCAGCAAGTGATGAAAGCCTCGTTCCGGTGTTCCGGAGGAAGCGTCTCGATCCGCCGTCGCTCCTCTTCCAGGAAGGCGCGTCGTGCGACGCTCTCCGCACGGACGATCGGTCGGATGCGTTCGACGTCGATGCCGAGGGTCGGGACACGGCCCACGGCGACCAGCAGCAAGTCTCCCGAGTGCGCGCTGTTGAAGTAGAGGAACTCACCGCCGACGCCGCCTGACATCTCCGGCTTGCCCGCGGGGCCATATGTGAAGCGAAGCCCAGCTGCCGGCTTCTCGGCGTACCCCGCGAGGATGTTCCGCACGAGACCGCGGCTGGCAGTGGCGCGTCGCCGAGCCGCTTCGGAACGCAGCTTGGTGATCCGCTCCCGCTCGCCCGGTGCCAGCGTTCGCTCCAGCTGCCCCAGGCGCTCACGCGGGACGTCCAGGCGTGCCCTCCACACGTGTATGTCGGACTCGCCGAAGGCGGCGCTGGCGCCCTGGGGGCTCGATAGGGTGTGGGACTCGAGGTTGGCGAACAGCCTCGGGTAGCGGAGGGTGTCTGCCATCTTTCGGGACGCCTCCTCGGAGTGTGTCGGGTGCCGGCGCCCAAGATCG
>CAXMRU010000287.1:0-3051 GCA_964195715.1 Akkermansiaceae bacterium | reverse complement strand
CAATGAAAGTAATCGGCAACGACGCCAACCAGGAGTGCGGTCGCTGGCTGAACAACCGGGCTGAGAATTCACACCAGCCGTTCCGACGACGAGAACGAGCGATGGCGAAGTTCAGGGACATGAAAACTCTCCAAAAGTTTGTCGCTGCCCACGCATCAGTCCACAACCACTTCAACCACGACCGTCACCTCAACCGTCGCGATATCTTCAAGCAGAACCGCGCTGCTGCACTCTCGGAATGGCGTCAACTCGCAGCGTGAGAGGCTTGACCGCCTCCGACTAGCCAGCTCATGAATAGTTAGTCTGACAATGCCCCAATGAGACATCGCCCCTCCAGGGCCGAAGCACGGGCCCATCACGCCCAAACTCATTCAGAGCCCTACATCCAAAACGGAGGCATTGTCAGAGCAAAATTCTGAATACTTGGAACGGCCATGGAACCGCTCAGATCGACCCGCAAAAATGCAGGAAAATCAATGGCCGCGAGATCCGGTTCTGACGTTTTGGCAAAGTAAACGAATTTGCTCTGACAATGCCGACGGAGGGTATCCACCGGCTGGTTTAGTGATGGCCCGATAGATGAAAGGTCCACGGTGTTGATGTTGTGTCCCTCCATGTCCTTGCGATGAGTTGACACAAAGCGACCAGCAATCCGTGGCTTACATGTTAAAAGCGGAGCGAGGGACTAGGCTACCGGAGAGTAAGTATGAGTCTCATCGAGACGCGCCACCACCAGCTGTTTCCCGTCCTCAATGCGGCGCAAATCGAGACCGCTAAGCGCTTCGCGAGTGGTTCCGCGCGCAATTTCGGCCCCGGCGAGGTTGTCTTCGACGTGGGCGAGCGTCATGCGCCGGCTTGGCTCGTGCTCAAGGGCTCGATGGATGTGGTACGTCGGGATGGCCTCAATCGCGAGGCGGCGATCACCAGCCATGGCCCCGGTCAATTCTCAGGCGAGGTCAGCCAGCTCGCCGGGGCCGGGACGCTGGCTTCCGGCCGCGCTGGTCCCGAAGGGTGTACCGCGCTGCCATTCGACGCTGCCCATGTGCGCGCACTGATGGTCGGCTCTGCCGAGGTGGGCGAGATCATCATGCGCGCATTTATTCTTCGCCGCGTCGGGCTAATCGAGGAGGGCGGCGTCGGCTCCGTGCTCGTCGGCAAACCGGGCACGCCGGAACTCGTCCGACTTGAAGGCTTTCTTGGTCGCAACGGCTATCCCTACACGGTCCTCGATGCCTCCGACGGCGCAGACGGCCGTGCGGTAGTGGAGCGCTTGGGCGTGCTCCCTGACGAGCTGCCGCTGATGGTTGGTCCGAATGGAACGGTGCTGAAGCGACCCACGGACGCTGAGGCCGGCGTCATTCTCGGTATCACGCCCGAGCTTGATCCGGACACGGTCTTCGACGTGGCGGTCGTCGGCGCGGGGCCCGCAGGGCTCGCCGCGGCCGTTTATGGGGCTTCCGAGGGCCTTTCGGTTCTCGTGCTCGACCAGCGTGCTTTCGGCGGACAGGCGGGCGCTTCAGCGCGGATCGAGAACTATCTCGGCTTTCCAACCGGCATCTCCGGCATGGCGCTTGCCGGTCGCGCTTTCAACCAGGCGCTCAAGTTCGGCGCCGAGATTGCAATTCCGCTTGAGGTGGCGCGGCTCAACTGCGGCGAGCGAGAACAGGAAGCCGGCGAACCCATGCGCCTGGAGCTCACCAATGGCGGCACAGTGCGTGCCCGAACCGTCGTGGTTGCCACTGGTGCTCGCTACCGTCGGCCTCCGATCCCGAACCTATCCACCTTCGATGGTAGGGGTATTTCCTATTGGGCTTCGCCAGTGGAGGCGAAGCTTTGCGAAGGCGAGGAGGTGGCGCTGGTGGGCGGGGGCAATTCGGCGGGGCAAGCCGTGGTGTTCCTAGCACCGAAGGTAAAACGCTTGCATCTCGTGGTGCGCGGGTCAGGTTTAGAAGCCTCGATGTCACGCTATCTCATCGACCGCATCGCCGCGCTGCCCAATGTGGAGCTGCATACCGGGACCGAGGTAGTCGCTTTGGAAGGGGACGAGGTAACGGGCCTCACCGCAGCGGTGTTTCGCGAGCACGCGACTGGGGCTAGCCACACGTGTCCCTTGCGTCACCTCTTCCTGTTCATTGGCGCGGACCCGAACACCAGCTGGTTGGATCGCTACGTCACACTGGACAATAAGGGTTTCGTAGTGACCGGAGCAACTTCCACTGGCGGAGCTAGCAATAATCACCCACCGGTCCTACCGCTTGAGACCAGTCGTCCCGGTGTCTTCGCCATCGGCGATGTGCGGGCGGGCTCGACCAAGCGCGTCGCGGCGGCCGTGGGAGAGGGAGCTGCTGTCGTAGCGCAAATCCATAGTGTGGTCGCTGCAGAGCGTAGCTAGATAAGCCCTTCCTTCCCGTGGATCGCTAATCTTTGAACCGGCGGTGAAGTCGTCGCGGTCGCGGAAGATGGGACGCAGCGTCTTGGGAATCGCGCCTGTGGCGGTCTCGCGGCCGACAAGGTCCTTGTCGATGCGGAAAGTTTCGAGCCCCCGATGCAGCCACTTGGCGGAAGCCGGGTCGGCGTGGCTATAGGAAATGAAGGCGCGATATTTCAGCGCCACGGGCTCGGCCATGACGGCACCCAGCAATGGAAAATCCGATTATGGCGAGGGTCGGCCGGCGGTTCAACTAACGGTTCAGTAAGAAGGATCGGGCAGCGCGCGGCAGGACAAGAGGCAACGCCATCGCCAGCGCGGCGGTCCGACATGTCCGTTCAGGGTCATTAGCGGACCTCAGACCGTCTTTTGAGCATGTCTGGTTTATGCCGCTTAGCGGAACTCGAAGGCTCCAGCATCGGAGTCTGCAAAGTGCCAATAGCGGACATCAACCGATTGAGCCGCCACGGCGAAGTTAAAGGCCTGTATCCATGGGTTCCGGACGAGTTACCTAAGGGCGAGACGTTTGCGACGATGCTCTTGAGTCGTCTTGTTGCCCGTCTGGATCCCAGCTTACGCCGCTCTCCAGCCAGTCCAGACACTGGTGATCGAACGCCGGATCC
>CAXMRU010000286.1:0-6728 GCA_964195715.1 Akkermansiaceae bacterium | reverse complement strand
AATGTCGAATAGCGGACCGCCGCTTCGGGTACCCATTCCGGAGCGGCGGTTTTCGCGCACTGGGACCCGCGAAGATTGAAACTGGCCCCGCCTCGAAACGTATCCTAGCTTGCAGCGCCTCGTCTTTCGGGCCCACCGCCCGCCAGACGACACCGGGCAAATGCGGGAGAACCATGACTGAGCCTATGCGGAACTGGATCGAACAACTACAAGAGCGGCACGTACTCCGCACGGCCGTGCTGTTTCTCGGTGCCGGGTGGGTCGCCCTCGAATTCATCGGCTTCGTGGTCGAGAATTACGGCTTTGAGCGCGTCGTCCTCGACTGCAGTCTCCTCATGATCGGTGTCGGATTCCCGATTGCTCTCATCATCTCGTGGTACCATGGAGCCGGCGGCAGACAGAACGTACCTCGCTCCGAGGGACTGATGGTGGGAACGCTCATTCTCGTCGGATTGATCGGGTCAGGTTTCATCCTCACCCGTGATCGTCCGGAGCCTCGTTCTCCGACGCTCGTTCCGGCGGGTCTGCTGCCGGCAGACCTCGGGGAAGGATCGCTTGCCATCCTTCCGTTCACCAACCGCACGGGCGCCGACAGCCTGGACTGGCTCGGACCGGGCCTGGCGGACATGCTCACGACCAACCTGGCCCAGCTGGAGGGCCTTCGGGTGGTGAGCGCCCAGCGCCTCCTGGACCTCATGCGGCAGGCGGGACGAGGGGAGACCGAAGCGATCCCGGACGACCTGGCTCTGCAAATCGCCGCGCAATCGGGTGCTCGAGCGCTGGTACGAGGTTCGTTCATGGCGGTGGGCGACGAGGTTCGCGTGGACGTCCAGCTCATCGAGCTCGAGGACGGTACGGTCACCGCCGCCGAACAGGCCCGCGGATCCGACGTGTTCGCGCTGGTGGATGACGTATCCGCTCGACTGTCCGGCCAGATGCTGGGTCCGGCGTTCACGCCGACCGAGCTCACGCCGGTCACTCAGCTCGCCACCGGCAATATCGAGGCGTACCGGGAATACCAGGAAGGCCTCCTGGCTGAGCGTCGATTCCTGCTTGAGCAGGCGGAAGGAAGTTATCGGCGGGCCGTCGAGCTGGATCCGGAGTTCGCCATCGCCTGGCTGCGCCTCGGCATGCTGGCCAACGTGACCGGACAGGAGGCGCTGCACGCGTTCCAGAACGCCGACGTCAACAAGGACAAGGCCACCGACCGCGATCGCTACATGATCGAGGCGATGTTCGCGGCCAACTTCCATAGAGACATCCCGGCGGCCGACTCGCTACTGCGCGAGCTGATCGAGAAGTACCCTGAGGAAAAGGAGGCCCGATACCAGCTCGGAGTCTTCTATGATGCGACGGACAGGTTCGAGGAGGGGCGGGCGATCATGCGGGAAGCCGTGCGCCTGGATCCGTACTACGCGCCCGGGATCAATCATCTGGCCTACATGGCGGGCCGCGCGGGCGACGCAGAGGAGGCGGACTCGCTGAGCCTCCGCTACCTGGAGATTGAGTCGGGTCAGGCCAATCCGCACGATTCGCGCGGCGAAATTCTCGAGATGATTGGCCGGACCGAGGACGCGCGTGCCGCGTTCCGGGAGGCCCTCGCGATCGAGCCCGGGTTCCTGGCGTCCTTCGAGCACCTCGTGCGGTCGTATCTGCGCGAAGGTGACGCGGACGGCGCTCGCGCCGCACTGGAACCCCACCTGGAGACCGAGGATTCGGACGCTGCCGTGTATGTCCGAAGCCTGATGGGAGACACGTACGTGGCAGACGGCAGCTACCGCGAAGCCCTTCGCTCTTACGGATCCGCCGCGAGTCTGGCGGGGGAGCTGAATCGGCTGGACCTGCAGATCCAACCCCTCCTCGAGTCGGCGCAACTGGCCACTTACATGGGCGAGTACGACGGGGCCGAGGCAAGCTATCGCGAGGCGGACGCGATCGATCCGCTGCTCGGAGGCGTGCTGTTCGGCCTGCTCATCAACAGCGGCGAGCGAGGGCGGATCGATGAGATGCTCGCGGTGCGTGACACGGTGGCGGCCCGGTTCGCTGACACGCCGCCCATCATGCAGGGCCAGGTAGCGCTGATCATGCTCCTCGTCGATGGGGTCGTCGCCTGGTACCAGGGGGACGCGCAGGCCACCGTCCAGCTCTATGACGAGGCCCGGGAACTCGCCAGCGCTCCGAGGCCGGCGCTCGTCGGCCCGAGCCTGCACGAATCCCTTGCCCTGATCGAGGTCGGGCGCGCGCGCGAGGCGCTCGACATCGCCGAGAACATGGAGCGGATCAGCCAGGCCGGAAACCGCTTGAATCCGGGCCAGCTGCAAACCGCCCTGTACTTGAAGGGACGGGCCCACGAGGCGCTGGACGAGGCTGCGGAAGCCGCCGCGAGCTACGGGAAACTGCTCGATATGGCAGGTAACGGCATGGCGGAGATCGTGAGAATGCGGGACGTTCCGGCCAGGCTGTCTGCCACGCGCTCAGCGGCTGGCTTATAGGGGTACTTCGGCGAGTCGGACTTAACGTTCGGCTCTCGCCGGGTGTATTCACAACAGACGAATTGCCATGCCGTCCGGCGGCGCTGTGACGTCCCGGACGACTTGAGTCTAGATCCATGCCCTGCGCGGCTGGGCGAAGCCGCCGAGGACACGTGCACATGAAGCCTCTTGTTTCGGCAGCCGCTTTCGTCGCGGCAATAGGCTCTTTCGTAGGCATGCCGGCTGCGTCCGTTGCCGTCACATCTTCACCGCGCCTCCAGGACGTTCCGAACTCTGTCGCCCAGGAAGACACCATTCGGGCGTGGACCCCCTGCCGGCGCACTCTCCCTTCGTGCATCAGCAAGACCCTGGGCGCCATAAAGCTGGAGCCCGGCGAGGGCATCGAGGTGGATGGCCGACTGGACGAGGAACTATGGGGCCGGGCCGCCTTCACCTCAGACTTCACGCAGCGCAGCCCGAACCCGGGGGCACCCCCGACCGAGCACACCGAATTCTCGTTCGTGTACACCGAAACCGCCCTGTACGTGGGGGCGCGCATGTATTCGCAGGACCCCTCCAAGATCAGGGCGATCATGTCTCGCCGGGACGACGGGGGTGATTCCGAGCGGCTCATCATCAACATCGACGGCTATCAGAACCGGCGTACCTACTTCTCCATCGCTGTCACGGCCGCCGGAAGTCGACTCGACTGGTACACCGGGGAAGACGCCAACAATTACCGCGAACGCGATTACAGCTGGAATCCCGTCTGGAGCGCGAGCGCGGTCATCGACTCGCTGGGGTGGACGGCCGAGATGAGAATACCGTTCTCGCAGCTCCGCTTCAACGAGGGCGACACGTTCGCCTTCGGCGTCAACATCAATCGGTACATTCCCAGCAAGGACGAGGATGTCTACTGGATCGAGGTGCCGAGAGACGAAGCGGGGTGGCCGTCATGGTTCGGCGACCTGGAAGGAATCCAGGGCATAAGGACGCGGCGTCCGGTGGAGCTCGTGCCATACGTGACAGGCAACGCCACTACGACGAGCAGCAGCCTGATCGACGCAAGCGATCCGTTCTCGAGTCGCAGCGAGTTCGATGGTCGGGCCGGCGCCGACCTGAAGATGGGAATTGGACCGAGCCTCACGCTCGATGCCACGTTCAACCCGGACTTCGGCCAGGTCGAGGCGGACCCGGCCGAGGTAAACCTCTCAGCCTTCCCCACCTTCTTTCCCGAGCGGCGTCCTTTCTTCGTCGAGGGCAAGGAGCTGCTGGAAGCGGAAGGCCTCTTCTACTCGCGGCGCATTGGAGCAAGGCCCCGGGGAGGCGTCGACGCGGACTACGCAGACTATCCGCGGAACACGACCATCCTCACCGCCGGGAAGCTCACGGGGAGAACGCCGGGCGGCCTTTCGGTCGGCGCACTCGGGGCCGTCACGGCAGAGGAAAGCGCATCCACGTTCGATGCGACGACGGGTGACTTTGGCAAAGCCCGGGTCCAGCCGGCCACCGTGTGGGCCGCGGCCAGCCTGAAGCAGGAATTCGGTCCGGAAGCATCGACCGTGGGAATCTCGGGTACCGGCGTGCGCCGAAACCTCGGCACCCAGGACGATCTTCTCTTTCAGATGAACCGGGAGGCATACTCGGGTCAGGCCGACTGGAACCTCAGGATCGATGGCGGCACGTACGAACTCCGCGGCCTCGCCGCGGGCAGCTACATCGCCGGGACGGCGGAGGCCATCCAGCAAGTCCAGGAATTCAGCTCGCACTACTTCCAGCGCCCGGACGCGGACTACGTCGACTACGACACGACCCGTACATCGCTGTCCGGCTATCGGGCCCGCCTTGAATTCGAGCGAGAAAGCGCCGTTCACTGGCTGTGGGGCGTCGGCGTCGGAGCGGAGTCACCCGGCTTCGACATCAACGATGCGGGACGCCTGCGCAAAGCGGACCGCATCGAAGGAGAGGCTCAACTGCAGTTCCGCGAGACCCAGCCCGGACCGACGTTTCAGGAGTACAGCATCAAGGCGGAGGCGCGGAGCGCCTGGAACTACGGCTGGATACGGCAGCCCGGCGAGATCGAGCTCGGCGGCAGATTCACGTTACTCAACTTCTGGGGCTTCGGAGCGGAGTTCGACCACCGGCCTCGGGCCCAGAGCGACATCCTGACGCGCGGCGGCCCCAGCATGGGCACCGGCCGCGCGTACGGCGTGGACGGTAACCTCAACAGCGACCGAAGGAAGCTCACGACATTTCACTTGAGTGGAGGATACTCATGGGGAGAGCTGGGCGACTGGGGCTACGAAATCGGAGGGAACATCGAGTTCAAGCCCGGCGGCGCGCTTCAGCTCAGTCTGTCGCCGGGTTATGAGCGCCAGGTGGAATCCCGTCAGTATGTGGATGTGTTCGATGGAGGCAGCGCAGCGACCTTCGGTCAGCGCTACGTGTTCGCCTTCATCGACTACAGCGAGGTCTCGGCTCGGCTGAGGGTCAACTACGCGTTCACGCCGGACATCAGCCTCGAAGCGTACGCGGAACCATTCGCCGCCTCCGGGTCGTACAGCGACTACGGAGAGCTCGAGGCCACCGGAAGCCGGTACCTCCGGGTATACGGCACGGACGGAACCACGATCGAGGAATCCTCGGGACCGGCGCCGCGTGAGATCACCGTGACCGACGGAGACGACACGTTCAGTTTCGAGCGGGAGGACTTCCGGGCTCTATCTTTCCGCAGCAACGTCGTGTTCAGATGGGAATGGCGGCCCAACTCGACGCTGTTCTTCGTGTGGCAGATGGACCGCGGCGACGATGAAGCGTTCACCCGCCCCGATCCGGTCCACCCCGGCGACGCCTGGAGGAGCCTCGCCGAGCCCGGCCAGAGCTTCATCGCCATCAAGGCCAGCTACTGGCTGGCGATCTGAGCCAGGCTCCTACCCTGACCTCGACTGGCGCCCCACCGCCGGGCCCCCTACCGTAGCGTCCATGACTCCTTGGGTAACTCGGCTCCTGTTCGCCAACGTGGCGCTCTTCTTCCTCTCGGGCGCCGTCCCGTCGCTGTTTTCAATGTTTGCCCTGGTCCCCGCATGGGTCGTTACGCGCCCGTGGACGCTGGTGACGTACATGTTCCTGCACGGTGGATTCTGGCACCTCGGGTTCAACATGCTGGTGCTCTACTTCTTCGGGCCGAGGCTGGAGAGCCGGCTCGGCGGCCGTGTCTTTCTCCAGCTCTACCTGTTCAGCGGGTTGGTCGCGGGCCTCGTGTCCGTCATCGTTCCCTTCCTCCTCCCGACGTTCTCCACCATGACGGCCGTCGTGGGAGCCTCGGGGGCCCTGTACGGCTTGCTGCTGGCCTTCGCCCATTACTGGCCCGACGAGCGGATCCTGATCATCCCGATCCCGATCCCGATCAAGATCAAGACCATGATCCTCCTGGCGACGCTGATCGCGGTTGGGGGAATCGCGCTCGAGATCGCCGGGTCACCGCAGCGGATCGCCCACCATGCCCACCTCGGCGGATTCCTCGGCGCGTGGCTGTTCATGAAGTGGCGCGAGAAGAACTCGCCGGCTGCCCGCTTCAAGCGTAAGGCGGACGGCGGGCGGGGACACGGGTGGCTGCCTGACCGGGACGCCACCCGGCGCTGGGAGGCCATCGACCGTGAGTCCCTCCACCCGGTCAACCGCGACGCCTACGACGAGATCATGGAGAAGCTCCGAACCCAGGGGCTGCCCAGCCTGACAGCGAGGGAACGGGCCTTCCTCGACCGCTTCAGCCCTGCATGATTTTGGCAGGTTGCTGAAGAACCCTGCTGGCAGTTGAGGCGGTACACGCGGGCGTCCAGCACTCGCGGCCGTCTGGTATTCCGAGCGCGTCGCACCCCTTCGTGCTAATATTCCTCCGGGCGGGCGGAGGTAAGCGCCTCGTCGGCGCTCCCCGCGCTGCCGGGAGGTTCGCCCATGATTGCCTCGATCCAGCCTTCCCTGTTCGAGCGAATGGTGACGCTGCGGCGCGACCTGCATCGCCATCCGGAGCTCAGCTGGGAGGAGCATCGCACCACGGCCCGCGTGATCTCTGAGCTGGAGCGTCTTGACCTTCCCTATCGAAGATCGCTCGAGACCGGTGTCGTTGCGGAGATCGAGGGCCCCCCGGGGGTCCCTGCGGTTGCCCTGCGGGCCGACCTCGACGCCCTGCCCATCCAGGAAGAGACGGAGCTGGAGTTCGCGTCCGTGGTTCCGGGAGTGATGCACGCCTGCGGCCAC
>CAXMRU010000285.1:0-7641 GCA_964195715.1 Akkermansiaceae bacterium | reverse complement strand
CGCCTGATGGACGAGCATCCGCGTCCCATAGTCGCCTACTCGGTCAACGTCGCGGGCAGTCTGGCGGGGGTCTGGCTGTTCGTGGGGCTCAGCTGGCTGAACCTACCGCCCGACATCTGGTTCGCCGTGCTCTTGCTGTTGGCTCTTCCGTATTTCGTACTGCGGAAGCCGATAAGATGGGGAGGCCCGATGATCCTCGGCGCGGTCGTGGTGCTCGCGGCAACGGCCCGGCTAAGCAATGGATCGCTTGAGACTATCTGGTCGCCGTATCAAAAGCTCACCCTATTCGCCGGGTCTGGGAACGACGAAGTGGATCGTCCTGCTGAGTACTTGCTGCTGGTCAACAACACGCAATTCCAACCCATCGTCTCCGTTGGGATTCCCAGAGGAGATTCGAAGGCTCGGGCGACGGATGTTGGAGATTCCGAATTAAGTTTCTACGACATCCCTCCTTTGCTTCACTCGAACCCCAGGGATGTACTCATCGTGGGTGCAGGAACCGGAAATGATGTGGCGGGCGCGCTGCACCACGGCGCTGGCCAGGTGACGGCGGTCGAGATCGATCCGGTAATCGTGCAGTTCGGAAAACGGTATCACCCGGACAGCCCTTACGAGTCCGTCCGAGTCCAGGTGGTCTTGGATGACGCTCGCTCCTACTTCGCCCGTACGGACCAGACGTATGACCTGATCTCGTTCGGGTTTCTGGACGCACATACCACGACGGCGATGACGAACGTCCGTCTCGACCACTACGTCTACACCCGCGAGAGCATCACACGGGCGAAAGAACTTCTGCGGGAAGACGGAATCCTGTGCCTGATGTTCGGTCCACTGCGGCCATTCATCGTGGACCGAATGGCAACCGTTCTGCGGGACGTATTCGACCAAGAACCGATTGTGTTACTTGGTGGAGTGCTGCTCGTGGTTGGGAATCTGGATGGCGTCCGGGAGCGTTTGGAGGATCTTGCGGAGCTGGAACCCTTACGCCAGTGGACTGCGGAGAAGCCGCTTGACCTCACTTACGCGACCCCGCCCGCCACGGACGACTGGCCGTACATCTATCTGGAGAGCCCGCGGATCCCTCTCGTGTTCGCGCTTCTGGCAGGGCTTCTGGGGTTCCTGGTCCTCCACGCTCGCCGCACGCTGGATCTCCCGGCAGCCATGAACCCGGTGCGCTGGGACCGCTCGAACTGGCACTTCTTCTTTCTCGGCGCCGCGTTCCTGCTCCTTGAGGTGCAGAACATCAGCAAGGCGGCCGTGGTGCTGGGGAACACGTGGCTGGTGAACGCGGTCATCATCTCGGGTGTGCTGACGATGATTCTGCTGGCGAACGTTATCGTCCTGAGTTGGCCTCGGATTCCTCTCGAGCCAGTGTACGTGTTGCTGCTGGCCACGGTGATCGGCCTCTACTTCCTCGATCTGGCGCGGTTCGCGTTTCTCCCCTATCCGACGAAGGCAGCGCTCGTGGGGGCGCTGACCACCCTTCCCATGGTATTCAGCGGGATCGCCTTCGCCCGGGCCTTCGCGGTCGCGGAGGGGAAGGACGTTGCGCTCGGGGCGAATCTTCTGGGCGCGCTGGTGGGGGCAGTGCTCCAGTCGCTGAGCTTCCTGCTGGGGATCAAGGCACTGCTTCTGGTGGTAGCCGCGTTCTACTTCCTGGCAATGCTCACTCGGCCCGCGCGGCGACGGCTGACCACCACCCCCGGCGTGGCAGCCGAGGAAACCGCGGCGTAGCTTCTGTTCATCTTCCTTTTCCCCTACGTGCAGCGGACGACCTCGATCATCTGTGAAGAACGATGGGCAGTGGCGATGAAGATACTGGGGGCGCCGTGAGCCTTGGGAGACGTGCGGCGGTGCGGCAGTTCGCCTTCGTGGTGCTGTTCAACCTCTGTCTCCTTAGTGTCCTGATCCTTGCGATCGAGGGAGTGGCCCGTGTTGCTCATCTCATGGAAGAGGCCCCCAAGGTCGTTGTGGCCGAGCGCATGCATACCAGATACGACGAGCTGCTTGGCTGGGCCAATGTTCCGCGGGTTACCGTTCTGAGTATGTACGGCACAGGCGCCCACGTCTCGATCACCGATCGCGGATTCAGGGGCAAGGTCGAGATCGGGAACCCTGTGCCCGAAGGCGTCATCCGGATCGTGTGCTCGGGTGACTCGTTCACGTTCGGGTATGGTGTCGGCGACGAGGACACGTGGTTTGCCCGTATCGGAAGAGTGCCGGGGTTTGAGTCCGTGAACATGGGCCAGGGGGGGTACGGCGTCGATCAGATGTATCTGTGGTATGCTCGGGATGGCACCTTCGACCACCATATAGTGCTCTTCGCGTTTATCGGTGACGACTTTGAACGGGCCCGCAGTCCACGGTTCATCATCTACGACAAGCCGATGCTCGGCCTGTTGGGAGATTCGATTGCGCCGATCAACGTGCCGGTGTCGCGCTGTATCCTGGATACCAGGGAATGCAGCCGAAAAAGAGGAGGACTCGGCCGTTTGCTGGATAACTTGAGTTCGATTTCCAGGGTCGTAGATCGGCTCGGGCGGAAGCTGAGCTGGAGGTCGAGCCGGGACAAGCCGCCCACTGTTCCTACGTCCGAGGAAATGGAGATCCTGAGGCGTATTCTCCGTTCCATGGATCGCCGAGCTACCAGTCGCGGGGCACGACTGGTCGGAGTGCTCCTCCCCATAGCTGGGGATTACGCCGACTCTACCGCCGACGTCTGGCGGCAGATGGTCGAGGAGGAAGCCGAGAAAGGGAACTGGGAGTTCTGGGACCTCACAGATCCGATGAGAGCGCTCCAGCCCGTCGAGGCTACAAGCATGTTCAACCACCTGGACGGTCACTATACGGTGGCGGGGAACCAGTGGGTGGCGAGCCAGCTCATCGAGAGACTGAGCGACTTGATTGACGTGGACAATGGAGACGGCCGAGAAGTGGCGGAGGTCACCGTGCCGTGAGGAAGGATTGATCTCGGGACCTCAAAGCGGGCGACCGACGTCGGCGTCGGAGCGCCGTGTGCTCCGACATTCAGCAGGCGAAGCCTGCGAACTACCGGCGACCTTCAGCTCGGAAGGCTCCGAAGACGCGCCCGTATGCGCCGGTGAGGCGGAGAACTAAGCGATGATCGGCGCACAGACAACGATCAGCGACGGTCAGGCGTGATCAGCGTTGGCACAATCGGCGTCACGAGCAGGATCGATGCCGCCCTCTCTGACGTCTTCGAGTGACCGGTGGAGGCCATCGGCGAGACCTACCAGCACTTCACCAGCACCTCAGTGAGTACTTCCCGTCGGTGCCCGCCCATGGACCGCAAGAGAGTTGAAGAACGACCGGGATCGGTTCACTTTCGGGGCTCGAGGTGGCCCCTGCCCGCAGATGCTACTCCGAGTCCGTAACCCCGAAAGTGGCCGGCGCAACCTTACGTACGGCCCAAGCGACCACGAGCAACACGCCGAACACGCACACCATCAACGGCCCGGTCGGCAGGTCGAACCGGAACGACAAGCCCAGACCAGTCATGGAAGCCAGCGCCGCCACTGCCCAGCTAATGGCGATGAGTCCAGCCGTGGAGCGCGTGAACTGGAAAGCGACGACGGCCGGAACCACCAGGAACGTGAACACGAGCAGGATCCCGGCCAAAGGTACGGCGAGCGTGATGACGACACCGAACAGGAGATAGAACACGAAATCCCACCACCGGATGCTCCAGCCTTGGGCCTCCGCTTCCGACTCCTCGAGCGAGATGGTAAGGAACCGCTTTCGCAGCAACCACTGCAGAACGCCGACGGCAGCGTACACGAGCGCGATCCTGCCGATCGCGGGCCACGTGACCCACAGCAGACTACCAACGAGTACGTCCTTGATGGCTTCCACGCCGGCTGGCGTCCGGTCAGCGATGAGAAGCGCGGCCGCCGTGGCAACGATGTAGACGATTCCGATGATCGCTTCCTGGGGGACGCGACGATGCTCCCGGCGCTCACGGCTGACCGCGAAGACGAGTGCGCCCAGCGACGTGAAGCCCAGTGCGAAAGCGTACGAGAGCGCTGAGCCCGTGCTCACGTCGAACAAAAGCCCGAACGTCGCTCCCAAGGCCGCCATCTGGGCCAGGGCCAGGTCCACGAAGATCACGCCGCGGGCGATGATGTGAACTCCCAGGTACGACAGCATGGCAACGAGGATCATCGAAGCGACGAACGGGGCGATCATCAGCTGCAGCAGCTCCGGCATGTCACGGCTCCTCTCCGGGAGTTCCCCGGACCGGTGTCAGGGAACCCGCCTGCGGTCTATCTCCCGGCCTGCTCGAACGCGGCGGCTAGATCTCCCACCCACAGGTCTACCAGGTCTTCATAGGTCTCGATGCCGGGCGCGCCGTGTGTATTCGACGGTACGATCACGGCCGTGGCGTTGGTCCGATCGGCCACCGACATCACCTGGTTCCGATCGAAGTAGTTGGTGGAGAACAGGACGTGCAGGTGACGGCGCTTCATCAACTCGATCACGTCTGCCACGTGTCGTGGTGTCGGCGGTATGCCGGGCTTGGGCTCGACATAATCGTCACACGTCACACCAAAGGCCCGGCTGAAATAGTCCCATTCCTTGTGGTAGCAGATCATGTGTCCGCCCCGAAACACCTCCGCGCGCTCGAGCCATCCTCCCAAGCGATCCATGAGCGGGCCGCCCTCGTAGGTCTGCGACTCGAGGAACTCGATCAGTCGGTGACCCCGGGCCAGCTCGAACACGGCGTCAGCTCCCAGGAGCTCGACCAGCTCATCGCCGGCTAACGCGCGAAGGATATGGTCTTTCCACGCCGCGTACCGCTGCTCGTAGTAGCTCGCGTTCTCCGGAGCGACTCTCTGCAAGCCCGCCAGGATGTTCGCGCCAATCGTGATCGCGTTGACGGGTGATGTCCAGATGTGGGGGTTCCCGAAGGCGTGGACGTCGCCGGCCGTCCGGCTCACGGACGTCGGCACGCCCAGCAACTCCAGTCCGGTCGACGCCGTTACGTAGCCGATCGCCCCGGGGCGCACTCTGGCGTTGTTCGCCTTGTCCTCGATGGCCGGAATCCACAGCTCGAGGTCGAGACCGGTGACCACGAACAGGTCGGCCTTGCGCAGCTTAAGCACCAGGCTGGGCCGGGGAGTGACGAAGTGGGGGTTCTCGGCGCCGTTCGCGATAGCCTCCACTTCCCCCCGCTCACCAACGATCTCTCGTGCGATCGACGCGTACGTCGTTAGCGAGGTCACTACCCGGGGTGGATCAGGCGCCTGGAGTGCAGCCACGGCCAGCGCGGCCATGCCCGACAGCAACAGTTCCACCATCCGATCTACGATCATCAGTAGCTCTCGTGCTTGTGGGGACCCACCGCCCAGACCACCTGGACGAGGAACAGATCCGAGACGTCTCGGGTCCCATCGCTGAATGCGGTGGACAGATGTCGCCACTCCGCCCGCAGATGAACCCACTCGCTCTGATACCAACTCAGGTTGGGAACGAACTGCCAGTCGTTGGAGGCTGCGGGCCGGTCCAGGGGCTCGACCCAGTCGTACCGCGCGCCGGCGAACCAGCTCCGGCCCAGTTGATACTGGGCTCCCAAATACCAGCCCCAGCGAGTATCGCCGATTCCATCGACGCGCTTGCGCGCTGCGTAGACCTCGCCCGCCAGGGTGAAGGACCGGTACAGCTCCCGGCCCGGAGGGCGCCAGACGAAGCGGGCGTCAGTCCCAAAGACCCGTGACACCAGGTTGGCGTCAGGATTTTCACCGTACAGGCCGGTAAGCCCAACCTGGAAGAAGGATGCCGGGCCGAGCTGCCAGAAATTGTTGAGGTGACCGAGAAATGATGGTCGGTTTCCCCCGTCGAACATCTCCTCGTTTGACCCCACGGTGACCTCGCCATAGACCTCGTGTACCGCCCCGCCGAGGCCCGCGAAGGGCGCCATCCAGTAGACGCGCGCCCCGTCACCGATCAGCCCATCCTCACCGAAGTAGCTCTGGATCACCAGCGGGTATTCAGTCTGGGGTAGGGCATGCAGGTGGACGCGGTTCAGCTCGCCGAGCTGCTGTCGCAGCCTCCCGAGGTCGACACGAAGCCCGCCCGGAAGTCCGGACCAGTAGAGGTAGCCCTCCTCCAGGTCGATCGACCCGTCCTCATAGCTGAGAAAGATCTTGGTGCTTGCGTACGGGTCCAGTGCGGCCTGGAACGAGAACTCGAACTCCCTCACGTCGAACAGGTCATTCTGCGGCCCAGGTGACTTCCCCTGGAGGCGAACGTCACCCGTCACGCTGATCTCGGGGTTCAGCTTGCTGAGGCTTCTCGCCCCGGTGACCTGGTCGGCGGACTGCGCTGTCGTGGTATCGGCCTCCGCAGCAGCAGCAGCAGCGGCGGCACGCAACGCCTCCAGCTCATCTACCGCTTCGGTCGTATCCTGCTGCCCGGCGCGGAGCTCCGCCACGACGCGCTCGAGCGAGTCGAGCCGGGCGGTCAAAGCTCGCAACTCGGAGAGGAGCGAATCCTGAGCGGTTGCCGGTTCCTTTTCTACTTCCTGCGCGTGGCCGGCCCGAGCAAAGGCCAGGCTGACCAGTGCCAACATGAACGCGATTCTCAAGGGTCGGAACAATTCGAGACCCTCCGATGAGAGCTACCTCCGCAGCACCCCGGCGGGTGCCCGGACCCGTCCATTCATTGGACTTGCAGACGGATCCGCTGCAACGTCAGAATGTGGACCTCAGACCGGAGGCGCCCGGGAAAGGTGAGAGTGAAACGGCCGGCGGGTCGGGGTCTCAGAGCGAGTCGTGGCGACCAGCGCAATGACACGAGGCAAAGCGGGCTCTGGGAGCGCCACGGGATTGCCCAGCTGAACCGGTTGATGCACGACCTGACAGACGGCGCAGTTCTGCGGATTGTCCGATCCGCGCGCGTGGGCATGGCTCGCCGTCACGATCGCACTTCCCACCAGCGAGATCGCCAGGGCTACGCCAAGCACGCGCCAGATTCCGTTCCGTCGCAATGCGTCGGACCGTCTCATCGTGGCCGGATCGCTTTCCAGATAGATCAGCAGAGGGCCGATTCGCTCGGATCTTCCGGACAAGTGCCTCGGATGGACCGTGCAAGGTACGGTCGCTTCCGCGGATTCGCCAAAGTGGCGTCGGCGATACGCCTGTGTCACCAGACGCGCCCAGGGATGTTCACGCACACGACCAGGAAACGGCCGCGGCGGAAAGGAACCCACGCGTGAAAAGGATGTGATGAAGAAGAGCCCGACGGATCGGGCCCTTAAGCGGGCGACCGGGGTCGAACCGGCGACCTTCAGCTTGGAAGGCTGGTGGTCGCGTACCGTGGTGTACCGATACCCGCAGGTCTATGCACCCTGACGCACCAGAGTGAGCACACGAAGTTGCACCTGTGAGTACGGGTGGGTTACCGGGAGCGTTACCGATCTTTACGTAGCCCACTGGGGCTAGAGCGATCTCCAACATGGTCCCCGGACGGAAGCCAGATCATGTACTTGACCCCCTCCTCGATCTATCTCATGAACTCGGACGGCACGGCGCAGAACGACACCGGCATTCCGGCCATCTTACGTGCGATTGACTGGCGGTAGGGCAAAGGCGCGTGCGCCTCTCCTCTTCGCGGCTGCCTGCG
>CAXMRU010000284.1:0-18031 GCA_964195715.1 Akkermansiaceae bacterium | reverse complement strand
ATTATGGCCTGTTTCTTTGTGACGAGCAGCTGCATCCCGTATCACGAGAGGATGCCGTCAAGATCATGCGCCTCATGGCAGAGGAGTACCGTGACATAGGTTGGCCGTGTACGGCGTACGTGCTGGGTGGGGGAGACTGTCCCTCTGACCCGGCAACGGAGTTCGGTGCGCCGGTGAATGCCGTACTCGTCTCGGAGCAATACGCAACCGAGAGGCTCCTGCGCAATAACATGGAAGTCTCAGATGACGTACGTGTATTCGTCCTGGCCTATCATGGCAATAACGATCCGCTGGGGATACCCGAGCTCGGCAAACGTTTGCTGGACACCGATCTCTGGCCCGTCTTCCTGGAGGACGCGTACGAAGCCGCGTACGAGGTCACTGAACCCCAGTCAGACACTGTGCGTGGAAAGGACATGTATCATTTCGGAATGTTCATCACCGATGAGAACCTACACCCGATTCCGTTGAAGGAGCTTAAAGCCCTGGCACCTAAGCTCAAGGCCCGGTATGGAGAGCTGGACGTATCCTGCGACGTGTACGTCTTAGGGGGCAATGGATGGGACGCCCCTGATGCGGACGCGGCTATGGCGTTCGGCCGACCGGCCAATCTGGTCATCACCACCGACGCACATCCGGGTTGGGGGGTCCTGATAGAGAATGTCCACGACCTTCACGACGGGGCAATCTACGTGTTTGCGGTTCCACAGATCACGCCAGAGGCACTTGAGACTGTCGACGTCATGGTGCGAGACGCGCAACCGCAATGGGTGTATTACGCAACGGAGGCCGATGCTCTTGAACGCGAGGAGGTACATGCCTGACATCAATCCATAGACCCGTCTGAAACGGGAAGGCCGATTGACTGGCGCACATGTCCTATATACCTTATTTGCATAAGGTTAGGACCCCCATAACACCAGTCGGAGAGGCAACAATGCAGCTAGACGTGCGCACGCTACTAGGTGCGTGTGAGGAGATGCGCAGCGACGCTGAACTCATGCGCGCCTACGCGTGCGATGATCGGGCAGAGGTAGTGGAAGCGTGCAACTGACGACGGCATTCTCGACCCCGACGAGCCTTGGGATGATGGCTGATGAGAAGCAATCGTTTCTACTGTGCTTACTTGTGCTCGATGTGCGTCTCGGCAATCCGCCGATACCGCGGAGAGTGAGTTGACGATCCGCCGTAGATCCAGACATTACGCACAGAATCCGCACAGGTCGTTTTGGGATGGCGCGAGTCACCGAAGGAGACAAACCCGTAACACGTTGTAACTACGCTACATTCCTCATGTCATGAGTCGGACAAAGATGGTCAGATCCATGGATACATTCCATTGTGGACTGCACATCCATGGTTCAGACTTCCGTTTCTATTCGGGTCACGTAAGTGCGGAGTCCGGGGCGCGACGGCCCCGGGGGGCCGGTCGTATCGTCAGACCGACTCGACCGAGCGGACTTCCGGCACCTGCATCCGAAGACGCTGCTCGATACCGGCTTTCAGGGTAAGCATGGACATCGGGCAGGCGTAGCAAGCCCCGACCATCCGGATCCGGACGATTCCGTCCATCTCTTCGAAACCCACCAGTTCGATGTCCCCGCCGTCCGCTCGAATCGCGGGCCGGATGGAATCGAGAATTTCCTCGATGCGCTCCCTGACGGGGGCGTTCCGGGTGGCAGCGCTGCTTTCGTTCATCGGCACTTCGAGTGTTGGATATGTCGACCCCGTGGGCCGCTCTCCCTGTCGCTGAAGAAGCTATTCCCAGTATAAAACACCGTCAACGACGGCGGGTTTCGGATCGGCCCCACGTCAGGCGTCCGCGACCCGGCCGGACTCCCCCTTCCGATCCTCGACGAATCTTTGCACGATGCGGGCTCCGTGTTCCCGCCCGTTCTCGATGAAGATTCGATTCGCGTCGAACCCGGCCGCCAGGACGCCGGCGATAAACACCCCCGGAACTTCGGTCTCCATGCTCGCCGGGTCGTGATGCGGGATGCCCGTCTGGTCGTCCACCGGCACATCCAGACCGCGCAGCAGTCCCGGGTCCGGGCGAAAACCCGTCATCGCCAGCACGAAGTCGTTGGCAAGGCAGATCTCGTGGCCATCGTCCAGGCCCCGCAGGAGCACACTCGCGGGATCGATGCGCTCGACCCTGTGTTTCCACAGGACCCTGATTTCGTCTGCCTCGACGCGGTTCTGGATGTCGGGCAGCACCCACGGCTTGACCCCCCGATCGAAGCCGCCGAACAGGTGAGCGAGCGTGACGCGGGCCCCGGCGCGCCAGGTGGTCAGCGCCGCCTCCACTGCCGAATTGCCGCCCCCCACGACGAGGACGTCCTGGTTGAAGTAGAGGTGAGGATCTCGGAAGTAATGCGTGACCTTGGGCAGGTCTTCGCCCGGCACCTCAAGCAGATTCGGCGTGTCGAAATACCCCGTGGCCACGACTACTGCGTCGGCCCGGTACGATCGCGCTGCCCCCGAAAGATGCCGGGCGTCCACCCGGAACGAGCCATTCGACCGGGCCACCGCTTTCACCGTCTCGTACTGGCGCACATCGAGATCGAAGTGCGAGGCCACCCGGCGATAGTACTTGAGCGCCTCCGAGCGCGTGGGCTTGTCCCGCTCGACTACGAACGGCACGCCCTCCACCTCGAGGCGATCGGCAGTGCTGAAGAACGTCATGCCGATCGGGTAGCGCTCGATGGAGCTCACGATCGGGCCTTTGTCCAGGAGGATGCAGTCCACGCCGGCTCGCCTGGCGGCCGCTCCGACCGCCATGCCGCACGGTCCGGCGCCGACCACGAGCATCTCGGTTCTCGAGTCTGCGCTCATTCGGAATCTCTCGTTCTGGCCGGCACGAGGCGGATCTGGCGGACGGCCCGGCTGACGAATCGCTCCCTGTCGAGCGGTACCGGTACGAGGTCGCCGGCCCGCCACCGATCATTGAGATCGCGGTAGTTGCGGCTGAACGGATTGCCGCTCTGGCCGGTGGGAATCAGGAACCAGGCCTCCAGTCCATCGGGGCCCACGTGTGCTACGTAGCGCTCCGACGGCCCGTACTCGGCGAGCCACGGAGGTGACCACGACGTCGAGTCGAGCACCGACCATTTGCGGTAGTCGTCCGGCCGCACCGTGTTCGGGCCCCCGGGAGAGGGATACGGTCCCACGTTGAACCCGAACATCCGCTGCAGCCAGCGGCTCTGTCCCATCGGGTGCGTGTGCCGTTCCTGGTGCAGCTCGCCCCACGTCGCCTCGCCCACAACCAGCAGGGCGTCGTCCAGCGCGCGTTCGGCCAGCTGGTCCAGGGTCTCGCGCCCGGGCGTGGAGACGTCATCGATCCACGGGCTCGAATCGCCTTCCTCGAGAACAGCCACGAACGATTTCAGTGGGAAGAACGTCCAGCCCGGTCCCGAGGCGTATTCGTCGCCCGCTATCAGGGCGCGGAGCCGGTACATCCACGAATAGAACAGCGGAGCGCCGTGCGAATCCGTGTCGACGCGACGATCCCAACCCTCGAGGCGCTCCACCGCCTCCATGCGCCCCATGCGCCGGGCCGTCGATACGGCAAGCGGGAGGAATCGGTCAGCGAGGAGGCTGTGTGTATCGCGCTGCAGATCGGCCACGGCCTCGATCGTCCAGTCGTCCCGCGACCGGAGGAGATCCGAGATCCTCTGCGCTCTGAGCGGCGCCGCGTAGTCCGTGCTGACGGCCGTGCCCAGACCCGGCGCCTGAAGGTTGTTCGCCGTCGCGAAGAACCCTGAAGCGGGATCCGTACCGGACGGCTGCATTGCAGGCGGCCATGTTCCACGGAAGCCGTCTCCCATCCGGGCGGCCTCCACGGGAATCGATCCGTCCCAGTCACCGCGGATGGGCACCCGGCCCCCGAGCCGGTACCCGATGTGCCCCTCGGTCGACGCGAACACCACGTTCTGGTTCGGCTGCGAAAAGGCGCTAAGCGCCCGATCGAATTCCCGGATGCCTCGGGCTTGATTCATCTCCCACAGGCCGAGGCTGCGCGCATCGGACGTCGCCGCCGTCCACACGGCCGAGATGTCGGCGCCAAGCCCGGCCAGGGCATCGCTGATGACCGGGCCGCGCACGCTCTCCCGCACATTCATTATCTCGGGCTCTCCACCCCGCACCCGTATCGTCTCGGCCCGAACCGCGTACTCGACCCACCGGCCTCCCTCCAGGTATCGCGAGCCGTCGTCCGACGACCGCTCCACCGCGAAGTCCATGTCGTCGACCATGCCGTTCGTATAGCCCCACGCGACAGCGCGATTGTGCCCGACGACGATCCCGGGCACTCCGGGCAAAGTGAATCCGACCGAGTGATAGTCCGCCGAGTCGGCGTGGAGGGCCGCCAGGTACCAGATCGAGGGCGCTCGCAAAGAAAGGTGCATGTCGTTCGCGAGGATCGGATCCCCGGACGCCGTGCGGCTCCCGGATATGACCCACGCGTTGGACGCCGAGCGCACAGACAAGGTCTCGAGGAGCCGGAAGGCCTGCCAGGCTATCGGTCCGTCCGACGACGCGGGAAACCCGACCGCGGCCGTCATCGAATCCGCTCCGGCCTCACCGGAAGCCGGCGGCGGAGCCGTGTGCACGCCGGCCGGCAACGTGACCGGCCCGTCCAGGGTGGTGACGCCCGATTCCGGGTACGGGAGTGAGAGATACGCGGTCTTCTCGGCCGGCATGTGTCGGGACGCCCAGAACCGGGACAGGTCCCGGCGCCAGTGGGACAGGTCCAGGTTCATCACCATCCCCACCGCGAGCGTCGAGACGGGATCCCACGGCTCGGGCTTGAGCCTGAGGAGAGTGAATTCCGGAGCCAGTGGTCTGCGCACGTCGTCCAGGCGCGTGTTCACGCCCGCCGCGTAGGCCAGCAGACGTTCGTGTTCCTCCGGATCGAGGTTCCCGGCCGCGCGCTCGGCTGCCCCCCAGAGATCGAGAGTGCGCAGGAAGCGATCGGTGTCCACCATGTCACGCCCGAAGATCTCGGACAGGCGCCCCGCGGCGACGTGGCGGAAGAACTCCATCTGCCACAGCCGGTCCGTGGCATGCAGATATCCCAGCGCCCTGAGCAGGTCCGTTTCGGCGGCGGCCGTAACCTGGGGAATGCCGAATGTGTCAATCTGGACCTCAACTGGCTGCAGCAACCCCGCGACACGTACAGTGCCGCGCGTTGGCAGAGCCGAACCGGACAGCCGGAACCAGCCGATCGTGATGAGGAGCCCGGCAACGCACAGAAGGGCGCAGGCACCGATCGTGAGCCTGCGGATCGTGCGGCGGCGACTCATTCCCGCCCGGAAGGAGATGCGCCTTCGCGATCATCGGGAACGCGCCCTTTCCCAACGCGCTCCGCTTCGGCGAACGTGTAGAACAGCGAGTGATATGCCTGCCCAGCCCGGCGAAGAAGGCGCCTGGCGCACATGCGGTCCAGCAGACGGCCACAGTCCCGCGGATCCATCCCGAGCTCCGGAGCGAGTTCGTCGAGCTTCGCGTGCCCGGCCTCGCACACCGCCAGCCACAGTCGGGAGGCCGCCGGGTCGACTTCACCAATCAGGAATGGCTCGCCACCGGGGCCCTGCGCCGCGGCGGCCAATCCCCGACGCCTGAGAGCCGAGTCCATCGGGTCCACGTGGTGCTGACGGACCCCGCGAAACAGGTAGAACCGCTCGGTATCGGCCGCCTGCTCGTCCACCGCTCGGAGGACCAGCTTGGCCACAACTTCGTCCGCGCAACTGAAGTCGATCACTGCGACGTCGCCGAAGTCGAGGATGGTGAGGGAGGTCGTCCCGAGCTCACCGACGAGTCCTTCGACGGAGAGGCGGACGGCACGCCCGGTATGACGCGTTACCAGGTTTCGCTGGTACAGACTGGCTACGGCGATTTCGGGCATCCGGAGAGCTTCTCCCTGGTTCGCCATCGTCACTCGTTCTCCAGGCGTGCGGGCATAACAACAAGTATCTGTGCTCCCGGGAAAAATTCAAGACCCGTGCGCATCGCGGAGAGGTCCCCCCAGTCCTGCGTCGGCGACGCAATCATGGCGTCCCCACTGCGAATCGCGAGCTCGCCCTCCCAGCGCTCGACCTGGCGGCGGATCGCCTGCAGCCCCTGCCCGCGCCCCGGATCCCGGTGGCGGGACTCGCCGTGGAGCAGAGCCCTCTCCAGGGCCATACCAGCCGACCACCTTTCGCCGTGTCTGCGCGAGTGCTCCGCCGACAGCGAACCCTCGAAGCCGATACCCACATCCATCACCGCCAGCATCACTACGTCCCTGCCCAGGCGCTCCCGGTAATTGTACGTCTGCGCACACACCCAGCCATCGGCTTCCGCGTGCTCGATGATGTTCTGACACACCTCGGACAGCAGCACGCTGAACTGGATGACCGAGGGCCTCGGGTAGTGCAGCTTGTTCAGGAGAATCGTCGAGGCCCGCTCCCTCACTCGCTCGACCACGGCGTGTACGTCGTGGTGGGAGCGGATCGGCGTCAGCTCGAGGAGCGCGTCGGAAACTCCGTGCACACGCGCGGGAACAGGCTCGACATCGTATACCTCGTGGGCCACCTGCCAGAAGTCCATCCGCTCCCAGTACCGTCGCACTTCCCGGTTGTCCGGCGCCTCGATGCTCGGCGCCAGCCCGGTGCGCTCGCGGGCCACTCGCCCTGCGGCCAGAAGCCCGATCAGACCATACGGCGACGTCCAGCGCACGTGCTTCGCATTGAACACGACGCGCGCAGCGTCGTCTTCAGTAACCCGATTCAGCTCCCCGACCAGGGTCTCGAATCCCTTGTGGTCGAGTACGTCCGGAACCTCTATGACGCGGCTCATCCGATCATTCTCATCTTCTCAGATCCGCCCCGCTCATCCCACTCATGACAGTCGCCAGCTTGCTCGCGAGGCCGATCGTGCCCCTGCCCGTCGCCGTCTCCGCCGCAAGTCGGTTGGCGCGACGCACGGCTTCCGGAATCCCCGCCCCACCGAGAAGCGCTCCAAAACAGGTCAGGCCCCACACGTCACCACACCCCGTCGGATCGGTCGCTCCCTCGGGGGCGATCGTCTCCACGGCCGCGGAACCGGCCACTACCGCCCGCGTGGTGCCGTCAGCGGGTGTCGGCGCCCACCTCGTCTCCGCACGCGCGACCCATTCCGCGCCGGCCGGCCCCAGGGTCACGAATACCGCCTCCGCTCCATCCGACAGCAGATCCGCGAGTCGATCGCTTCGCAGCGGTCCGGCCACCGAAAGGACGTCGAGCTCGTCCTCGTTCACCTGCAAGAGGTCGAACGACCCCAGCCAATCCGCGCGGCCTTCCAGGGGACGCGGCTCGCGCACCCCGTCCTCCGCGACCCCGAAGATCAAGGAGTGCACGTCGCACCAGGTCGGACCGTGGAACTCGCTCCTCAAAGCCGCGGCCGCGGCCGGGTCCAGCTCCCAGCCCGATATAAAGTTGACGTAAAGGGCGTCGCACGACAGCCCCCCCCGCAGGATCTCCTCTGCGGTCCATCCGGGTACGCCGCCCGTGAGCCTCTCGCAGCGCCGGGAGTGATCGTGGTAGAACAGCCCGACCCGGTTGTTCGGCTCCGGGACCGTCACGACGAAGTCGAGACAGGCAATACCTTCGAGCGTCGAGAGGAACTCGTCCGCGCTCTCCCTCAGATCCGCTCCCACCTTGATGATGGGAACCATGGTCCAGCCGGGTAGCGCGCTGGCTTCCCACGCGGCGAGCGAGTAAGCGATACCGCCCCAGTCCATGACCGGCTCGCCCCCATCGGGACCGTGGATCGTGTCCCACACAAGCGTGCCTACGATGCCGAGGCGGGGCATCGCTCAATCAGCTCCGTCTCGCTCGACCCGGAACATGTAGGCGGCGCCGATCACACCGGCCATGCCGCCAAGCGTAGATGACACGATGCGGCAGTTCTCTTCCGCGTGACGGAACGCGCGGCGGCGGATCTGGGCCCGGAGCGGCTCGAACAGGTGCTCACCCGCCCGGGTGACACCGCCCGAGATCACGACCATCTCCGGATTCAGGATGTTGATCAGGTTCGCCAGCCCGACGCCCAGGAACTTGGCGGTCTCGTGCATGACTTCCTTGGCGTACAGGTCACCCGCGATGATCGCCTCGTACACGGTCTCGGCCGTCAGCCGACTCAGATCACCTTCCACCAGCGAGGGCAGTATGCTGGGCTCGCCTGTCTCCAGACCCTCGATCGCCCGGGCCGCAATCGCGGGCCCCGACGCGTAGGCCTCGAGACACCCGTAGTTGCCGCATTTGCACTTGCGACCCGTCGAGTCGATGGTCATGTGTCCCACCTCGCCGGCCACGTCGGCCACGCCGTGGAACACCTTTCCGTCGAGCACGATGCCTCCCCCGATGCCGGTACCGAGCGTCACCCCGACAAGGGTGCGGATTCCCTGTGCGGCTCCCATCCACCACTCGCCGATCGTGGCGCAGTTGGCGTCGTTGTCGAGCTCGGCGGGGAGCCCGATCGAGTTCGAGATCAGGTCGCGAAGCGGAAAGTTGCGCCACCCCAGGTTCGGGGTCTCGATGACCGTTCCCGTCTTCCGGTCCAGCGGACCTGGCGAGCCGAGCCCGACGCCGATGAACCCGTCATCCGGGATATCCGCCTCGCGCGCCGCGTCCCGCATGCAGCCACGGATCATCTCGACCATCCGATCCACGACGAACTTCGCTCCGTGATCCAGATCTGTCGGCATGGAGCGCATGCCGAGCACCTTGCCGCCCTCGTACGGAACGACTCCCACGTTGATCGACGTACCGCCGAGATCCACGCCGACGATGTATCTCTTGTCACTCACCTGGTCCCCCAGTCCAGCAGTTCTTCGACTACCCGCTCCACCTCGTCCACTTCAATCAGCCACATGCACTCATTATACGATTGCGTCAGCTCCGTGCCGGGACCCTTCCTCGGGCACCGATTACGAACGCACGGCACGCACGGCAGGTCGAACCGGCCTACGAGCCGGACCCGCGGCCCCAGCGGCCGGGTCTGGCGCACGTCCGCCGGCCCCTCCAGGGCTACCACGGCGGTACCCAGAGCGGCCGCGAGGTGCATCGGGCCGGTGTCGTTCGTCACCAGCGCGTCGCACCCCGCGAGGACCGTGGCGAGATCCCGGACGCTGGTGCGACCGCCGAGATCTTCGCACTCCCCCGCGGCCGAGCCCGCCGCCGCGACGATTTCTGTCAGCCCCTCCTCGCCCGGCCCACCGAGCACCAGGACCCGCCTGCCGCTGGCCGCCAGGCGGCCTGCCAGGGCCGAGAACCTGCCCGCCGGCCAGCGCCGTGAGTCGCCGTTCGCGCCCGGGAACAGCCCGACCACCTTGTCGCCGGCCGCACGGCCCGGACCAGACCCACCGTCCGGTGCATGGAGACGCGGTGCGGGCGGTTCACCCTCTGTGTTCCCCCCGACCAGGGCCAGGAACTCGTGCACCCTGTGGCCCTCGAGGAGCGGTCCCCGTGGGACCGGATCCGTGAGGAGCCACGTGCGCATGCCGCCGGCCGTTCCCCGGCGCTCCCGCAGGCCGGCCAGGCGAAAAATGATCGCGCTGGACGCCGAGGGGGTCAGCAGGATGCCCCGCTTCGCCTCCGTTCCAGCCACCTGCCGGGCCGCCTGACGGAGGGCCCGGCGATCATCGAGCGGCAGGATGTCTACATCGAGGTCTGCCATCTCGAGGATCGGCGTCAACCACGCGACCACCTGCACCCACATTCGCCGGCCCGCCCGGGCTTCCGCGGACGCCGCGTGCCGGAGGGCCGGGAGGGCGAGGATCAGCTCGCCGAGGTGGTTAGGCGCCCGGATCACCAGGCGGCCGCCGCCCGCCCCGTCGTCAGTCACCGACCTGAAGCACGGCGAGAAACGCCTCCTGCGGGATCTCGACCGACCCCACCTGTTTCATCCGCCGCTTCCCTGCCTTCTGCTTCTCCAGGAGCTTCCGTTTCCTCGTGATGTCTCCACCGTAGCACTTGGCGGTCACGTTCTTCCGCAGCGCCTTCACGTTCGTGCGCGAGATCACGTCGCGCCCGATCGTGGCCTGGATAGCCACATCGAAAAGCTGGCGCGGAATCAGCTCCTTCAGCTTACTGGCCACCTTTCTGCCGTACTCGTACGACTCGTCGCGGTGCACGATCACGCTCAGCGCGTCGACCGACTCGCCGTTCAGCATGATGTCGAGCTTCACGAGATCCGATTCCCTGTGACCGGCCATCTCATAGTCGAGGGCGGCGTAACCACGCGAGACAGACTTCAACTTGTCGTAGAAGTCGAGCACGATCTCGGCGAGCGGAATGTCGTAGCGGAGCTCGACCCGTTCCGTGTCCAGGTACTCGAGATTCAGGTACTCTCCCCTCCGGTCGTGGCACAGCTTCTGGATCCCACCGATGTACTCGGAGGGCGACACGATGTGCACGCGCACGTACGGTTCGTGGATCGACTCGATCCGCCCCCTGTCCGGCATCTTGCTCGGGTTCTCCACGGAGAGCTTGTCGCCGTTCGTGAGCGTGACGCGGTACTCCACGTTCGGGATCGTCGTCACGAGGTCCAGGTCGAATTCGCGCTCCAGCCGTTCCTGCACGATCTCCATGTGCAGCAGCCCCAGGAACCCGCACCGGAACCCGAAACCGAGAGCGATCGAGGTCTCGGGCTCCCAGTGAAGACTGGCGTCGCTGAGATGGAGCTTGGCAAGCGCGTCCCGCAGCTCCTCGAACTGGTCTGTGTCGGTCGGATAGAGCCCCGCGAACACGACGGGCTGCGCCTCCTGGTAGCCCGGCAGCAGCTCATCCGCCCGGTTCCCGGCATCGAGGATCGTATCGCCAACCTGAGTATCCGAGATCCGCTTGATCTGCGCCGCCAGGTAGCCGACTTCGCCGGCTCGGAGCTCTCCGGCCGGCTGGAAGCCGAGACGCATGAAGCCGGCCTCGTCGACCTCGTACTCGGCGTCGCTCGCCCCGAAACCCACGGTCATGCCCGTCCTGATCGTGCCGTCCACCACCCGCAGGAACGGGATGGCTCCGCGGTACTTGTCATACATCGAGTCGAAGATGAGGGCCCGGAGCGGCGCGTCCGGGTCGCCTGACGGCGGCGGCACACGCCGGACGATCGCCTCGAGAATATCAGATATGCCGGTCCCCATCTTGGCCGACGCCAGGAGAACGTCGTCCGGCTCGACACCGAGGAGTTCGCAGATCTCATCGCGCCGCCGCTCGGGCTCTGCCGCCGGAAGATCGATCTTGTTGATCACGGGGATGATCTCGAGCCCGGCATTGAGCGCGAGGAAGAGGTTCGAGATCGTCTGCGCCTCGATCCCCTGGCTCGCGTCCACCACGAGCAACGCCCCCTCGCACGCCTCGAGACTCCGGCTCACCTCGTAAGTGAAATCCACGTGTCCCGGTGTGTCGATCAGGTTGAACTGGTATTCGCGCCCGTCCGCCGCACGATACCGCAGTCGGACCGCGTTCAGCTTGATCGTGATTCCACGCTCCCGCTCCAGGTCCATCGAATCGAGGACCTGTTCCTTCATCTGGCGGGTCTCCACCGCGCCCGTGGCTTCCAGCAGCCGATCGGCGAGCGTCGATTTGCCGTGGTCGATGTGGGCCACGATGGAGAAATTGCGTATCAAGCTCTGCGGCACGGTTACCTCTGTCGTGGGTGGTTCCCGCGGCGAATATAGCAGGTTGCTGAAGAACCCTGATAGACGCTCATATCTCGATCGTCAGCCCGTCCACGGCCGGATGCACTCCCCGTGGAAGACGGCCCTCGAGCTCCGCGTGGTCCAGCCGATGCGTCAGGTGCGTCAGGTAGGTGGTTCGCGCCTCGAGCATCTCCGCCACGGCCACTGCTTCCTCGACGTTGAAGTGGGTCGGGTGCGGATTGCCGAACCACAGGGCGTTGATGACGAGGACCTCGACCCCGCGGAGCAGGGACACGGCATCGTCCGGCACGCGCTTGGCGTCGACGATCACGGCGAGGTCACCGACCCGGAACCCGTAGCTCCGGAACCAGCCGTGCGGGAACGCGACGACGTCCAGGTCGAAGCCCGCCGCCCGGACGCGGTCTCGGTCCTCGAATGTGATCAGGTCCAGGCCTGGCACGCTACTGCCCGGCTCTGACCTCGCGTCCGGTCCCCAGATGTAGGAGAACCGTGCGCGCAGATCGTCCGCGTACTCGGCCGGCACCCACACCGGGAGCCGCTGATCGACCCGCGTCGTGAAGGCGCGCAGGTCATCGATGCCGTGCACGTGGTCCGCGTGCGAGTGCGTGATGAACACGGCGTCGAGCCGGTCCACTCGGGCGGCGACGAGCTGCAGGCGGAGCTCGGGAGGAGTGTCCACCAGGAGTCGCCTGCCCCCCTCCTCCAGGAGGAGCCCATGCCGAGTGCGCCGGTTCCTGGGATCGTCCGACGTGCACACGTCACAATCGCAACCCGGTACCGGGACACCGAACGAAGTGCCGGTGCCCAGAAACGTCAGTCTCATGATCTCACAGCATCTCTACGCGCATGTAGTTCGTGGTGCCCGGCACGTCGAACGGCATGCCCGCGGTGACCACGCAGTGCCGGCCCGGCTCGGCGAGACCATGGTCGAACGCGTACCGTCGAGCCCTGTCCAGCATGCCGTCGTAGGACACCTCCTCCTCAAGGTGGATCGGCACGACACCCCAGGCCATAGCGAGCTGCCGGTACGTGCGCTCCTTGTCCGTAACGGCGAGGATCGGCACCCGCGGCCGCTGAGCCGCGAGAAGCCGGGCCGTGAACCCGCTCGTCGTGAGCGTAATCAGGAACGGCGCCCCCAGCCGGTGCGTCGCCTCGACCGCGGCCCCGGCGATCGCTCCGGACACTGTGCGGTGGACCCCCGACTGCACGAGCGGCGGCGCGAAGTCGGAAGGGTCCTCCAGAAACCCGAGCTCGGCTTCGATCCGACGGGCTACCCGGTCCATCGCCTCCACGGCTTCGGCCGGGTAGTCGCCGACGGCCGTTTCGCCCGAGAGCATCACCGCGTCCGTACCGTCGAGCAGCGCGTTCGCCACATCCGACACTTCGGCCCTCGTGGGACGCGAGGAAGAGGTCATGGACTCGAGCATCTGCGTCGCCGTGATTCCGATCGAAACCGATTCCCGACTCAGGCGAAGCACCCGTTTCTGGACGATCGGAACCTCTTCGAAATCGAGCTCTACGCCCAGATCACCCCGGGCCACCATCACCCCGTCCGCGAGCGACAGGATCTCGACCAGGTTCTGGACCGCCTGTTCCTTTTCGATCTTCGCGATGATCAAAACGCTGTCATCGACGAGTTCCCGAAGCTCGGCCAGATCGGCGGCACGGCGCACGAAGCTGAGGGCGACGTAGTCGACGCCCTGATCGAGGGCGAACGCCAGGTCGTCCCGGTCCTTGTCGGTCAGGCTCGGCACGTGAAGCGCCTTGCCGGGCAGATTGAGACCCTTGCGGGACAGGAGCCTGCCGTTCGTGATGGCGCGCGCGGTCACACGAGTGCGCTGCACTTGCTCCACCTTGAAGGCGATGCGTCCATCGTCGAACAGGAGTCGATCGCCCGGCTCGAGCTCGGTCGCCAGGTCAGGATAAGTGATCGGGATCGTGCCATCCTCGCCGCCGGCATCGGCATCGTGCAGGGCCTCGAAGGTGTACACCTCACCGAGGTCGATGTCGAGTGGCCGGGGGAGAACTCCCACTCGGATCTTCGGGCCCTGGAGGTCCGCCATCACCGCGAGCGGTCGGCCGACTTCTCGAGATACCTCTCGAGCCATCCGAATCGTGCGAGCCGCTTCCTCGTGCGAACTGTGCGAGAAGTTGACCCGGACGGCATCCATGCCGGCGTCCACGAGACGGCGGAACGTCTCGGGATCTTGCGAAGCCGGTCCGATCGTGCAGATGATCTTGGCGCGACGAATCACTCGGGCGTCCTCGTAAACAGGTTGCTGAAGAACCCTGTCAGTATTCGCGGGTTCACAATTCGTCCCGGCGAGCCGGTCCGGTGAAGCTTCAACAAGATAACGCCGGGAACGATCCCGGCGTCCATCGACAAAAAAAAGGCCCGGCCCCATACCCACGGGAGCCGGGCCTCTTCGTGCACCTCAATCAGGCGTGGACCGGCCTGTCCAGCATGAGCTCCGGTCGGTGATCCAGCAACCAGCGGTGCAGACCCAGCAATCCGCCCAGAGTTACGCCTTCGAGAGCGCTCGGTTCCAGGCCCGGAATGATGCACGCGGCCGCCCGACAGAAGAAGTACGTCTTCTGCCTCGTTCGCTGTTCGATCGAGAGGTGCGCGCCACCTGGAATGTCCGGAATCGGCTCGAGCAGTCGGCGGTAGCTGAACACTTCCCGGGGAGAAAAATGATTCGGGATACAATAGAACTTCCCGTCAAGCTCGAAAGATCCGTCTCCGGCGATGGAAAAAAGATCCTGCATCGCTGTAGCCATAGCACCAACTCCTTACCACGATCGGCGCCTCCGCCCAGGGCAGGAGGCGAGGACATGAGAGGCTTGCGTCTCTATCCATCCAGACGACCGTTCGGCCGCCATAGTACCGCGTGTGGGGCTATACAAGCAAAAAAACAGCTGCTGACCGGGTTCCAGACGCGGCTCGGCGCCCCCGCACATTGGCGAAGCGCAACTGACGGGCCGAAATCCTGGCACTGCTGCCCGCCGGGCGCCGGCCGCACTGAAACCACCCGATATCCGACCCGGAGAAACCCCGAAGCCACAATATCTGGTGTCGCCCGAAACTACGACCGCTAGATGTTGTGGTCAAGTTTCGGGTGTGATCTCATGGCCACGGCTGCCTTGTATCACGGGCCCGTGGTTCCGTATCTTCCAGCGACAGTTTCGTTTCGCCCGCCGGGGGCGCGGAGCGAGCGGGTGGATCATTGCGGAGCGATCGATGGCACGCGAAAAGGGCGTCGTGAAGTGGTTCTCGACGGACAAGGGCTACGGCTTCATCCGTCGCGAGAGTGGCGATGAGATCTTCGTGCACCACACGGATATCGAAGTGGACGGATACGCATCGCTCAAGAACGGCGAGACGGTGGAATTCGACGTTTTTGAGTCCGACCGCGGACCCAAGGCCCGGAACCTGGTCCCACTCGACATGGGCGCAACCCACTCGACCACTGGAGAAACAGCGACGGAAGGCAGCAAGCCGGCCCGGAGCAAGGCCGGAACGGGTGGCCCGAAGGGTCGAGGAAGAAACGCCTCGCGGGCAACGCGAGATCGCCGGCCCCGCAACGACTCTGCGCAAGGCGCCGCGGACGCGAAGAAGCCACTCGCAGTACAGCTTCGAGAGCGCCTCAGCAAGCGATTTCCGGGTCTGGGAGGCTGAGTCACAAAGCGGCTCTGTACCTCTCCAACAGCCTTCGAAACTCCGCTCTTGAGATTCGGGCCATCATCGCACTATCTTTCGAGGCTTGAATGGAACGTGCGACGAGCGGCGCGAACGCAGTACACGATACAAGGGAGACAGACCGTTGGAGATCCAAATTGCGGAGGGCCAGAATCTGGAGAAGGCTCTCCGGCAGTTCCGGCGCAAGGTTCAGCGCGCGGGCATCCTGGCCGACATGCGCAAGAATCGCCGGTACGCGAAGCCAAGCGAGGCGAAGCGACGCAAGGCCAAGGCGGCCGAACGACGACGCATTCGTAGCGCCCGACGTCGCGAGCAGCGTAGCTAGTCCTCTTCTGCTATCGGCGGACGCGGAGCGCTTCTGCCCTACCGGCCCCGAGACCATACATCTCTGTCGTAACCTGACCGCGCCGGTTCCTCGTGGACCGGCGCTCGTGTTTCCAGCCCGAGTGGTCCCGGAATGAACTCTTCGCTCCACCTGTGCTGGGCGTGGGGCGCCCTCCGGCCGCGCACCGATGTGCGACCTGCCCTCGACGAACGCGCGTTCCGCTACGGCGACGGCGTATTCACCACGTTGTCCCTGAGCCGAGGTCGGCTGCTCGACGCGGCTCTGCACATGAAGCGCCTGCGCCGATCCGCTGCGGCAATTGGCCTGAGCGTTCCGGACTCCGTGGACACTGCCTCGAGCCTGGCCCGCATCCTCGCGTCGATGGGCGTCGACGGCTCCACGGACGGCGTCGTACGGATCCAGCTGAGCGCAGGCGCCGGCGGTCGAGGGTACGGCCGTGACCGCAGCACCGATGCGTGGGAGCTGGTCGAGGTGCACGCGCCCGCGGGTGAGCGTCGTCTCACGGTGGCGATCCTCGCCGAGGAGGAGGCCCCCGTTCCGGCACTTCCCCACGTGAAGAGCTGCAGCTCGCTGGCCCACGTGATGTGCGCCATGGCTGCCGATCGGCGCGGCGTCGTTGAGGCCGTGCGCACCACCGGCAATTGTCTTCTCGAAGCCGCGGCGGCCAACCTGTTCTGGCTGGCGGACGGGGAGCTGTTCACTCCCTCGGCGACCCTTCCGATCTACCCGGGAGTTACTCGGTCCGTCGTGCTCGAAACCGCGCGCGGACTGGGATGGACGGTGCACGAGGGCGAGTTCGGCGCCACCGGCCTCACGGGAGCCGCAGGAGCCTTCCTGGTGAACGCCGCGCGGGGCGTCGAGGCGATCGCCGAACTGGACGGCTCTCACCTCGAATGGCCGGAGGAGCTGGAGGTCCTGCGTGAAGCCATCGACGAGGCCCGCGTGCGTGGCTCCACGCCCGTGGCCGGGCCCTCGGATGGGAGACCTTCGGTTTCGTGAGCACGGTTCTCCACCTCGGAGGATTCGAGCGGGTCGCCTCCGGGTGTCAGCGCGCGGTCGTGCCGTCGCCATGGCCCCCACGGGCCGTCGCCGTGTTTCTCCTCGAGTCCGACGGCGAGTGGCTGGTCGACACGGGAGCGAGCACTCTCGAGTCGATCGGCGCGGTGCGCTCCGCACTCGACGCGGTGCTCGGACCGCGCGGAGTGCCACGCGGCGTGATCCTCACGCACTCTCACCTCGACCATGCCGGCGGCGTGGAGGCCCTGCGACCGGTGACCGTAGTCGCCCATCGCAACGCGGCGGCGGCGTTCCGGGCCGACGAGCGGACCCCCGAGGAAATTTCGTTCCGCGAGGTCGAAGGCTCGGCCGACTCGCTCCCCGACGTGGCCGGCTGGGAGTGGATGCTCGGAGAGGGACACGCTCCTGGCCATCTTCTGCTGTGGCAACCGGAGAGCGGGACCGTGCTCGTCGGAGACCAGTTCCTTCTCGGGCTCAAGACACCGCTCCGCACGGCGGATGAGACCGAAGATTCGTTCGGGCGCTACCTCGCCACCATCGATCGCGTGGCTGCCGTCGAGCCTCGGATCATGTTCTCGAGTCACACGGAGCCGATCGTTGAGCCGCTGAAGTGGCTGGCGCACGAGCGCCGGCGCCTGGAAAGACAGCTCGGGCGGACCCGAAACGCGGTCCGGGCAGGAGCGCGCACTGCGGAGGAGGTCACGGCCGCGGCCTACCGGTCGATCCCTGGAGCAGGTGCGCGGGAGCTGCTGGCGAGGGAACAGCTGGCGGCCCTCCGGCACCTGGCTTTTCAGGATGAGATCAAGAGGCGAGTCACGGACGGGCGGGAGATCTTCGAGGCGCTCTAGCCGGTAACCGGAAGATCCAGTGTGACCTGCTAACCAGCGCCGAACCGGCGCTCCACGTAGTCCTCGAGGATCGAGATGAACTGGGGCACGATGTCGTCGCCACGCAGGGTGGAGTGGTGCTCACCATCGACGTACACCGGTGCGCTCGGCTCCTCGAAGGTGCCGGGAAGCGAGATCCCGACGTCTGCGTGGCGTGACTCGCCCGGGCCGTTGACGACACACCCCATCACGGCAACCGACAGCTCTTCGACACCCGGGTGGCTTTCCTTCCACGCCGGCATGCGCTCGCGCAACCACCCGTCTATGTCCTGCGCCATCTCCTGGAAGAACGTGCTCGTGGTTCGCCCGCAGCCGGGACACGCCGTGACCTGCGGCTCGAAGCTCCTGAGTCCGAGCGACTGCAGGAGCTGACGGGCGACGAGGACCTCCTCTCGCCGGTCGCC
>CAXMRU010000283.1:0-4317 GCA_964195715.1 Akkermansiaceae bacterium | reverse complement strand
CCCGTCCTGGCTGCCGGCCCGGCGTTCGGGATCGGGGCCATGCGGAGGCTGATGCGCATCCGCAGGCTCGAACCGTCTGCCGAAGGGTGATCCAACCCGGTCTCCGGGGGTATATTCCACCCGGAGAGACGCCATGAGAGTGTTCGGCGTACACGAAGAGAATACGCTCGCCCAGCTGCGGAACGTCGCCGACCGGGCCGAGCGCACCGCCCTGATGGCTGACGGCCACCTGGGCTACGTCATGCCGATCGGTGGCGTGGCAGCGTACCGGGACGAGGTCTCGGTCGTCGGCGTGGGCTTCGACATCGCGTGCGGGAACGCGGCAATCCGGACGAACCTTCGCCTGGCCGACTTTGGTGCGGAGGGCCGGGCGCGGCGCACGAGCCTCGGTTCCATGGCCGACGAGATCGGCGACGTGATCAGCTTCGGGCTCGGCCGCACGAACCGGGCCGATGATGCCCCGGTGGACCATCTCCTGTTCGACGACCCCGCATGGGCAGCGATCCCCGCCGGGAAACGGAAAGACCTCCTCAAGAAGGCCCGCGCACAGCTCGGCACTGTTGGGAGCGGAAACCACTACGTGGACATCTTCGCCGATTCCGAGGACCGGATCTGGGTCGGGGTCCATTTCGGGAGCCGCGGGTTCGGGCACACTATCGCCTCAGCCTTCCTCGCCCTCGGCCAGGGCCGTCAGTGGGGCGAGAGAGTCCCGGAGCGGGAGGTATTATTCCCCCTCGATTCACCCCTCGGTCACGACTACTGGAACCTGATGGAACTGGCCGGCCGGTACGCCTACGCCGGGCGCGAGTGGGTCGTGCGAAAGGTCGTCGAGTTGATCGGTGGCCGGGAGCTCGAACTCATCCACAACCACCACAACTTCGCGTGGCGCGAGACCCACGAGGACGAGGAATTCGTCGTGATCCGCAAGGGAGCCACGCCTGCCTTTCCGGGCCAGATGGGATTCATCGGCGGATCGATGGGCGACGACGCGGTAATCGTACGAGGCGCTGTCACGGAGCCCGGAAGCGAAGAGGAGACGCTCCAGAAAGAGGCACTCTTCTCCACGGTGCACGGTGCCGGCCGGGTGATGAGCCGTACGGCGGCGCGTGGGAAGATCCAGCGGAGAACGGGCAGGGTCATCCGGCCGGGCAAGGTGAGTCCTGAGATGATGCACGGTTGGGTGCGCGAGAAGGGAGTGATCCTGCGTGGCGGCGGGCTCGACGAAAGCCCGCACGTGTACCGGCGGCTGCCCGACGTGCTGGCCGCGCAGGGAGGAACGATCGAGATCCTGCACACACTGCGTCCGCTCGTGGTCGTCATGGCGGGGGCGGACGTATTCGACCCGTACCGGGACTGAGCGCGGTTTCAGACGGATGCTAACCCGCCGCCGCCAGCCAGGCCCGCCCTTCCCACCGTTCCCCGCATCCGCGATCTTGGCCGCATGACAACCCCGGGTTACCAGCGCTTCTTCGCCGATCTCAAGCGCCGCCGCGTGTTCCGCGTGATGGCTGTGTATGGTGTCGTAGCCTTCGGCATCATCGAGGCGGCGGACGCGATGTTTCCCCGCATGGCTCTGCCGGACTGGACGGTCACCCTCATCGTGTGGCTCGCCCTGCTCGGCTTCCCGGTCGCGATCGTGCTCGCCTGGGCATTCGAGATGACGCCGGACGGTGTGCGACGCACCGCCGAGGCTGCACCCGGCGAACTGACGGAGATCACCGCAGCCCCGGCCACGAAACGCTGGCCAGCGGGCCTGCTCGCGCTGGTCGGCGTAACCGCGCTGCTGGCGGGGGTGTGGTACGCGGGGAGGCAGTCGGCTCCCGCGGCGGGCGCAGATTCGGCGGCGGGCCCCGTGTCGGAATCGATCGCGGTGCTGCCGTTCGTCAACATGAGCTCCGACCCGGAGCAGGAGTACTTCTCCGACGGCATCTCCGAGGAGCTGCTGAACCTGCTGACGAAGATCCCCGAGCTACGGGTGGCGGCACGAACGTCGTCATTCTCCTACAAAGGAAAGGACGTGAAGGTCGCCGATGTGGCCCGCGAACTGAACGTGGCCCACATCCTCGAAGGGTCGGTCCGGAAGTCCGGCAACCGCGTGCGCATCACCGCGCAGCTGATCAAGGCCGATGACGGCTTTCACGTGTGGTCGGACACCTGGGACCGCTCACTGGACGACATCTTCGCCATCCAGGACGAGATCGCCGCGGACGTGGCGGCGCAGCTGAAGGTCACGCTGCTGGGTGCGGTGCCCACGGTCGAGGAGACCGATCCCGAAGCCTATGCGCTGTTCCTGCAGGCGCGGCAGCTTTACCGCCAGGGTACGGCCGAGAGCCTCGAGCAGTCCATCGTGCTGTATGAGCAGGCGCTGGAAATTGAACCCGATTACGCCGCTTCGTGGGCTGGCCTGGCGAACAGCTATATCACCCAGGCGGCGTCCGCTGGCCTGCGGCCCATGGATGAGGGCTTCGGGCTGGCCCGGGAGGCGGCCAATAGAGCGCTGGAGATCGACCCGGAGTATGCTGAGGCTTACGCCCGCCTCGGGCGAATCGCGATGCTCTACGACGGTGACCTGGCGGCAGCGGCCCGATATCTCGAACGAGCCCTCGCCCTTGACCCCACCAACACGGACATCATCGGCCGTGCCGCGGTACTGGCAGCGGACCTCGGCCGCCTGGACGAGGCCGTTGCGTTCGGGGAATACGTGGTCTCTCGCGACCCTGTGAACCCCACCGGCTATTACTGGCTGGGCCGTACACACCTGTGGGCCGGCAGACTCGACGAGGCCATCGCTTCGCTCCGCACCACGCTGAGCCTGAGCCCGGAGCGTATCGCCGCGCAGTACTTCATCGGGACGGCCCTGCTCCAGGAGGGCGAGCTCGATGCCGCCTTGGCGACGATGCAGCTGGAGGAGGACGAGGCCTGGCGCCTGCTCGGTCTGGCCAAGGCCTATCATGCGCTGGGCCAGGCGACCGAATCCGATGAGGCGCTCGCCCGGTTGTTCGGGCCAGGAGGAGAGGGCTGGGCTTACAACATCGCCTACGTGTACGCGTTCCGGGGCGAGACCGATCTCGCCTTTGAGTGGCTGGACAAGGCGGTGCAGTACAACGACGCGGGCCTGTCTCTCATCGCGGTCGACGTTCGGTTAGCCAACGTTCACGACGACCCGCGCTGGCTCCCGTTCCTCGAGAGCATCGGGAAGTCCCCGGAGCAGTTGGCCGCCATCGAGTTCGAGGTGACGCTGCCGCAGTAGGTGGCGGGTCACAGCCTCGCCCGCATCCCGCGCACCGCGAACACGATCGCGAAGACCGTCGCCGAGGCGAAGATCCCGAGCCACGTCGCGTACCACGCGAAATCTTCTGAAATCCCGCTCAGCTTGGCCGCAACCACTACTGCCACGCCCACGCCGATCGCGGCCAGCGCCTCAGGCGAGCCGGGCCGGCGCGAGTGCAGGCCGGCCACGAGTGGAACGAACAGGCTCACTCCGAGGAGAGTGTAGAACACGCTCAGGGCCCCGATCACAGACTGGAGTCCGAGGGCCAGAGCCACCGCCGTCCCGCCGCCGAGAACCGCGGCCCACCGGGCTACCCGCAGCACGTCTCGATCGCTCGCCTCCGGGCGGATAAACCGCTTGTAGAGATCTTCCGACAGCGATGTGGACAGCATGAACAGGATGGCGTCCGCCGAGCTTACCTCGGCCGAGAACACGGCCGCGAGCCCGATCGCCCCGATGGCCGGCGGCAGGCCCAGAGTAAGGACGGTGGGTAGTGCCAGCTCGTGGTTCGCCAGATTCGGCGCCAACGCGTGCGCGATGATTCCGAGCAGCGGGGGCACCGCGGCGAACAGGAGCAACGCCACGCCGGCGAGCCCCACCCCGATCCGCACGGTCCGCTCGTCCCGCGCCCCGTATACCTTCTGGATCAGCCCCGGCGAGATGATGAACGCCGGCACGAGGAGCGCGATATACACGACCCCAGAGCGGCCGCTCTTCCAGAAACCGAAGTAGTCGGGCTCGGCAGGTGCCGCGGCAACCACGGCTTCCCATCCCCCGGCAGCCGACAGGGCCCACGGCAACGCGATCCCGAAACCGACGACGAGTACGACCAGCTCGACCAGGTTGACCCACGCCGACGTGAGAAGGCCTCCGGCAGTGAAGTAAATCGTCATCACCCCGCCCGCGATCAGGCAGCCGGCCCATTTCGGCACGTCCGCCACGACCTCGAGGATCCAGGCGAATGCTATGAGCTGGCCGGCGAGTATCGCGAGCGTCGCCAGCCACAGGAGAGCCGCCACGATAGCACGCACGCTGGGACCGTATCG
>CAXMRU010000282.1:0-23637 GCA_964195715.1 Akkermansiaceae bacterium | reverse complement strand
GTTCTCGCAGCCGCTTCCTGCATCGCCCGAAAACGGGTGTCCATGTTTGTCTACATGTTTGGCGCCGAGCGCTCACCGAAGCGACGCCCGGTGTGAGGTGGTCGTTGGAAACCGTCTCTCATCGAAGTCGGATTCCTAATCCGAAGGTCGCGTGTTCGAGTCACGCCGGGGTCATAGACTTACGGGATTCCAGGGACCGCTAGTGTGCCGATTAGTGTGCGGATTTCGCTACTTGACCCTCTGGAGCGTCGCCGCTTCGGCGGCGCCAACGAACTTCCGGGAGTGCCCCCGCACACCTGGGACGGCGAAGCGGATTCTGGATGGAGCGAAGAGCACAGGGACTTTTTCGGCTGCAAAAAGAATGAGTAGTCACGGGCGGAGTGGTTGCACCGGTTTTCAAGACCGATCTGAGCTTTCCCTGTAAGTCCCTCTAAGTCCCTAACAGTCCTTCTGAGTCGGACTTACTTTCGGGAGCTTTCCTTCTAGGTCCTTCTGAGTCCCTCTAAGTACCGTTAGTCAGGGTGCACTTTGGGTTACAGTAGTTGAAGTACGCTTTCCGAAGGATTTCGCCGAAACTACCTGAGTCGGCTAACTCCTCTCCCGGCTCCCCCGAGTCCCCTGTCGCAGCCCGGCTTGCACGTGAGTGCGGGAGAGCAGAAACCGGACTACGGAGGGGACCGGCATTCGCAGGTCCTTCCCCACTCCCTCGCGCTCCCGGAGGCCTGCCGGGAGCGCCCAGTGCAGAGAGCGTGAGCCTCGCCCCGCGTTACGGCAGGTCGGGGAAGTTGGTCGCGTTGGCCAGGGTCGCGTACAGGTCCTGCATTTCCCCGGTGTCGGTGATCAGGCCCGGGACCATGGCGCCCGCCTCACCGAACTTCGCCTTGAACCATCCCTCCCACGGCTTCTCGCGGATGAACTGGCCCAGGCTTCGGCCTCCCAAGTCTATGGATGTCCCGTCAGCCCCGTGGCATGCGGCACACGTCGATGAGTACAGCGTTTGCCCCGCCGCCTCATCGCCCAGTGCCCCCACGTTCGAGATCACGAGCGTCGGCGCCACTACGGCGGCCGGATCGACCGTGTAGTCCACGAACATGGCCGATCCAACCACCTCCAGATCATACAGATCCGTCGGCTCGATCCACTCCTCCCGCATGAACTTGACCAGGTTCCACACCTGGCTCACGGTGAGGTTTGTGGAGTAGTCGGGGTGGGTGTTGTCCATCGCGTCGATCGTGCGTCCCGGCGAACGCAAGATCAGATCGAACAGTCCCTGCACCGTGTTGCCCGCGGCCGAAGCCCGCAGGTTGACAGAGGACACGTCCGGACGGTTTGCATTCAGCGTGCTCTGCCCCGTCCGGTTCGCGTAGGATGCTGAGTTGCCCATTCCGTCCCACGCGTGGCACGCCTTGCAGCGGTGGAAGTCCGCCGGCACGGCGGCCCCGTTGTCTCCGGTGCCGCCCGCATCGGTCTCCCACCATTTCGCGTACGCCGCTCCGCCCAGGATCCCATCCGCGTTGATATATTCGTCGGGCAGCGGTCCAGGGAAGTCCTCGCCGTCCGCACCGTCCGTTCCATCCGCACCGTCCGTTCCGTCCGCACCGGCAGCGCCGCCTGCGCCATCTGCGCCAGCAGGGCCCGTCGGCCCTGTATCGCCCGTGCAGGCGCCGAAGGTGAACAGTAGAACGGCCAACAAGAGGAGTTTCTTCATCGTTAGACCCCTGTGGTGTGGGAACTGAGAGGACCAGACTCCTTGATCGTCGTGTTGTACGGGCCGGAGGGGAGCCTCTTCTCTTCTCCGGCCCCGACTGACGCCTTGTGCACGGACCGTACCAGTCTTTGTCTGTCCGTAACTACATATTGTATATAAACTTAGGGTTGGAATGGCTTGCGACCGGTCGAACGGGCTGGGGGATACAACCCGGCCACCTGGGGCATTTGACCCAACCTGCCAGGTGGGGGAAGGTTCTACTGGTATTTGGCCCTACCGCGAACGTGCTTCCGGAACCGCTGTGTTTGCCAGACTCGCGTACTTTTCGAGCCGATAGCGAAGAGTATCGCGGGACAGACCGAGCAGGTTCGCAGCACGCGTGACGTTACCCGATGTGCGTACCAGGGCCTGGCGCATCAGATCTGTCTCGACATCCTCCATGCGAAGTCCCTCCGGGGGGAGCTCGCACAGGTGGACACCGAGGGTGGAGGCGGGGAAAGGCACGCGCATTTCGACCGGTATGTCCTCCGCCCGGATCTCGCCGAGTTCCCCGAGAATGAGGACGCGCTCGAGGACGTTGCGCAATTCCCGCACGTTGCCGGGCCAGGCGTAGCTCTCGAGCAGGTGCAGGGCCGACTCTGAGAGTGTGGCAGGTTCCCTCTTGAGATCTCGGGACAACTTCTCGATGAAGAAGAGTGCCAGTGGAGCGATGTCATCCCTTCTCGCGCGCAGCGGGGGAATATGGATGGGAATGACCTTCAACCGAAAGAACAGGTCACTTCGAAATGCCCCCGTCTCCACCATTCTGTCGAGGTTGTGATTCGTAGCTGCGATCACTCTCGCGTCGACTCTGATATCGGTAGTCCCACCAACGCGCTTGAATTTGGAGTCCTCCAGGAAGCGCAGCACCTTGGCCTGAGTGGCCGCAGGCATGTCGCCGACTTCGTCGAGAAACAGCGTGCCGCCATCGGCGAGCTCGGCCAGGCCCTGCTTCCGAGAGCGGGCGTCGGTATACGCCCCTCTCTCATGCCCGAACAGCTCTGATTCGACCAGGTTATCCGGCAGGGCGGAGCAATTGATCTCGAGAAACGGTTGATCGGCGCGAGAGCTGTGGGCGTGGATCGCCCGAGCCACGAGATCCTTGCCGGTGCCGCTCTCACCCGTCAGAAGAACAGCCGCCGACTCGGCGGCTGCCACCTTCTCGACCATCTTGACGATGCTCTGCATGGCCCCCGAACGACCGACCAGGTCGATCTCTGCGAATCGCCAGCGATGCTGTTCCCGGAGTACCGCCACTTGCCGCCGAAGCCGACGTGTTTCCAGGGCCTTCTCGATCGTAAGGAGCAGAGCATCGAACTCGACAGGCTTCTCGATGAAGTCGTAGGCGCCGCTCTTCACTGCCTCCACCGCCGTGTCGATCTCGCCGTACGCCGTTACGATGATGACGATCAGGTCACGATCGATGTCGCGAAACTCCTCCAGCAGCTTGATGCCGTCTCCATCCGGCAGGCGCAGGTCCAGGAGCATCAGGGCGGGAGAGGCGTTCACGACCAGGCGACGCCCCTCGGCACCCGTCGAGGCGGTCTCCACGGTGTAGCCGGCGGACCGTAACTTCTCCCCCAGCCACGTCCGGATGAGATCTTCGTCATCAACGACTACGATCAACGCTTCTTCATTCTTCAAGATCCCGACTCCTCATTGACGGTCGAAAGAACCAGAGTGAAGGTGGATCCCTGACCCGGCTCGCTTTCGACCTCCAGCCGACCGCCGTGTCGCTCCACGATCGACCGCGTGATAGCCAGGCCAAGACCCGTACCCCGGTGCTTGGTCGTGAAGAATGGCCGAAAGATCTCGCTCATTGCGTTCTCAGGAATGCCTGTGCCCGTATCCCTCACCGTCATTCGTATCTCGTCACCTCGCGGCTCAATTCCGAACGTGAGCACGCCACCCGCGGGCATCGCCTGGATCCCGTTGAGCGACAGGTTGACCAGGGCCTGCGTGAAGAGCTCAGGGTCGACCCTTACCCTCCTCGTCTCTCTCTCCGTGTCCTGCTCGATACGTACTCCAGCCGCCTCGGCCTGAGGGCCAACCAGCGTAACGGCACGCTCGACTAGCTGTCGGGGGGCAGCCCAACCCACCATCGGCTGCTTCGGCCGCGCGTAGCTCAACAGGTCTCGTAGGGCGGACTCGATGCGACGCAGCTGCGTGCGGATCTGCCTCAGCAGGCTCTCGGACGACGGGCTCCTCTGCAGTTCCTGCTCCAGCATATCGATGCCGCTGGACGCGCCGGCGAGCGGGTTCTTAATCTCGTGCGCGATCCCGGCGGCCAGTTCGCCCACCGAAGCCAGTTGCGCCGCCCGGCGCATGTCTTGCTCGTGGAGCTCGTGGATCTCGAAGGCGGACTCGCGAAGCCCCTGCGCCATCTGATTGAAGGTTTCGCTCAGCTCGCCGAGCTCGTCATCGCTGTCCACACGAACGTGGGCATCGAGATCCCCGCCGCGAATCCGCTCCGCGGCCAACACGAGGCGCTTCAGCGGAGAGACAATCGATCCCGCCACGAGCCATACGACTCCGACGAGTGCCAGCGCAAAGACACCCTCCAGCGCAGCCGAGAGGAGGCGAAGGCTGCTGAGCTGGCCGAACGCAGTGCGGACCGGCAGCTCGGCGATGTACAGCCACGGAATGTTCCGAATCGGCAGGGAGATGCCGATGACCTCCACTCCCTCGTAGTTGACGTACCTCGCCGATGAGCCGGGTGGCAGGTCCACCAGCGGTGAGGGCATGCGCTGGCTGTAATCCACCGGCGCGTGAGGGTGTGAGACGAAGAGCGGTCGCCCCGCGGAACACAGGATGAACGCCTCCACGTGCCCGGCCATGTGCTCGGCCAGATTGAGGAACTCCTGTTGCTCCTCCGGCCCGACCGTCGCTCCCAGGACACCCAGCACCCCGCCCCGATCGCCCACAACAGGCGTCGCGAAGCGGAAGACGGGTCGGGTAGTGCCTTGCTCGTCCTCCCACTCTCCCACGAAGAAACGGCCTTCCATGGCTGACGAGTACAGGGGGGTGCCAGACAGATCGGATCCGAGGCCCTCACGCCGGGTCCCGCCGATCATCATTCCAGTCGAGTCCAACACGAACAGCTCGGATACGGACGACAATTCGTCGTGCTTGCGGGCTATGTGGGCGCGGAGGGACAGGACCGCGGGGTCCTGCATGCGGCCGGATGCGACGGCGGCCGAAGCGGCGGGGATGTTCGCGGCTAGAAACCGGCTGTTCGCCACTGCGGCTTCCAGATTCATCTGGTGCAACTCGATCTGGTGTGCCACATGGTCTGCCTGGATCTGCACCAGGGCCTGCAGATACTGCCGGACCTGATTCTCGATGATTCTGTGGGTGACCCCGTAGCCCACCGAATTGGACAGAAACAGCGGCAGCAGGGACAGGACGAGAAACCAGACCAGAATCCTGCGCCCGAGGCGTCCACGCAGTGGATGCGAATGAAGAATCCTGACTGGGTCGCGCTTCTCGAGCATCTGGATCTCCGCGGACGGCTCACCTCGGCCCGGGCCGGCTACATGGGAGAATGAGGCAAGAAGGATGCCGGTCGCCGAACCCGCCCTACACAACAAGTTACAGCCGCAAGGCCTCCGCCGACCAGACTGAATCGGGGGAAATGCCCCGTTTTGGCGTGTCACATGCCCCACCGGGACCTCGCCGGGCCGGCGGCGCACACCCGTAATCTCTTGCGGAGCACGCGGTTGCTCGCACGAGGCGGCGTGGTACGCACCGTGCGGTTTCGCACGGTGCGGCGAGCGCCTCGCCTGCGCTTCGTGGCGACCGTCCAGCCAAGGAGGCAACCGATGTTCTTCGACGGAACCGGAATGGGGAAGCTCTTCCTGCTCATATCGGGTTTTCTGTCTGTCGGCCAGATCGCGACCAGTCGGCAGGCCAGCCCCACACCCCTCACCGCGTCAGCGGTCTCGACCGCTCGATCTTCGCCCGTCCCCAGGGTTGCAGCGACAGACGGCGAGGAGCTGTACCGGAATTACTGCACCGTCTGCCACGGAGCAGAGGGAAAGGGGGACGGTCCCGCCGCATCCAGTTTCGATCCGCCGCCCCCGGACCTTACCGACGCAGAGCGAATGCAGCAGGTGACCGACGAACGCATGCTCGAAGTCCTTTCCAGCGGCAGCGGCGCAATGACCGGATTCGGGTCGATGCTGACAGCAGAAGAACTTGATGCAGTGGCCGAGTATACGCGCACGCTCAGCGAGGCCCCGGTCGACGAGTCGAGCGGAGCGGCCCATTGATCTTCAGGCGCCGCATTTCGATCCTGAGCGACCGGCGCCTCCGATCCCTCCTTCTGCTCGCGAGCATGCCGCTCTTGGGCGTTCTTGCCGTTCTCGTGGCCGTCCGGCGAGGTCCGGCGATTCCGCAGCCGGTCGCGTTCAACCACCTGAAGCACACCAGCGATCTGGGACTGGCTTGTGACTTCTGCCACAAGTACGTGCGCAGCGGAGCCCACGCAGGGCTTCCCGACGCCGGGACATGCTCGATGTGTCATCGGGCTCTACAGGGAGACTCGGCCGAGGCGGCCAGGGTAACCGAGCTTCTCGAGGCCGGTGACCCCCTGCAATTCAACAAGCTGTTCCGACTTCCGGACCACGTGTTCTACACGCACCGACGCCACGTGGGAATCGCCGAGTTGGAATGCGCGAACTGCCACGGAGCGATCGCGGATACGGAGCGCCCGCCCGAGCGAGCGCTCGTCCGGGTCTCCATGGACTACTGCATGGACTGCCACCGCGAGCGCGGGCAGACGCTCGACTGCAACGCGTGCCACCGGTGAAGGAGAGTATGCAGCCGTGAGCCCCACACGACGCGATTTCGTCCTCACGGCGGGCGTGGCCGGCGCCGCACTTGCCCTCTCGCGGTCGCCGGCCGTCTTCTGGACCGCACTGGATCAGGAGGACGCCGGATGGGATCCGGGGCTCGAGGATCGGATCTCATCCGCTTGCCTCGTATGCCCGGCCCGCTGCGGTATCCGCGGCCGCGTCGTGGACGGCCGGCTGGTCGAGATCATGGGGAACCCTCTACACCCGGTGAGCCGCGGCGGAGTGTGCTCACGCGGTCTCGCCGGTGTCCAGATGCTCTACCACCCCGGGCGGCTCGCATCGCCCCTGGAGCGTGTCGGACCCCGCGGAGCCGGTGAGTGGCGGGAGATCTCGCGTGAGCGAGCGCTGTCACTCGTGGTCGAGCGCCTCAGGGCGATCCGCGAGGCGGGACGGCCGGAGTCACTGGCCCTGCTGTCGGGCTACTGCGCCGGCACGATGGTGGATGTCTGGGGACAATTTCTCCGTGCGTTCGGCTCCCCCAACCACTTGCGCGATGAGTACGCCGACGGCACCGATACGATCATGGCTCTGGCGCATGGCATCCCTCGTGCGCCGGGCTATGACCTCGAGCGAGCCAGCTTCGTGCTCTCGTTCGGTGCCCCGCTGTTCGAATCGTGGTGGTCACCGGTACAGGCGCTCGCGGCGTTCGGAGGTCGCGGTGCCGACGCGGGAAGTCGTCCCCGATTCGTCCAGGTGGACACGCGCTTCTCCCGCAGCGCGGCGGCGGCCCAGGAGTGGGTGGGCGTCCGGCCGGGTACCCACGCCACGCTCGCGCTCGGCATCGCCTATGTGTTGATCCGCGATGAGTTGATTGACGATCGGTTCGTGGCGGAGCGCGTTTCCGGATTCGAGGACTTCACCGACGCGAGCGGTCGGATGCGGAATGGATATCGATCGCTCGTGATGCGCAATTACCGAACCGAGGAAGTGTCGGCCGTCACCGGCGTCTCGGTGGAGCGAATCACCTCGCTGGCCAGGGCGTTCGCCCGGACCCGGCCGGCCGTGGCCGTATGCGGGTCAGACGTGACGCGGTCTCCCGATGGACTCGTCGCGGGCCTCGCCGTGCACAGCCTCAACGTCCTGGTGGGCAACATCAGTCGGGCGGGAGGGGTCATGTTCGGCGATGAGCCGCCGCTGGAGCCGCTCCCGGCGCCGATCCTGGACGCCACGGCCCGTGCCGGCCTCGAGCGGGATCCGATCGGTGAGATGGGGGTCCCGTTCGAGGGAGGAGATCGGCCGTTACGATTCGCGGAGACCGTAGCCGGAAGCTCCGAGTCCCGAGTCGAGGCTCTCCTTCTTTACTATGCGAATCCGCTCGAGTCATCGGCGCGACCGGACCTGTGGCGAGAAGCGCTCGATCGAATCCCGTTCGTCGTCAGCTTTTCGCCGTTCCTCGATGAGACAACAGGCTACGCCGACGTGATCCTACCCGACCTCCTGGCCTACGAGCGCTGGCAGGACGCGCCGACGCCTGCCTCCTATCCGTACCCGGTGTGGGGCGTGAGCCGTCCTCTGGTGGAGCCGCAGGAGGGAGGCATCCATACCGGAGACGTGGTGCTGGCGCTTGCCCGCGATCTGGGTGGGAGCGTCTCCGACAGCCTCGCTTTCGGGGGGTTCGAGGATCTGCTCAAGGCCCGGGCCAAGGGTCTCTTCTCGTCGCGTCGAGGAATGATCTTTGGTGACGAGTTCGAGCGCCGTCACCATCGCCAGATGGAACAGCGGGGCTGGTGGCTTCCCGAGCACAGCGACTTCGAGCGTTTCTGGGAGGACCTGGTCGGGCGGGGGGGCTGGGTCGACCTCTTTTACGACGACACGGATCCCTCTCGTGTCAGCCGGAGGCCCGACGGCCGGATTGCCCTGATGCCGGAGGAACTGCTGCGCGTCCTGGATGAGGATGGCCCCCTGGGAGCGCTGTTCAGTCCCCTCGCGCGGACCAGCCTGGTAGCCGCCGTGGAGTTCCCCCTGCGCTTGATCCCATATCGTCTGTCCACGCTGGCGTCGGGCACGCTGGCCTTGGAGCGGTGGCTCGTCGAGCAGCCAAGCCTCCTTCCGGAGGTCTTCTGGATCCCATGGGTGGAAGTGAACTCAGAGACCGCGCATGATCTCGGACTCGCCGATGGGACCATGGTCTGGGTCGTGTCCGCTCGCGATCGGTACCGGGCCCGGCTCAAGGTCTATCCTGGCACGGCTCCCGGGACTGTCTGTGCACCCTACCGGCTCCGGCATCCGGATGGGGAGCGGGCGAATCCCCTCCAATTGCTGGACGACTCGCGCGACCCGCTGACGGGGCTCTCAGCCTGGTTCACGACGCAGATCCGCCTCGAGCGGGCTTGAGGAGCGGGGAGCCATGACGCGTTGGGGCATGGTCATAGATCTGGACCTGTGTACCGGCTGCGGGGCCTGTGAGGTCGCGTGCAAGAGCGAGAACAACATAGCGACCGTCGCCCCCGATCAGGCCGAGATGGGTCGTGCGATAAGCTGGATGAAGGTACAAAGCGAGTTAGAGGGGGAGTTCCCGGACACCGGCGTCCTCTTCACTCCCCGTCCATGCATGCACTGCGACAATCCGCCGTGCATCAAAGTGTGCCCGGTGGGCGCGACCTACATCAACGACGAAGGGATCGTCGGTCAGATCTATCCGCGCTGCATCGGGTGCAGGTACTGCGCCAACGCATGTCCGTACACCGCGAAGTACTTCAACTGGTACGGGCCCCAGTGGTCACCCTCGGAGCGCAGGCACTTGAATCCGGACGTCTCGACCCGGCCAAAGGGCGTCATCGAGAAGTGCACGTTCTGTCACCATCGGCTGCAGAAGGCGAGGGAGAACGCCAGAGCCGAGGGACGGGATCTGCGAGAGGAGGACTACCAGCCGGCATGCGTTGAGATCTGCCCCACTGGCGCCATCACGTTCGGTGACCTCGACGATCACACCCACCGCGTGGCCGAGTTGAAGGAGGATCCACGCGCAATGCGGTTGATGGAGGATCTGGGAACCCGGCCGAAGGTCTACTATCTCGCTTCGAGGGATTAATATGCGCCGTGATGCCACCGCCAGGCTAGCGCACATGTCCGCAGATGAGCAGGTCCTCCTGAGGCCGCTGATTGAGACTTCGCGCGGCTTCAAGGTCACGGCCGCCGTGCTGGCAGGGATCACCCTATGGGGCGCAATTGCCTACTACCTGCAGGTGCGTTACGGACTCGGGCGTACAGGGCTGAATCGGCCCGAGTACTGGGGCATCTACATCATCTGCTTCGTCTTCTTCATCGGAATCAGCCACGCCGGCACGTTGATCTCCGCAATCCTTCGGGTCTGCAAGGCGGAGTGGCGCCGCTCCATCACTCGTTCGGCGGAGTTGATCACCGTCCTTGTTATTGGGTTCGGCGCCATCCAGCCGGTCATAGATCTCGGCCGCCCGGATCGTATGCTGAACATATTCCTTCACGCTCAGCTGCTCTCGCCGCTGCTGTGGGATGTGATCAGCATCGGCCTCTACTTCACGGCCTGCACCGTCTACCTCTACGTCCCGCTACTGCCTGACCTGGCGCTCATCCGGGACTCGGGCATTAAGGCTCCGCGCCTATATGGGTTCCTGGCGGCAGGCTATCGCGACACACCGTCCCAGCGCGCACGCCTCGAGCGTGTCATCGGCATCCTGTCCATCGTCGTGATCCCTATCGCCGTGTCGGTGCACACCGTGATCGGCTGGATCTTCGCGATGACCCTCCGGCCGATGTGGCACAGCACGATCTTCGGACCCTACTTCGTGATGGGTGCCATCTATTCCGGGATCGCCGCAATACTCGTGGCGATGACGGTGCTGAGAAAGGCGTATGGGCTCCAGCAGTACTTCAAGGCCGTCCACTTCGACTACCTCGGACGGCTGCTGCTCCTGTTCAGTCTCCTATGGTTCTACTTCACGTTTGCTGAGTATCTGACAGCCTTCTACGGTGGAGAACCGGCCGAGATGCGAACGTTCTGGGCCAAGATCTCGGGCCCGTTCGCCATACCCTTCTGGGGCATGGTCGCGGGATGCTTCTTCATCCCCCTCACCCTCATGTGGCGCAAGTCGACGCGTACACCACGCGGTACCTTCGTCGCCGGGATCGCCGTGATGATCGGAATGTGGCTCGAGCGGTTCAATATCGTCGTCCCGACGTCCGTCAACCCGCGCTGGGAGGTGGAGTCCATCGGACACTACATTCCCTCTTGGGTCGAGATGTCGATCATGTCTGCGACGTTTTCAGGATTCATCCTGCTGTACATGTTCGCCACCAAATTCATCCCGGTCGTCTCGATATGGGAGATCAAAGAAGGGCGAGAGGAATCGGTTCGGCAGGTTTCCGAGCGAGTGGCGAGTTACCTGCCTGACAGAGCGGCCCGGGTCGCGGGGGGGGGCTCCGGATGATCCCTCGAGCGCGGATCGGCCTGCCGCGGTCCCCCTGCCTGGTCGGGACGCTCGTCTGGATTATGCTTTTCGGAGTCTCGGCGGCCGGCGCACAACCCTCCCCATTCTTCACGGGCGATCCGATATCCGGTCGCCGGATCTTTGTCGATCACGGGTGCGTTCGCTGCCACTCCATCTGGGGCAACGGCGGCACCCTGGGGCCCGACTTCGCCCTCGTCGGTGCGGGCCGGAGTCTTCAGCAGCTCGCTGGTCTGTTCTGGAACCACACCCCCAGGATGATCGACACAGTCCGGGATGAGGGCCTTCCGTGGCCGTTGTTCTCCGAGGAAGATCTCGCCGACATCATCAGCTACATCTACTACGTCAAGCTGTTTGATGAGTCTGGCGATCCCGACGCCGGCGAGCGGTGGTTTCGGCAGAAGCGGTGCGCGCAATGTCACACCCTCGGTGACATCGGTGGAGGAACCGGACCGGCGCTCGATAGCTACGCTCGCTACGTCGCGCCCATCATGCTCGCTGCGGGCATGTGGAATTCCGGACCAGCCATGCGGGCAGCACAATCCGCCCAAGCGGTCCCGATCACCACGTTCGTGGGCCGAGAGTTGTCTGACATTCACGCCTACATCAGGCGCGCGTCAAACCTCCGCGAGCGTCAGATACTGCTGCTCGAGCCACCCGACCCGAACGTCGGCCAGCAACTCTTCGTGGCCAAGCGGTGCGTCCGCTGCCACGGAACGACAGGCCGGGGGACCCAATTCGGACCAGATTTGCGAGCAGCGACCCAGCGACTGCAGGTCTCAGAGATCGCCGGCCAACTTTGGAACCACTCGTTTCAGATGGCCAGGGCGATGCGCGCGCTGGGCATCACGTTTCCGGAGTTCCAAGGCGCCGAGATGGCCGATCTTATCAGCTTCCTCTACTACCTCCGCTTCTACGAGTCAGAAGGAGACTTGCTGGCGGGTGAGCGCGTGTTCAACGGGAAGGGATGCTCCAACTGTCACTCGGATGCCGGCGACTCGGCGGTTGGACCCGCCCTCTCCGAGTCGGTGGCCGTTCTCACGCCGCTCGGCTTGGCGACGGCCATGTGGAATCATGCGCCGGCCATGTACGACCTGATCGCGCTGGAGTGGTGGCCTCGCTTCGAGGGCGAGGAGATGCGCGATCTCTCTGTCTATCTGAGGAGTCTCTCATCGAGGCGGTAGTCGGCACTAAGGGGGATTCCAGCCTTCGAGAGATCGAGGAGGAAGGTGACCCATGTTGAGCTTCGTCAGGGCCGGCACCATGATCCGGCCGTCATCGCGCAGTCCCGGGAGGCTTGTCCCGGTGGCCGCGGCAGCGTGCGCGATCAGCGTTCTGCTGATCTGGCCGGGACCTCCCGCAATCTCACAGGAGGTATCCGCCGAATCGACTCCGAGCGCCCTCGCCGGTGCAAGCGTCTTCGGAAAGAAGGGCTGCATCAAGTGCCATTCTATCTCGGTACTGCGCAGCAAGATGGGGCTCGAATCCGAGACTCCGCCCGAGACCTGGAGGTTCTATGGGCTCGCGGCCGACATGTGGAACCACATGCCGGTGATGGCAAGCAGCATGGACGAGCTCGGAATCGAGCGACCGCATTTGGATCCGGGAGAGATCGCCGACCTCGTGGTCTTCGTATTCAACCAGGCGAACCCGACCGCTCCCGGTGACACGGCTGCCGGCCGGGTCCTGTTCGTCGAGAAACGGTGCATCAGGTGCCACCAGGTGGGCGGCGTCGGCGGAGTCAAGGGCCCGAGCCTGGACCTCACGAGCCAATTCCATTCGCCGATTCGGCTCGCCGCCGCGATGTGGAATCATGGTCCGGAGATGACGGAATCGATGAGCACGGAGGGGATTCGCAGGAGTAGTCTCACCGGTCCCGAGCTCGTCGATCTGTACGCCTACTTTTCGTCCGCGGCGGATGCCTACCAGTCGGTAGCTGGACCCGTTCTGCCGGGGAGCGCGGGCCGTGGACGCAGCCTCTATCGTGCCAAGGGATGCCACGCATGTCACGGTGACGACGGACGAGGATCGAGGGGGCCGAGCCTGGCGAGGCGAGACCGAGACTGGAACTCCCTCGAGTTTGCCGCTGCGATGTGGAACAAGGCTCCGGCGATGATGGCCGAGATGAGGGCCGGCGGTCTGCGGGCGCCCAGGCTCACGCCTGGAGAGATGGCGGACATCGTGGCGTACCTCCATTCCCTTAGGTATTTCGAAGGGGCGGGCCGTCCGGAACTCGGGCGAAGGGCGATACGAGACAAGGGATGCCTCGATTGCCACTCGCTCGGAGGCGAGGGTCAGGGGGAAGTCCTGGACCTGAGCCAGACGCCTGAATTGGCTACGCCGGTATCGGTGATCGCAGCGCTATGGAACCACGTCATCCTCCTCGAGCACCTACCGCGGGATGGAGGCAATCCCTGGCCATCGTTCGAGGAAACCGAGATGGCGAACCTGGTGTCCTTTTTCCTGGCGCTGCCCTGATCCCATCACTTGGTCAGACGTCGGCTCCGTGGCAAGAAGTTGGCGTGGCGTTTGAGGAGGCAGTGACCTGATTCCCCTCAGCAATTCGCGTGTGAGGTTGAGCTACCCTCGAACGAGTAGTGTCCTGCGATCCTAGCTTCGTGTTCAGGAGGATCTCAATTAGGAGCACCCGACTCTCTGGAGTTGACCCCAAGAGGCGAGATGCTATGCTGTACTTTAGACGTTCTCCGTTCCTTCGATTCGTCATCCTCCCACTCACGCTGCTCGCGTTGCTGTCGGCCTGCCACAAATGGGTGCCGCTCGAGCCGCCCGTGGCGCGGGCCATCGCTGAAACAGAATCGGGCACAATCCGCATCACGCTGGCCGACAGTAGCCGGAGAGTTCTCACAGAGCCACGTGTCAGCGGCGATAGTCTGGTCGCGATTGAACAGGAGACTGTCGACGTCACGCTGGCGCTCCGCGATGTCTTGGTGGTCGAAGAGAAGCAGGCGAACACGCTTTCCACTATCGGGCTAGTTGTCGGTTCCGTCCTTCTGGTTTATGCCGTCTTCGCTGTTTACTGCGCCGCAACAAGCGAATGCGATTTCGGGGGTGATTGACGGTACAGCGACAGCGCGAGCCCAGCCCTAGCCGGGCGTTTCTCTTTGATAGCCCGTTGATCCGTGCCCGTACCCTCCGGTATGGACGACCGCGAGGCGAGGATCCGGGAGCTTCTCCTTCGGGCGCGTGACTTGGAGCAGGAGGTCGCCGGGCTGAGGGCCCAAGCGGGGAGACTTGTCCGCGAGGCTGCCTTCGCGGCGGCGGGCGTATCTCAGGTGCCCACAGCGCCCTGAAAGCCTATTATTCAACTGAGGCTCCACTTCCCCCTCGTCACCTCTGCCGCGAACAGGGAGCCATGTCCGGTCTTCTGGCGCGCCTGAAATCAGCACTTGCCGACCGCTACGCCATCGAGTCGGAGATTGGCCGTGGCGGTATGGCCACGGTGTTCCTGGCCGAGGATCTCAAACACCACCGTCAGGTCGCCATCAAGGTGCTGCATCCCGAGCTGGCGGCAGCTGTCGGAACGGATCGGTTCCTGCGCGAGATCGAGGTCGCGGCGCGGCTCCAGCATCCCAACATCGTACCGCTGCTCGATTCAGGCGAAACCGACGATCTTTGCTACTACGTGATGCCGTATGTAGAGGGGGAGTCGCTGAGCGACCGGCTGGAGCGCGGCGCACTTTCCATCTCCGAAGCGGTCGGCATTCTCAAGGAAGTGGCGGACGCGTTGAGCCACGCCCACGCCCGCGGCGTCGTGCATCGGGATATCAAGCCTGGCAACATCATGCTCTCAGGGCGGCACGCGCTGGTGCTCGATTTCGGCGTGGCCAAGGCGGTCACGGAGGCGACGGGCCAGCAGGCGCTCACGTCCTCTGGGATCGCCTTGGGAACGCCGGCCTATATGGCGCCAGAGCAGGCCATGGCGGATCCCGTGCAGGACCAGCGTGTGGACATCTACGCGCTTGGCGTTGTCGCGTACGAGATGTTGGCAGGGCGCGCGCCGTTCGCGGCGACCTCACTTCAGGAGATGCTCGTCGCGCACGTGACGGCGGATCCGGAGCCGCTGGGACGGCAACGAGCCGCGGTGCCGCCTGGTCTGGCGCAGGTGGTGATGACGTGCCTGGCGAAACAGCCCGGCGACCGCTGGCAGACAGCCGACGAGCTGTTGGCGCAACTGGAGCTACACAGCACGCCAAGCGGGGGCTCGGACGCGGGGCTCGCCCGTGCCGCAATGGCCCGGCGACTGCACTCGCTGCGGCGCGCAGTCTCGCCGCGCCGTGCCGCGGCCGGCATCGGCACCCTGGTGCTGATTGCCGTCGCGCTCGTCACCGTCCGACACTACGCCCGGATTCACTGGGCGCGAACGGTAGCCATACCCGGGATCGAGCGCTTTGTGAACGATGGCGACTGGGGCGGCGCGTACGATCTCGCGACCGAGGCCAAGGCGGTGCTACCGCACGATTCGGTGCTGGTGTCCCTCTGGTCTGCGTTTTCCTATCCCACGAGGATCGAGTCCGACCCGCCGGGCGCGCGCGTCTACCGGCGCGACAACGTGGGGGCGGATACCACTTGGGAGTATTTGGGAACCACCCCGATCGACAGCGTCGCGCTCCCGTTTGGGCCGTCGTACTCGCGCTTGAGGCTCGTCAAGGCCGAGTTCGACACGGTCGAGGACCTCGTCGCGCCCAGGAACGCCGGGTGGCACTACACGCTGGAGTCCGCGGGCACTCTCCCGCTAGGCATGGTGCGCGTGCCGGGTGGCACCGGCCGGCTCCAGCTTTGGGGTCTCGACGACCTCACTCTCGACGTGCCGGAGTACCTGATCGGTCGGTACGAAGTGACCAACCGGGAGTTCAAGCAGTTCGTCGACGCGGGCGGCTACGAGCATCCCGAGTTTTGGCAAGTCCCGTTCATCGCGGACGGCAGGGAACAGACGTGGGAGCAGGCCATGTCGCAGTTCCGCGATCAGACCGGACGACCCGGGCCGGCAACGTGGGAGGTGGGAACGTATCCGGTCGGAGAGGACGACTACCCGGTCACCGGCGTGAGCTGGTACGAGGCTGCTGCCTACGCTCGATTCGCCGGCAGTGAGCTGCCGACGATCTTCCATTGGGCATGGGCTGCCCGGATCAGGTACAGCGCGGGCATCGTGCCGCTGAGCAATATCGAGGGTCGTCACAGCGGGACGATCGCGGTTGGACGGTCCGGTGCGATGGGAGGGTTCGGGCTGTTCGATATGGCGGGCAACGCGCGCGAATGGACCTTCAACGAAGCTGACGGGCACCAACGGTACATCCTCGGTGGGGGCTGGGACGACGCGGCGTACGGATTTGCGAGCGCCACGGCGACATCTCCGTTCGACCGCTCCCCGATGAATGGCTTCCGGTTGGCCAGGTTCCTCACCCCCGACAGCACCGTCGCACTGGCCAGGCGCGCCGTCGCGCCACCCCAACGCGATTTCCGGAGCATTCCGCCGGTCTCTGACGCCGTCTTCGCGGCTTACCGTCGGATGTACGACTACGATCCGATGCCGCTCAACGCGGTCGTGGAGGAGAGCGACAGCTCGGCGCGGGACTGGGTGAAGCAGCGCGTCACGTTCGACGCGCCGTACGGCCACGAGCGGGTCATCGCCTACCTGTTCCTCCCCGCGGACGCCAGGCCGCCCTACCAGACGGTGGTCTACTTCCCGGGAGACGGCACGCTCGCCGTCCGATCGAGCCGCGAGCTGCTGGGGATGTCCTCTGTGGACTTCATCATACGAAGCGGCCGCGCGGTGGTGTACCCGGTGTACAAGAGCACCTACGAGCGAGGGGACGGTCTCACCAGCTCGATGCCGGAGGAGACCAACTCCTACACCGAGCATGTCATCGCATGGGCGAAGGACCTCAAGCGATCGATCGACTATCTAGAGACGCGCAGCGACATCGACACCGCGAAGCTCGCCTACTACGGCGTCAGTTGGGGCGGTCGGCTAGGGGGGATCATGCTGGCGGTAGAGCCGCGGCTGAAGGTCGCGGTGCTCAATGTCGCCGGACTGCGAGCCCAAGAGGCCTTCCCGGAGGCGGAGCCCGTCTACTTCATTCCAAGAATTCACGTTCCGGTGTTGATGCTGAACGGGCGGTACGACTTCTACTTCCCAGTAGAAAGCTCGCAGAATCCGATGTTCGATCTGTTCGGCACGGCGCCGTCACTCAAGCGCCACGTGATCGCCGAGGGAAGTCACTACGTGCCTCGACCAGTGCTGATCAAGGAGACGCTGGACTGGCTGGATCGGTATCTCGGGCCGGCGCGCTAGGCAAGCAGACTGCGAACACTTGGTTCGTGCTATGTGCTTTCAGAACTGTAACCGTAGCTGTAACGAAATGAGGAGGAATGAGCGCAACTGAGTGAAAGTGAAATCGCCGAAATGCACGTGAATGCAACTGTATGCAGGTGAGTGCATGTACCGCCACGCGAATGGGGTTCAGGAGGTCGCGAGTTCGAATCTCGCCGCCCCGATTGTGTAAGAGACGGTCCTGTCGGTAGTTACGGCAGGGCCGTTTTTTCATCACTGTGACAGTGTGTTACGCACAGTGTCACGACACTGGTTCGGTCACTGGCCTCTCAAGGCCCGTCATCTCAGCAAGCCCACCTGCGTGAGACGCAGGTGTCTGACCCCTCCTGAGGCAGTCCCCGTCGCACTAAATGCCCTGACCGGCAGACAGGCGCTGTCAGACTTGAGGGAGTGCCGGAGGTTGCTGCTCGCTCGGCGGCGTGTGGGATGGGCGCTCTAGGCCTGTCTCTCCTATATTAGCCGCTCCCACCAGGCGCTCCGTATCTAATGGAGGCGACGATGCAGCGACGTGACTTTCTGCAGCAGGCCTCGATTCTCGGCGTAGCTCTCCCGGGCTTGGGTTGGTCAGCAAGGGAGGGAGTGCTCAGTCTCCTTCCCCAGGCTGGCGAAACCGGATCGGCCATCGGCGTCGGCCACCGCGACCACGGTAACCTATTCTTCGAGAGCAGCTTTGAGCGTTGGTTCTTCAGGGCTCTTAATCGGGGATCGGCGGGAGGCAGCGTGCTGGGGGAGTGTCTCCAAGCTTACGGTGAAATCCAGGATTGGCACCCCGAGAGTTGGATCGAGGCGTGGGCAAAGCTGGCCAGCCGAGTGGAGGGTTTGGCCAGGGAAGCACTTGAGAAGAACGAGAGCATCAGCGCGCGTGATGCCTTTCTGCGGGCTTGGAACTACTATCGAGCCGCCGAGTTTATGTGCTCCGTATCCGACCCCCGTCACCGGCTGTACTACGACAAGGGCGTGGAGTGCTTCAAGGCGTCAGGCTCGCTCTTCACGCCCCCGTTCGAGTACGTGGAGTATCCATACGAGGATAAGACGTTGCCTGCGTTCTTCCTGCGGACCGGCGTTGCAGAAGGACCCAGGCCGACGCTGATCTTCATCCCCGGGAATGACGGTGGCAAGGAGGAGATGTTCTTCTGGTGCGGACGGGCGGCGGCGGAGAGAGGCTACAACGTCCTGCTCTTCGACGGACCGGGCCACAGGGGAGCCGTCCACGCTGCGCCCGAGATGGTATTCAGACCGGATTATGAAGTCCCGGTAGCTGCCGCCGTTGATTACCTACTTACGCGCCGCGACGTCGATGCCCGCCATATCGGAGTCTCCGGGACGAGCTTCGGGGGATACCTGGCCCCCCGAGCTGCGGCGCTCGACGAGCGTCTGGCAGGGTTGATCGCTTTTCCTCCGATACCGGATGTGCCGAGGTTCTTTGCGGATCTTCGCCTGGAGCGACCCACGCCACCTCCCGAGGCTCCGGACCAGCGACAGCGAATGATGGACTTCTTGATGTGGACGTGGGGTCCTGATTACGAACCCGAGCGGTGGAACCTCCACGGCCTCGTCGAGAGGATCTCGTGTCCGACACTGGCTCTGCGCAGTGAGTGGGAAACGGAACACGGGTACAATCAGTTCGAGGATTTCTTCGAGGCGTTGACGTGCGAGAAGAGCTCTCACTTCTTCAGCCACGCCGAGGGTGCTGGAGCCCACGTGGCGGCGAACAACGGACCCCGTCTCCACCAAATCGTCTTCGAGTGGCTCGGTGAGGTCTGGAAGTAGTGGACTCGCCTGGGTCAGTATCCCCATTGGTCTCCTGTCGAAGCAGGATCGCGAGTCAGACTGTTCGCTGGCAGGACGCTCTGAAGATCAACAACAGCGGGGGGCGCCGCTTAGCTCGGACTACGGCGGGCGGGCTTACGAACTCGTACACCGACGCACATAGCGCTTCGTGTCTAGGAGGATCTCAATGAGGAGCACCCAACTCTGTCTGCTGTTTCTGGCCTCCCTTCTCGTGGCCGGCCCCACGAACGCTCAGCGCGCTCCCCTGCAGGGGCTCGACTCCCTTATCCGGCAGTCCTTTCCGGAGTGGGAGGTCCCCGGCCTGGCTATAGCCGTCGTCAAGGATGATAGAGTTGTCTTCCTCAAGGGGTACGGCGTACGGGAATTGGGGAGTGATGCAACGGTGGACGAGCATACGGTCTTCGCTCTCAGCTCCAATACGAAGGCCTTCACGGCCACGACGGTCGGGATTCTGGTGGATGAAGGGAAGCTCTCGTGGGACGATCCGGTGATTAAGCATCTGCCCTGGTTTCGGCTTCACGATCCATGGGTGACGAGAATGACCACGCTCCGGGATCTTCTCTCGCACCGGCTTGTCTATGAGGCGCAGGGTGGTTGGGTCGGCTACCTAGCTTCTTTCGGGAGAGGCGAGGATGGCATGAATCGATTGGGTTATCTCGAGCCTGACTATGGCGATTTCCGCAGTCGCTTCCAGTACTGCAACGATTGCTACTCGATTCTGGGAGAGGTTGTTAAGGCGGTGTCGGGGATGACTTGGGAGGCCTTCCTGAAAGCCCGCGTCCTGGTCCCCCTCGGGATGACATCCTCGACAACCGACCTCGAAGAGCTATGGGAAGCCGGGGATCTTGACCCTTGTTTCTCCAGCGATTCCCCGAGTCGTACCGTTGGTCACGAGGATGCACGGGTTCAGAACATCGTGGTACCACATTGGCGCAGTGCTGATGGAGAAACCCATCCGACCCGATGGCGTGACTGCGGGTTTAATGGTGATCCGGTCGGTGGTGTAACCGCAAGCGCCACGGACGTGGCGAAATGGCTGCGATTACAGCTTGGCAAGGGGATCTATGAGGGGGAGCGGATCGTGAGCGCTGGCGTCATCGAGGAGATGCATACCGGGCAGATCATCCTACCCACCCAGTGGTACGCGGAATTGTTGGGACCGGGCTTCGGCCATTTCTGGAGCTACGGGTTCGGCTGGTTCCTGAGCGATTACCAGGGGCGAAAGCTGTCCATCCACCCTGGGGGCAACACCGGCTTTTCATCCTTCGTCGCGTTGGTGCCGGAGGAGAACCTCGGCGTGGGTGTAGTGACGAATAGAGAAGGGACCATCTTGTCTTGGGTACTCGCGCTCGGGGTAGTAGACGCGTATCTGGGCGTTCCGGATCAGGATTGGATAAGGGGAAAACTCTCGAGGGTAGAGGCCCGTGGGCAACGGAATCAGGAACTACGGGAAGCGAGCGAAAGGGCGCTCCAGGCCGGGCGTGCACAGGGCACCACCCCCTCCCTTTCGCCGGAGAGTTACGTCGGCGAGTACTGGCATCCTGCCGTTGGCAATGTGACGATCACTGATGATGAAGGCACGCTGGTCCTCCGGTTCCCTGGTGCCGAGCCAGGGTACCTCGAACATTGGAACTACGATGTCTTTCGGGTCACCTGGAACATGCCGGCACCATGGCGGAAATTCCTGACCTTCGTCCTGAACCCGGCTGGCCAGGTGAGTGAATTTATGATCCAGACGCTTGTTTTCCAGCGACTCCTCGAACAATCAGAATGAATCGACAGCCCTGATCCTGGGGAAGACCATCAGGGCGCGAGAGAGCTGTAAGTCGTTGGGAGGTAAAGCGGAGGGGCAGGGATTCGAACCCTGAAGCCCGTGAGGGCGCCGGTTTTCGAGACCGATCCGAGCTTTCCCTGTAAGTCCTTCTAAGTCCCAGCGACGTCGGGACGCAGCTGGGCATCACTCGTTCGCTCGTCCTTGACTGCCGCTTGATGAGTGTCCGACTATCATGTTTCGAGGCAACGGACTTCACTTTAGGTTGTGCGAGCCCCGTGAATCCATCGGGCAGTTTGGCCATCGAATATGAATTAGACGGCGTGGGATCCTTCCTACTTGGAGAAACACCAAATGGACTCCAACAAGAAAGTTACGACCGCGCGTGTACTCGGCTACATTTGCCTCGCGGTCGGCGCCCTGAATCTCATACTTGTCGTTGTGGACCGGCCAGAGTCGGGAACAACGCTTCTCGTAACCGGCATCAGCGCGCTTAGTGCAGGCATCTTCATGGTCGCCCTGGCTAGGAAGAAGTCCACACCTTGAGCTCAGTCCGAATATGAGCGAACCGGAGCGAGTCACCGACCGATAGTCTGGGTACGGTTTGGGGTACAGTGGCTCGCGGGCACTCCCCAAGCGTTTGTGTCCAGAATCGAGTCAATACTACCTTCTCTTGCGCTTCACCCAGCCTAGTGAACACCGATCCGCGATTTGAGGCATAGGTAACCCAGTAGGCGTTACACTTGCTGGACCGACGCGTGTCTAGGAGGATCTCAATGAGTAACACTCGACTCTTTCTCCCTTTGCTGGCCTCTCTTCTCGTGGCCAGCCCCATGAGTGCTCAGCCTGATCCCCTGCAGGAGCTTGACGCCGATATCCGGCAGTCCATGGCGGAGCTGCAGGTCCCAGGACTCGCGATCGCCGTCGTCAAGGACGATGATGTGGTCTTCCTCAAGGGGTACGGCGTTCGGGAGCTGGGAATAGATGCCACAGTAGACGAGCATACGATCTTTTCTCTCGGCTCGAATACGAAGGCATTCACCGCGGCAGCCGTCGGCCTACTGGTGGATGAGGGGAAGCTCTCTTGGGACGATCCAGTGATCCAGCACCTGCCCTGGTTTCGGCTTCCCGATCCGTGGGTTACAAGAATGGCCACGCTCCGGGATCTTCTCTCGCATCAGCTTGTCGGTGATGTGGGTTCAGGTATCCGGTTCCTCGAGCGCGTCACCTCGGTCGAGCGTGAAGACGTTCTGAAGAGGCTGGGTGATCTCGAGCCCGGACAGGGACGTTTTCGCAGTCGCTACCAGTACTGCAACGTGTGCTATTCACTGGCGGGAGAGGTTGTGGAGGACGTGTCAGGGTCGAGCTGGGAGGATTTCGTGAGAGCCCGTCTCATGGTCCCGCTCGGGATGAGCTCGGCGTCCACCAGCGTCTACGACCTCTGGGAATCCGAAGATGTTGCCCCATGCTACACCTGCGACCTTCCGCTTCGCACAGTCGGTTTCGAGGATGCACGAGTTCAGAACGTCGCGATGCCGCATATATCCAGTGGATTCAGCGATGACGGTCTCCATCCGGTCCCATGGCGCGATATCACGATCTATGCACCGGCCGGTTCTGTCAGCGCGAGTGCGACGGACGTTGCCAAGTGGCTGCGATTGCAGCTCGGCAAGGGGCTCTATGATGGGGCTCAGATCTTGAGCGCCGGCGTGATCGAAGAGATGCATACCGGGCAGATGATCATGCCGACCCCATGGTACGAGCGCCTGTTGGGGCCGGGCTTCGGCCATTTCTGGAGCTACGGGTTCGGCTGGTTCGTAGCCGACTATCAAGGGCGAAAGACATCCTACCACAGTGGAGGGGGAGTCGGCTTTTCATCTTTCATTGCATTGGTGCCGGAGGAGAACCTCGGCGTGGCTGTCGTGATGAATTCATCTGGGAACGTCTTGAGTTGGGTACTCGCGTTCGGGGTGCTGAACGCGTATCTGGGCGTACCGAAGCGAGAATGGAAAATTAGTAGGGACGGGTTTCTAGAACGGCGGCAAGCGAGTGAACGGGCACTCCAGGCCGGGCGGGTGCAGGGCACCACTCCCTCCCTTCCGATCGAGAGCTACGTCGGCGAATACTGGCATCCTGCTGTTGGCAAACTGACGCTCAGCGACGAGAAAGGCACTCTGGTTCTCCGGTTCCCAGGCGCCTACGCAGGGGACCTCGAGCACTGGCACTACGACGTCTATCGAATGACCGGTAGAGGACCGGAGGGGTGGCAACTCTTCCTGAGTTTCGTGCTGGACCCGGCCGGCCAGGTTAGTGAGCTCAGGTTCCGGGAACTTGTCTTCGAGCGGCTCCCGGACCAACCGGACCAATCAGAGTGATAAGCGTGGATTCAAAGGACTCCGCGATCGCTCGGATCACTCAAGCGTCGGTCTGGATGTGCTGTGTCGGAGGCGCGACGTTTGAGGCTCGGTAACCGGGCTTGCCAGCAGGAAGTTACGAGTAGTCACGCATGTCCGGCAGTGTCGGCAACCGCGTTAGCCTGACTCTCACTGTTCGAAGCGCTCCTTCATCCACTCGCCCACGGTTTCGAAGTAGCCTTCTGTGAGTCCGCGCGTACGCAACGGCTTGCTTGGCGGGATGTCCTGCAGTCCGTGTCCGGCATTCGAGTATTCGACGAGCGTGTAGTCCGTGTGCCCTGC
>CAXMRU010000281.1:0-1754 GCA_964195715.1 Akkermansiaceae bacterium | reverse complement strand
CACGGGCTGTCCGCCGCTGACCCTCATGGTGACCAAGATTGAGGACACGGACGACGGCGCGTGTGACGCCGATTGTTCCCTGCGTGAGGCGATCAGCGCGGCCAACACGGATCCCGGTCCGGCTCAGGTCACGGTCCCCGCTGGCATCTACGTACTGACGCCCGAAGGGGATGATGAGGATCTCGGAGCAACCGGCGACCTCGACATGTACCGCCCCCGGTCTCCTGGACACAAGTTATCGCTATGCGGCGCTCTGTAGTGCATAGGCTTCACGAGCCTCGACGGGCGTGAGGAAGCCCCGTTTCTCGATTCTCCAGTGATGGTTGTAGGTCTCGACGAACTCGACGACAGCGGCCCGGAGTTCCTCGACGTTTTGGTAGATGCATCCGTGGATGATCTGTTCCTTGAGCGTGCGGTTGAAGCGCTCGGCCACGCCGTTGGTCTGCGGCTCTCGGACGAAGGCGAAGCTCGGCTGGATACCCCAGAAGCGGATCTGATTCAGGAAGTGGTCCGAGAGATACTGGCTACCGTGGTCCATGCGCAGGGACAGGCCACGCGCGATGTCCGCATCGACACCACCGAAGATCCGCGTGAGTCCTGTCGAGATCGGTTCGAGAGCGGCGAATCGATCGCCGAGTTTGGCCACATGCGCCCCGATGCACTCAGCACTCCAGTGATCAACGGCCGAGAAGATCCACACCCAGCCCTGCTCGAGCGTGAACACTCGAACGCCGTCGGTGCCCCACATGACGTCCGGGGCATCGGTGGTGATCGTTCCGTCGTGAGCGACATCGTTGGCAACCCGGCAGCGATGCGGCGACAGCAGGTGATGCTCGCGCATCAGCCGCAGGACGCGCTTGCGCGAGACCCGGGTGTTGTCCAGGCGGCGCAGCCGCGCCCATACCTTGCGGTGCCCCTCGCCGCTAAAGGGCGAACGCTTGAGGTCATTACGGATCGCCGCCAGCAGATCTTCGTCGCTGATCGCAGGGACTGGCCCACGACGCCGGCTCTGGCGGGTACACGACTCTTGCCTGTGCGAGGAAGCCTCCTGCTCCTCGTGGAACGCGTAGTACGACGAGCGTGGCAGCTCCCACGCCGCGCATACCCGCTCCACCCCATATCGCCGCCCCGTCGCGGCCGAGGTGACCGCGCTCATCGCCGCCACCTCGGGGAAGCTAAAGGGTCGCGGGCCTCCATGGCCCGACATCGCTCGCGCAACAGCTCGTTCTCCATCGACAACTCGCCGATGTGGCGCTTGGCCGTATCCAGTTCCGGCGCCAGCGGATCGTCATGCCGATTCTTCAGCCCCGCCTCCAGGCCCCGAAGAGCCTGTTCCCTCCACTGGTCGAGCCGGTACATCTCCACCGAGAGCTCCCGCGACAGCGCGTCGAGCGACTCCCCGCGTAGCATCCGCAATACCACCTCGCGTTTGCGCCCCGCGCTCCAGCGCTGCCCCGCAGCCAGCGCCCCGCCCGTCACCGCGCGCGCCAGCGTATCGGCCACGCCGGTCGCCCTACGGGCTCCCTCTGTGCCCGACACGCCACTCAACTGCTTCGCCACCTTCCGCTGCCTGCTTCGTCCCATCCGTCCCCTCCGTTCCTCGTCCATCGGAATACCTCCTCTTCCGTGTCCAAGAAAACTGGGGGCGCCTCACTTGATGCTCACGCCGACTCCGCCACCTTCACTCCGCCTCGTAAGCACCAATGTCGCAGACTCCAACAATAGGCTGTGGTCGCTCTACGCCGCGCTGATCG
>CAXMRU010000280.1:0-64224 GCA_964195715.1 Akkermansiaceae bacterium | reverse complement strand
AGCGAGGGCGAGACGCAGTTCAACCGTTGACCCGTTCACCTCCCGTTGAGGCGGCGATGCATATCGCGGTTGGGAGGAAACGCCATGCGATTCAACGGGACGGAGCTGCGCTCCATGACGCTCGCCGCCGGTCTCCTGCTGCTCGGCACCGCCGCTCGGCTGGGCCTCGGACCCGGACCCGACGACTTCGGGTGGACGACTACCGCGGCATCCCACGAACCTCCGCGCGGCAGCCTCGCTTCCACTCGACGCGCGGTCTCCGAGGGCATCGCCGCGGATGAAAGGGCCGCCCGGCCCCTGGGCGCGAACGAAAGACTGGACCCGAACACCGCTCCCCTGGAGGAGCTGCGCCGTTTGCCGGGGATTGGACCGACCAGGGCCGCGGCCATCCTGGCCGAGAGGCATTCCGGGGGGCCCTTCCGCGAACTCGACGACATGGCCAGGGTGCCCGGCATCGGGCTCAAAACGCTCGAGGCCCTGTCATCTCACCTGACGTTTACCGGCGGAACCTGGAACGACCGCCGGGCGCATGTTTCCAGGCCATCCGGTGACGTTTCGAGGCCAGTGAATGTGAATCGGGCAGATATCAAGGAACTGGAGCAAATCACGGGGATCGGCCCCGCTCTCTCGGCACGGATTGTGGCGACACGGCAGCGCTTGGGGCCGTTTCGCCGGCTCGAGGATCTTCTTCTCGTACCCGGAATCGGGCCCGTGAATCTGCAGAAGATTCAAGGGCAAGTGCGATTCTGACAGCACGAATCGACGGGATACGGCTTCTCCCCGGGGGCAGCGGTCCGTTCGGCCCTGACGTGCGGGTGTGGCGCGTGAACTACACCGGGCATGGCGCTTGCTCGAATCCGGACGCTGCGGGCGGCTGTGTGCTCGCCGTTGGATGGTGCTCGGAGCGGCCCTGACCGAACCCGGGAAGCCACACGATTACGAGCCGGCGGAGCGAGATGGCATCTACTTCACTGGAACAGACCCAAATTGGCGAGATGCTACTGCGTGAGAGTCTGATCACGCGGGAGCAGCTGGATAAGGCCCTCAAGGAGCAGAAGCAGGGGGGGACCCGGATCGGCTTTTCGCTGGTCTCCAGCGGCGCGATTTCGGAGACGGAGCTGACGAGGCTCCTTTCGCGGCAGTATCGCGTTCCCGCCGTGGACCTGTCCGAGGTGGAGGTCGACGAGAAGATACTCCAGCTGGTGCCAGCCGACTTTGCCGGCAAGCATCTGCTTCTCCCGCTGCGTCGTGTCGGTCGCACGCTTACCGTGGCCATGGTCAATCCCACGGACCTGAGCGTCGTCGACGATCTGAAGTTCATCACCAGGTTCGACGTGGACGCCGTGGTAGCCGGCGAGTACTCGCTGCGCATGGCGATCGACAGGTATTACGAGGTCACGAACGACAGGCTCGGAGACCTGCTCGAGGAGCTCGAGGAGCAGGACGTGGAGCTCGTGGAGGAAGAAGAGGAAGTCTACTCCACGATGCAGCTTCAGGCCCAGGTCGAGGAGGCTCCCGTCGTGCGCTTGATCAACGGCTTCCTCACGGACGCCGTTCGCCGCGGGGCCTCCGACATTCACATCGAGCCGTACGAGAAGGAGCTGCGCGTCCGCTATCGGATCGACGGTGTCCTGCAGGAGATCATGAAGCCGCCCATCCGCATGAGGGCCGCATTGATCTCGCGCGTGAAGATCCTCGCTGACCTGAACATCGCCGAACGCCGGGTCCCGCAGGACGGCCGCATCAAGATCAAGATCGGCCGGAAGGTGATCGATTTCCGTGTGTCCACGCTCCCGACGCTGTTCGGCGAGAAGATCGTGCTCCGCATCCTGGACAAGGGTAACCTGACGCTCGATCTGGAAAAGTTCGGGATGGAGCAGAAGGCGGAGACCGATTTCCTGGACGCGATCTCCAAGCCCTACGGGATGGTGCTCGTTACGGGCCCGACAGGCTCGGGTAAGACCACGACGCTGTACAGCGCTCTCAGCCGCATCAACACGGACGAAGTCAACATCATGACGGCCGAAGATCCGGTCGAGTACAACCTGCACGGCATCAACCAGGTGCAGGTGCGCACCGAGATCGGAATGACCTTCGCCGCCGCTCTCAGAGCGTTCCTCAGGCAGGATCCGAACATCATCATGGTCGGTGAGATCCGGGACCTCGAGACCGGGGGGATCGCCGTGAAGGCCTCGCTGACGGGTCACCTGGTCCTCTCGACGCTGCACACGAACGACGCTGCGTCGACGATCACACGAATGATCGACATGGGTCTCGAGCCGTTCAACGTCGCGTCGGCTCTCAACTGCATCACGGCCCAGAGGCTCGTGCGTCGCATCTGCTCCAACTGCCGCGCGGAGGCGACCTACACACCCGAGATCCTGCGGGCCGCTCGCATCCCCGAGGAGCAGGCGGCTTCCATGACTTTCTTCCGGGGCGAAGGCTGCGACGCGTGCAACGGCTCTGGCTACTCGGGGCGGCAGGGTCTCTACGAGGTGATGCGGATGACCCCCGACCTCAGGCGGATGATCCTCCAGGGCGAGTCCACCGACGAGCTGAATCGGACGGCAGTCGAACAGGGTATGATCACGCTGCGCGGGGACGGACTCGTCAAGGTCCGCAAGGGAATCACCACACTCGACGAAATCATCAAGGAGACGGCCGCCTGACCCGTCAAGGGACCGGGCGACACGACCAAACGGAACGAGGTATTCGATGAGCGATTCTGCACCGGGCACGCTGCGCAGCCTGCTTGAAGAGATGATCGACAGGGGCGCGTCCGACCTGCACCTGTCAGCGGGTGAAGTGCCCAAGCTCCGCATCGACGGCCAATTGGAAGACAGCAGCCACGGCACGCAGCTCGGGCCGCGGGATACGCAGTTGCTGGCTTACTCCACGCTGACCGAGCAGCAGAAAAAGCGATTCGAACAGGACGATGAGCTGGATCTCTCGTTCTCCGTACAGAACCTGTCCCGGTTCCGTGGGAACGTGTTCCGGCAACGAGGAACGGTCGCGATGGCCATCCGGCAGATCCCATTCGAGATCCTGTCTTTCCAGGAGCTGGGCCTGCCCCCGGTGGTCGCCAGGTTCACCGAGAAGCCCAGGGGCCTCGTGCTGGTCACCGGTCCGACGGGATCCGGCAAGTCGACCACTCTGGCGGCCATGATCGACAAGATCAACCGGGAGCGGAACGGGCACATCATCACCGTGGAGGACCCGATCGAGTTCGTGCACCGCCACAAGAACTGCCTCGTGAACCAGCGTGAGGTAGGCAGCGACACCGGCTCGTTCGCCACTGCCCTCAAGTATGTGCTGCGGCAGGACCCCGACGTGATCCTGGTCGGCGAGATGCGCGACCTGGAGACCGTCCAGGCCGCGCTGACGATCGCCGAGACCGGGCACCTGGCGTTCGCGACGCTGCACACGAATTCGGCGGCCGAGTCCATCAACCGCGTCATCGACGTGTTCCCGGCGCACCAGCAGGACCAGGTTCGCGCCCAGCTTTCCTTCGTCCTCGAGGGCGTCATCACGCAGACGCTTCTCCCTCGACGCATCGGAAAGGGACGGGTCATGGCGTGCGAGATCATGACGGCCACCCCGGCCATCCGGGCTCTGATCCGCGACCAGAAAGTGCACCAGATCTACTCGGCGATGCAGACCGGAAAGAAGTTCGGAATGCAGACCCTAAACGATGCTCTTTATTCCCTGTACATGCGGGATGAAGTGGCCCTGGACGAGCTGATGCGAGTGAGTGCGGATCAGGTCGAGTTGAAGCGCATGATCGGCGAGGTGGAGCCGGCAACCGTCTAACACACCGCTGGGGTTGTTCAGCGACCGGCCAACGGACCGACAAGAACCAGGAGCGACCTGAACCATGCCAGTCTGGACATACAGCGCGAGAACCGTCTCCGGCGAACTCAAGCGCGCCGAGTACGATGCTGCGAGTCGCGAGGAGGTCATCGCGCATCTTCGCAGCCAGCGGCTGATCCCCGTCGCCGTGCGGGAGAAACCGAAGGGGATCGACTTGAGTAACCTGCTCGGTGGTGGGAAAGTAAAGACGCGGGACATCGTGATCATGACGCGGCAGTTCGCGACGATGATCAACGCCGGACTCCCGCTGGTGCAGTCGCTCGACATTCTCGCTAAACAGTCCGACAACAAGACCCTGCAGTCGACCCTGCAGGCGGTCCTGTACGACGTCGAGTCGGGAAACACGCTGGCAGATGCAATGCGCGAGCACACGAAGGTGTTCCTGCCGCTGTACGTGAACATGGTCGCCGCCGGTGAGACCGGAGGTATCCTGGACACGATCCTGGTTCGCCTGGCCGTCTTCCTCGAGAAGGCGGAGTCCCTTTCCCGCAAGGTAAAGGGCGCCATGATCTACCCTGGCGTCATCAGCTTCGTGGCCCTTTCGGCGATCGTCGTGCTGCTGCTGTTCGTCATTCCCACCTTCCAACAGATGTTCGAGAGCTTCGACCAGGTACTGCCGCTGCCGACTCGGATCGTGATCATGGCCTCGGACATCCTGCAGGGGTACTGGTGGGCCATGGGTGGTGGGATCATGGCAGCCGTGTGGCTGTTCAAGCGGTGGATCGCGACATCCTCCGGCCGTCTCATCTTCGACCGGATCCTTCTTCGCCTCCCGGTCTTCGGAAACCTGGCCCGGAAGTCTTCCGTGGCGAGGTTCACGCGCACGCTGGGCACACTCCTCAGCTCGGGCGTGACGATTCTGGATGGGCTCGAGATCACGGCCCGCACCTCGGGAAACCGGGTGATTCACGACGCGATCATGGAAAGTCGTAACTCGATCGCCGGCGGTGCGTCGATCTCGGAGCCGCTCAGGGTCTCCGGTGTGTTCCCGCCGATGGTGACCCAGATGATCAACGTGGGCGAGGAGACGGGTGACCTGGACGGGATGCTGACCAAGATCGCCGATTTCTACGACGACGAAGTGGACACGGCGGTCGAGTCGCTTCTGAAAGCCATGGAGCCCCTGATGATCGTGATCCTCGGTACGGTCGTCGGCGGCATGATCGTGGCCATGTACCTGCCGATCTTCGGGATCATCAACACCATTCAATAGCAGGTTGCTGAAGATTCCTGCCAGGCCGCGGCAGGTGAAACAGCGGCTCGTTTCGATACAGCGGGGTCCGCTTCAGTGGGCCCCGCTTTCACTGCGCCCGTGCTCCCGTGCGGGGCATACCTGTTCCGAAAGCCCAAAATCTCATATTCTTATGCGGTTACAATTGCCGAACGGAGATATCGAAACGCAATGGTATCAAGGACCGAAGAGTACGCCCTGCGCGCTGCGGTGTGTCTCGCCCGGCACTACGGCGGCGGAAGTATGCGTGCGCGGGACATGGCTCGAACGACCGGGATTCCGGCAAACTACCTTTCCAAGATCCTTCACAAGCTTGCCAAGGCGGGTGTGGTCATATCCGAGCGAGGCAGGACCGGCGGATTCCGACTGGGCAAACCGCCGCGGGACGTCATGCTTGCAACGGTCGTGGCGCCGTTCGAGCCCCAGGTCGAGAGGACGCGGTGCCTTCTGGGACTTGCCGAATGCTCGGACAGCAACCCGTGCGGGGCACACGAAAAATGGAAGGTCATCAAGGAGGCCACTCTCGACTTCCTGTGCAACACGTCGTTGGCGGACGTGATCGATGGCGGTGCCCCGGAGCCCGGTCAATTCTGAGCCCCGTACGCCGAGGGGCGCGCTACCGGCCGCTCGGGCGAGGACGTGATGTTGGCATCGTGTGACAGTCTCATTGGCCTGCCTGAGCACGAGCTGGCTCGGCGCTTCGGTGAGCCGACGGCCCGCAGGATGACCGGGGCAGACACCTGGCTCGTCTTCGGATCGGCGGATCTCGCTCTGCGGGTCAGGTGCACCGGCCTTGACCCGTCTCGCGTCGTTTCATGGACCGCGACGTTCGAGAACGGTCACCGGTTGCTCTCCGACGCTACCCGTTCCGTCGGCCTGTGGCCGGCCGCCCAGCCCGAAGAGGACGCTGCCACGGTAAGGGTTCCGCTGATCCGGAGGCCGATACCGTGCGCCGAGTCCGGCAGCGTGTATTCCCTCACCGCCACGGTCCGCGGCGGTCGCATCACCCAGGTGTCGATGTTCGACGAAGCTCCCGACTGGCTCTAGAAGCCTGTTGGAACCTAGGTGGCGGCTACCTCTTGCGTTCTGCAGTCCCCGTTCTTAGATAGGCTCCGGCGATGCAGGCGAAATGCAACGCCCCGGAGAGGTGAACGACGCTTCCCCGGCGGGCGACTCACAGCACGGGAAACGGCCAGGAATTGCTCCGTACCAGCAGGTCTGACCGCCGGGCGGCCACGCTTCTCGAACCGTTGCATGTCCTGTACTGGATCTATGCCGCGCGCCTCGTCATCTCTCTGGCGGTCTTCGGGGCTGCCATCCTTGTCGGGGATTTTCTGGAGCGGCAGGTACCGGCGGGCTCCCTTCCACTTGAGTTTCCGCTCATTGCCATCATAGGTCTTGCGGCGGCCGCCTTCCTGACGCCGATCGCGTACCGGATCAGCCATCGGAAGGGCCACGAGATCGGCCTCGGATTCCTCTACTCGCAGGCGGCGCTGGACATTCTGCTGTTCAACGGCGTGGTGCACATCACCGGGGGAATCAGCAGTCCCTTCGTATCGCTGTTCATTGGGCTGGCGGCGGCGTACGCCCTCCTGTTGCCCCTGGGCTCGGCGATCCTCACGGCGCTGTCCGCCGGAGCCCTGTACCTGGCGGTCAACGTGCTGCTGGTGGGCGACGTCAGCGGCATTGCCCTGGTCCTCCAGGTGCTCGTCATCATGATCGTGGCCGTCGCGGCCAGTCTCGTTGGAGTCCGGTTCAGGCAGGTACGGTCCGAGCTCCGCACGGTCGAGGGTGAGCTCCACCGGTTGCGTCTCGACACGGCCGACGTGCTTCGCAACATCCCATCGGGGGTCATCACGCTCGACGCCTCCGGCAACCTGGTCTACATGAACCTCGCCGCCGCTGAGTTGTGCGGCCTCGACGCCAGCGCGCAGCTCGGGCTGGATATCCTGCCGGATCTCGAGCGCCGGGCGCCCGACGTGGCCGCCGTCGTCCGGGAGACGATGGAGACGGGCCGCCGAGTCCGTGACCGGGAGGCGGACGTGCTCGGTGACCCGAGGCTCGCGGTTGGCGCGCCGGGACGGGACCCCGTCCCCGTCGCCGTGAGCACGACCATGCTGCCGGACGTGGGAGCCGGTCCGTCGCACGTCGTCCTCCTCCAGGATCTGCGTTCGGTCCGTCTGCTCGAGAACCTTCGACTCCGCACTGGAAAGCTCAAGGCAGTTGCCGAACTTTCGGCTTCCCTGGCGCACGAGCTCAAGAATCCTCTTGCCTCGATCCGGAGCGCCGTCGAGCAGCTCTCGGCCCGTGCGCCGGAGGACGAGGATGAGCAGGTCCTCGGCCGCCTGATCATGCGAGAGAGCGATCGGCTGAGCCGCATCCTGAGCGAGTTCAGCGACTTTGCCCGTATTGGGGTAGCCGATCGGAGGCCCGTCGACGTGGAGCGTCTGATCCGGGAGGTGATCGAGACCGTCCGACGCAATCCGGCGGCCGAGGGCCGATCGACCATCACGAGCGAGATCCGTGGCGACATGTCGGGGCTCTGGGGTGATCCCGAGCTTCTTCACCGGACGCTCCTCAACCTGGTCCTCAATGCCGTGCAGGTCGGCAACCACGACGAGACAGTCACCGTCAGGGTCATTGCTGACGCGCTCCGTCCGGATCTCGCCCCGTCCGAAGTGTCCCTCGGTCACCCCGTTCGCATACGCGTCATAGATGACGGACCCGGCATCGAGCCGGCAGACCTGCCGCACATCTTCGATCCGTTCTATACGCGGCGACAGGGAGGGAGCGGCCTGGGGCTGTCGATCGCCCACCGGGCCGTACAGGCACACGGCGGAGCGCTGATAGCGAACGCGACCCCCGGCGAGGGTGCCACGTTCGCCATGGTCCTGCCTCGTCGGAGCGTGCGTGGCCGTGCGCTCCGCGATCCCGATCGAGCGTCATCAACCGGTGCGGATTCGAAACAGCGATCTGAAACTGAAACGCGCGCCGACGAGCGCGCGCAAATCTAGCGCGCCGGCGCACCCGCGCGGGTATCAAAAGGAGCCGACATGCGAGACAAGCCGTTGATTCTCCTCATCGACGATGAGCAGAGCCTGCTGGAGGCCCTCAGCGTACTCCTGAGGGGTGAGGGCTACGAGGTCATTGCCGAGTTGACCGGAGCTGGAGGGGTGAAGGCGTTCAAGGAGCACGGTCCGGACCTCGTGCTCACCGACGTTCGCATGCCCAAGATGAGCGGAATCGAGGTGCTGGAGGAGGTCCGCCTCACGAACCCGAACACGCCGGTCGTTCTCATGACGGCCCAGGCCTCGCTGCAATCGGCGATCCAGGCGGTTAACCTGGGTGCCACGCACTACGTGCAGAAGCCGTTCGAGAACGACGAGCTCCTCGCGGTCCTCGGGCGCTCGCTGGACTGGGGTCGCCTGAAGCAGGAGAACGCTGGTCTGAAGAGGCAGATCAAGAAGCAGCAGACACTCAAGGCGGGTCGTCCGATCGGGGTGAGTCCAGCGTTCGAAGCCTGTATCAAGCTGGCCGAGAGCGTGGCCGACAGTGACTCGACGATCCTGATCGGAGGCGAGAGCGGTACCGGTAAGGAGGTATTCGCCCGCTACATCCACGACCTGTCACCCCGTTCGAACCGCAGGTTCCTGTCGCTGAACTGCGGGGCGTTGCCGGAAGGCCTCCTGGAGTCGGAGCTGTTCGGCCACGTGAAAGGGAGTTTCACGGGAGCTGTGCGGGACAAGGAGGGTCTGTTCGTCGCCGCTGCCGGCGGCACGTTCTTCCTGGACGAGGTCGGGGAGATGTCGGCTTCCACCCAGGTCAAGCTCCTCAGGGTCCTGCAGCAGCGCGAGGTCATCCCCGTCGGGGCGACGGAAGTCACTCCGGTCGACGTTCGGCTGATCGGCGCCACGAACATCGATCTGGAGCGGGCCATTGAAGAAGGCCGGTTCCGGCGTGACCTGTTCTACCGCCTGAACGTGATCGCTCTCGAGCTGCCCCTCCTGAGGGAGCGGCAGGAGGACATCGAGCTTCTCGCCGAGCACTTCCTCGCGAGGCAGGCGGAGGGCGACCCGCGAGGCGCCAAGAAGCTGTCCACAAAGGCACTCGCCGTGCTCAAGGAGTACCACTGGCCGGGCAACGTCCGGGAGCTCGAGAACGTGATCGAGCGAGCCGTGGTTCTCTCACCGGGCGCGACGATCAAGCCGGAGGCCCTGCCCGCGAGGTTGCGAGAGGCGCCGGCGGAGCCCCTCGTCCAGGACCGACCCGCGGCCAATCCCGCTCTCGACATCGTCGAAAGGGCCTACATAGAGCATGTGCTGAGAGCCGAGAGCGGCAACAAGACGAGAGCTGCCGAAGTGCTCGGAATCGATCCGAGCACGCTGTACCGCAAGATCAAGCGCTACGACCTCGAAGCCTGAGTCGATAACCATTGCAGTACGGCATGCAAACTTTGCAGAGTGCAATACCGCCGACCTGGGAACGAGTCTGGCGATCTACCGTCACTAACGTTAACTATCTATGTGATAATCAGTTACATGTACAAGGAGCCTCCGGCATACGAGTTGCCATAACCTCACGTCGGAGGCACGGCCCTCCACCGGTGAACGAAAACACGATCTCGGAAGAAAAGCCGTTCACAAACCAGAACCGATGGAGGAGTCATGCTCCGCAACACGAAGGGCTTTACCCTGATCGAACTGCTGATCGTAGTCGTGATCATCGGCATCCTCGCCGCGATCGCGATTCCGCAGTTCGCCAGCACGAAGGAGAAGGCGTTCGATGCCACGGCAAAGAGCGACGTTCGGAACGCGATGGCGGCCCAGGAGGCATACTTCTCCGACGATCAGAGCTACGGGCCGGCCTCGATGGCGACCGGCTCCTTCACTACGAGCACCGGCATCGCGATCTCGGCTTCGGCCGCGTCGGCCGGTGGGTACTCTATCACCGCGTCGCATTCCGCCTCGGGCAACAGCTACTGGGTGGAAGTCGGCACGGGCAGCTCGATCGAGGGCAAGATACAGAAGTCTCCGTAAGGTTGGCATCCGGATCTTCGTCTCTCTTGAAGATCGCAGACCAGGGCGCAGCGGGCTTTCCCGCTGCGCCCTTTGGTCATCCTGAGACGTATCCTTCCGAATCCGCCCGGACCCCGGGGAGAGCCACGTCGTGATACGAGCGGCGGGCCGTCTCCGACGCGTCCCCGCGCCCGTCGCCGCGGCCGGACTGTTCGTCGTTCTCGCCGCGGTCTTCTTCGAGAGGGTTCTGTTTCGTGGCGAAGTGTTCTTCAGTCGCGACGTGGCGCCCTTCTTCTATCCGATGAAACACTTCCTTGCGGGCGCTGTGAGAGCCGGAGAATTGCCCCTGTGGAATCCACTCGTCGCGGGGGGAGAACCGTTCTTCGCTTCGCTGCAGCCGGGTCTTCTCTATCCGGGGAGCCTGGTTCTGTATGGACTCCCCATGCCCGACGCGTTCGACTGGCTCGTGGTTCTCCACTATCCGCTGGCCGGGATGGGACTCGCTCTCCTGCTCCGGCGCTGGGGGCATGGGTGGACGGCCTCGGTGACGGGCGGTGTCGTGCTCATGCTCGGCGGCTTCTACGCGTCGATCGGCAACTTCATCAACAACCTGCAGACCGTGGCCTGGTTGCCGTGGGTCTTCCTGGCCTGGGACAGAGTCCTCGACGAAGGCCGGATCCGAGATCTGCTGATCTTCGCGGTTCTGTGCGGAGTGGCGTTTCTGGGTGGGGAACCCCAGATGCTGGCACTCGGGCTCGCCTTGATATTCGTGCACGGCCTCGCGGCGATCGAGGGTCGCGAACTCTCACGCGGCAGACAGACGACGGCATTCGTGATCGCGGGCGCTCTGGCCATAGCCCTTGTCGCCGTGCAGCTGCTGCCGTTCGCGGAGTATATGAGTCACTCGGTCAGGCGACTTCCGATCGAGCTGGAGTATGCGGCATCGCGTTCCCTCGAGCCGACGAGCGCCCTGCACATGCTGTTGCCTCCGGCCCTGCAGACGGGCGCACATGGCTTCTCGACGAGGTACATGGCGAGCACGGGAGTGCCGTGGATTCTGAGCGTGTACGCGGGCGGGGTGTCTCTGGCCCTGGCGGCCGTCGGCGTCTTCCGTGGCCGCGGGCCTCGCTGGGTCGTTTTCTGGCTCCTCGTCGGACTGCTTTCCGTCCTGCTTGCCCTGGGCGCCCACAGTCCGCTGTACCGGGCCATCTTCACGTGGCTCCCGCCATTCAGGTCGTTCCGGTATCCCGAGAAGTTCCTTCTTCTCGCGGCGCTGGCGCTCTCGGTGTTCGCCGCCCAAGGGGTCGATCGGTGGCTCGAATCTCCGACCGCGCGTGATTCGGGAGAAGGATCCCCGCAGAAGGGAGCGGCGGTCGGCGTATGGGTGCCGATCCTGGCCATCGCCGGATTCTACGTGTTCGTGGCGGTCCTGCTGAGCCCGGCGGGCGACGCCATGACCCGTGCGTGCGCGGGCTGGCTCGGCGAGACGCTGCTGTGCGAGGATCCACGGGGCGCCCAGGTGCTCTATGCCGGGATCGCCCGGCGGGTAGCCGGGCTCGTGATCTGTCTCGGCGTCGTGACGTGGCTCTACCTGACCGGCCGCCTGCGCCGGAGCCTCGCGTCCGTGATCGTCGTGGCGCTCGTCGCAGTCGACCTGTTCGTGGCCAATCGCGCCGTGAATCCGTCCGTGGAAAGCGACGTCTACGTTACAGCGCCGTGGACGGCCGACGTGCTTGACGGACTGATGGAAGATCGGGGTGATTACAGGTATCGGGGATCTCCTCACCACGCGGCGATGGGCAGCATCGTGATGGTGCGCGGAGCATGGGAGCTCACGAACATGTACCTCGACTACCAGACGATGGGACCCAACGTCGGTCAGATCTTCGAGTTCCCGATGCAGGACGGCCTGCAGGGAGTGGAGCTCATTTCCGTGGCTCTGACCAACGAGGCCGCCATTCGAACCTGGAGTAGTGATCCGCTGCGTTTCCTGCAATCCATGAATGTCAGGTTTTACGCCGATGCGACGGCCAGCGCCGATTCGATTCCCGGGCTCGACCTCGTGGCGTCCCACCCCGAACTTCCGATCCGCATCTACGAGGTCCCCGATCCGGTGGAGCGTCTCTACCTGGTTGCTGGCTACGAGGAGCGGGAAGGGCAGGCGCCGGCGCTCAGAAGAGTGCTGGAGGAGGACTTCCCCCTCGGTGAGACGGTCGTGCTCGAAGCCAGGCCTCCCACCCTCCTGGATCCCTCCGCGTCGGGCCAGGTCCTGTCGCGCACCGAGGAGCTCAACCGGGTAACGGCGAAGGTGCTGGCGAGCGGGCCGATGCTGGCCGTGCTGAGCGATCGCTGGTATCCCGGCTGGAAGGCCACGGTCAACGGCGTCGAGGCTCCCGTGATGAGAGCGAACGGTGTGTTCCGGGCCGTTCCGATTCCGCCGGGTTTCAGCGACGTTGAGTTCCGCTTTGCGCCCGGCTCGCTGCTGCTGGGTGCGTGGATCAGTCTGGCCGGCCTTGTGACACTCGCGACCCTGTGGATCCTGGCCCGGAGCAGACGACTGTGAGAGCACGAAGGAAGAAGCGCCCCCCGGCGATCGCCCTGCGGTGGCTCGCGTTCGGACTGTTCGTGGTTTCGCTTTCCGTCACGGCGCTGACCGCCATCGACTATGGCATCGCCAGCGACGTGGGCAACTACTTCTACAGCTCTCTGCGGCAGTTGGCCTGGGCGCGCGATCTGCTGACCGCGCTGCTGGATGGTGAGCCGACGATGGTCCTCAACCAGGATCGCGTGTTCGAGCACTGGCGCTGGTACATCGAGCGGATCCCCCACCCTCCGCTTTCCAGGGAGCTCAGCGGACTCTCGTGGGTCGTGCTCCGTGGAGTCGTGGATCCGCTGCTGGCGTATCGCGGAGCCGTGGTCCTGACGTTCGCCGCCCTCACGGCTTCGGTCGGCACCTACACGGCGTGGCGATCGCGCTCGCTCGCGGCCGGCCTTGCGGCGGGACTTGCCGTCCCGGCGTTTCCCGTGCTGTTTGCACACGGTCATCTGGCGCACACGGACCTGTTTCTGACGGCCTTCTGGTTCTGGTCGGTCGCTTCACTCGACGTGGCCGTGGAGGAGGGAGGCTCCGGTTGGTTCCTGTCGTCGGGCCTGTTCTTCGGAGCTGCTGCCGCGACGAAGTTCACGGGCCTCCTCCTGCTGCCGGTGCTGGCCATCTGGCTCGTGGCCAACCGGAGCGTAATCGCGGCCCTGCTCGTGCTGTGCCTGGCAGGCGTCCTCGTGTTCTTCGCCGTGAACCCGGTCATGTGGGTCGAACCCATGCAGGGCGTCCGCGACTATCTGCATGCGGGGCTGGATCGCTCCGCGGCCGAGAACACGCGGATCGCCACCCGGTACTTCGGCACCGTCTACGTGTTCCGACCTCCCTGGCACTATCCGTACGTGTGGACGGCGATCGTCTTCCCGCTGTCGCTTCTCGCCGCCACGCTCGTCGGCCTGTTCGCCCCGCGCTCGGGTGCACTGCGCGGACTCGCCGTGACGAACATGGTGGTCCTGTACGGGGCGCTCGCGCTTCCATTGGCTCCGATGCACGACGGGGTCCGTCTGTTCCTGCCCCTGTTCCCGTTCTACTGCGTCCTCGCCGGGACCGGCGCGGTCGCGATCGGGGAGTGGATCACGCAGGGTCTCGGGACGCGCGTGCCGGCGGCCACCGACCGCCGTGACCTGATCGTAGCCCTGACGATCGTGGCGTTCATTGCCCCGGCGGCGTTCGGTACGGCCAGGGTGCACCCCTATCAGCTGTCCTATTTCAACGCGCTCGTGGGCGGAATCGAAGGAGCCGAGCGCAAGGGCCTCGAGGTGACCGGCCTGAAGGAAGTCCTGAACCGGGCGGCCCTGGACGACCTGATCGGTTTGATTCCGTCCGACGCGAACGTGGACCCGGGCTTCTTCATCGAGGAGATGTGTTTCTACCAGGCGACCGGGTGGGTTCCCGCCGGGTGGAGATTCGAGACCCAGCTGTCGAAACCGGACGGATCGGACGATATCGCGCTGGGCTGCGAGGGTCAGCAGAGCTTCACGACGGTGGCCCTCGACCACGGGGCCGCGGAGTCGGACTTCGTGTTCGTGCTCAACCGTGAGGCGCAGTGGCGGTCAACGGAGAGCGCCCTCGACGGGTTCGGCGGGCCGGCAATGTACGAAATCTCCCTCGAAGGGGTTCCGCTGATGAAGGTGTTCCGGACTCGATGATCGCCGATCCGCGGTCGAGACGCTTCGTTCTGTGGGCCGGTCTGGCCCTCGGTTTCCTCGCGTTCGCGTGGCTGCTGCCCGGCCTGGACGACGTGGGAATCACCTGGGACGAACCGTCCTACTTCGATTCCGTGGACCGGATTCAGGCTTGGGCTGGAGAACTCGTTCGGGGCCCGGATCGGGAACACCTGCTGAGTCAGGAAGTGGTCCGGGAGACGTTCGGCTGGCGCCGCTATTACAACCCTCACCCGCCCGCCTACAAGATCGCCATGGCCGCCACGGAGGCGACGTTCGGCAGTTGGACCGGTGAGATCGTTGGCTACCGCCTGGCGCCGCTCGGCTTCTTCGCTCTCCTTGTCGTCTGCGTCACATGGCTCGCGGGCTGGGCCTGGGGCGGCGCGGCCGGCGTCGGCGCGGGCCTGTCGATTCTCCTCATGCCCCGGGTCGTCGGTCACGCTCACCTCGGCGCCACGGATACGCTTACCATGTTCGCGTGGTTCGTGGCCTCGGTCGGGCTCGTGCTCTACGTGCTCGAAGGGAAGGGCCGATTCCTGGCGATCGGGGCGGTCGGTCTCGGCCTCGCGCTCGCGACGAAGTTCACTGGTTACACGATTCCCATCGCGATGCTGCTCTGGCTGATCGCCTACGGCAGATCCCGCCGGGCGGTGGCCGGAGCCGTTCTGTGGGGTCTCGGCGGGCTGGTGGTCGCGTGGGTGCTCAACCCGCTCATGTGGCACGATCCCGTCGCTGAGACGCTGCTCCTGGTCCGGGACAGTCTGGAGCGCGACCAGCTGATCCCGATCTCGACCTATTACCTCGGGCACTCGTGGGCGTACCAGCTTCCCAGGCACCACGCGGCCGTGATGACTCTCATCACCGTCCCACTGTCGCTCCTCGTGCTGTCGGTATGGGGTACGGCGGTCACGGCGCGCAAATGGGAGGAGAGACCCATCGGGGGCCTGTGCCTGGCACAGATCCTGTTTTTCATGGCGCTGATGGCCTCTCCGAGCTCGCCGAATCACGACGGGGTCCGGTTGTGGCTTCCCATGTTCCCGTTTGTGGCGCTGCTGGCGGGCCGGGGCTTCGGCTCGATCCTGGGCGTCGTCCGGGCGCGGCTGCCGAGACAGCGGGCGGTACTCGCGTCCCTTGGACTGGGGGGGCTCTTCTTTCTTCCACCGTACGTGCAGACCGTACGGGTGGCGCCACTCTACCTGTCCTACTACAACGAAGCCATCGGCGGAATCCGTGGTGCTGCCCGGGCCGGGATGGAGACGACATACTGGCTGGAGGCGATCACGCCGGCGTTCATCGAGCGGCTCGAAGAGAACATTCCGGAGGGAGCGCGCCTGTCTGTGTGGCCGAACGTGCAGCACCTCCGCTGGCTGCAGGTGCACGGCATGCTGCGGGAGGATATCCAGGTAACCGATCAGATGCCGCCCGACTACCTTCTGCTCGTGGCCCGGAAATCGACTTTCAAGCCGCACCACTGGCGGATCTACGAAAACGTGAAGCCCGAGCTGGCCGTAGAGCTCGACGGAGTCGAATTGGTCGGCCTGTACGCATGGCAGGAGAACGAAGCCTTCGAACCTGATCCGGAGGAGCCGTGAAGACGCTGGAAGCAGTCGTTCCCGTATACAATGAAGAGGCAATCCTGCCGGAGCTCCATAGTCGCCTGACCGACACATTGAGCGACCTGCCGTACGCCTGGCGCGTCATCTATGTCGATGACGGCAGCCGTGACCGGTCTCCCGAGTTGCTGGCCGGTTTCGCCGACGAAGATCAGCGCGTCGGGGTGGTTCACCTGTCCCGGAACTTCGGGCAGCAGCTGGCCATTTCCGCCGGTCTGGCCATGACGAGTGCCGACGTCGTCGTGCTCCTGGACGGCGATCTGCAGGATCCTCCCGAGGTGATTCCCTTGCTGATCGGGAAGTGGGAGGAGGGCTACGACGTCGTCTACGCCGTGAAGCGGGAGCGGAAAGAAGCCCTGCCGAAGCGCCTCCTGTTCAGCCTGTTCTACCGGATACTTCGACGACTCAGCAACGTGGATATTCCGGCCGACGCGGGAAATTTTTCGCTCATGGATCGCGCGGTGGTCGATGTGATCAACACGATGCCGGAAAGGGATCGGTACGTCAGCGGCCTGCGCGCGTACGTTGGCGGAAAGCAGATTGGAGTGGAATTCGAGCGCGCTCCGCGTTACGCGGGTCAGCCGAGACAATCGCCCATGAAGCTCATGCGAATGGCGACGGACGCATTCTTTGCCTTCTCCGAGCTGCCGCTGCGCTTTGCCACGATCCTGGGTTTCGTGGTGTCGGGTGTCGCGTTTCTCGTGCTTCTCAACGTGCTGTACCAGAAGCTGATCTCCGGGGCGGCGATTCTCGGCTGGGCGTCCACGATGACTTCGATCCTGTTTCTGGGCGGCATACAACTCATCGCGGTGGGTGTGATCGGCGAGTACATCGGCCGAATCTACAACGAGGCCAAGGGAAGACCCGCCTGGGTCGTCGGCCGGTACCGCAACCTGCCGACCGGGGCCGTCGCGTCGCGGAAGGCGCTCCACGAGGAACGTGACCGGGTTTGACGGACGCGAGCGGCGTCGCCGTCGTGCCGGGGCCGCCCGGAGCGGAGATCGCCCGTAGCGTTGCGTGGCGGTGGCTGGCGCCGTTGAGCGTGGCGCTGGTCGGCTTCGTCATCTTCTTCGTGGGGCTGCGCCTGGTCCGGACCGACACGGTCTTCTACTACACGGAAGGGCCGGTCCTGGGCAGCCTGGCGGCCCTGGAGGCCGGCGGTGGGCTGTCGGCGCTCTACCCGGCGGACGGGTGGGTGGAACCGCCTGTCGTGCTGACGCTGTATCCACCCATGTATTTCGCCCTCGCGGCGACCGTAGATCGCTGGGCCGGAAGCGGAGGGACATTCCTGGGGCTGCGGGTCGTGAGCGCCGCAGCCCTGATCGGACTGCTCGTGCTCGTCGCGGTGCACACACATGTACGTCGCGTGCCGCCGCTCTGGGTCATGGCGCTAGTGGCAGCAGTGCTGATGACGCCCGCTGTGTACCAGCTGGTCGGGGGGGGGCAGGCCGATACCCTGGCTCTGTTCTGGACCTGGGTCGGAATCACCGCTGCGCTCGGGATGCACTCCTCCCGGATTCGGGCGAGCCGGTGGCTGCTGGCCGCCGCCGCAGCCTTCTTCCTCGCGTTTTTCGCGAAGCAGAGCTTCGTGGCTGCGCCCGCCGCGCTCGTCGTCAGCCTGTTCCTGATCGGCCGGCGTGGGACGGCCGCCGCTTTCGGTTTGGGTCTCGCGGCTTTTGCTCTGTGTGGTGTCTTCCTTCTCGATTCGCTCACCGCTGGTGGGTATCTGGCCAACACTCTGGGCGCGCTGACCGGGGGCTCCGGGTGGAGCAATCTCACCTCGAGCCTGTCGGCGAGTGAGCCCGTGCAATGGCTGCCGATCGTCGTGGCAGTCTTACTGACCGTCCGCCGCGGTCTGCGCCTCGGGTTTCCGGAGCTCTATCTGCTCGGCAGCACCCTTCTGCACACCGTGGCGATGCTCAAAACGGGGTCGAGCGTGAACTACCTCCTGGAGCCGACGTTTGCCCTTCTTCTACTGGCGGTGAGCCGCTATCCGGCCCGGCGCAGGGTGACGGAGCCGGCTGAGATCGGACGGGGACGGTTTCCATGGTTCGGCGGCGCGGCGGCAGTTCTCCTGGCCGCCGTGATTGGCATAACGACGGTGCGCGCGACCGTGCGCGAGTACGCTACCATGCAAGGGTGGCTCGCCTCAGCGGGATCGGCCCGTGTCTCTGAGTTCGAAGGGTATCCCCTCGTGGACGCGCACTTCTTCCCCGCCGTCCTCGCACGCGGCGGCCGGCCGTGGCTCAACGATCCGTTCGCGTTCGGGGCCCTGGAGGAGATCGGCCAGTGGGATCCCTCTCGCCTGGTCGCCGACCTGGAGAGTCACCGGATTCCCTTTGCCCTCACGACCGTCGCTCTCGGTTCCGCACCGGCACCCCTGGGCGTCGGGACCCGGGAAATCGTGATGGCTTACTTCTGGCGCTCGCGTCCCGTCTGGAGCGCTCTCACCGGCAACTATCGTCCCCTCGAGTCGGGCCCGATAACGGCCTGGCTTCCGCTCGAGGCTGAGGAACCGTGAGCGCGAGGAGCGCGGGACGGGTCGCCGGTTGGCTGCTGCTTCTCGTGCCCTTCGTGCCTCTTGCCCCGCTGTTCGGGGAATTCAACCGACCCACCGGGATCGTACCGCCCGGCGAAGCACTGCTGGGAGTGTTCGTGTTCGGGGCGCTGACTCTGCTTGTCGCGCGTTTCGTTCCGGCGAGCGTTCCAGAGAGAGCACTGCGGGCCCTGGAGCTTGAAGGGAGACCTGGTTCCCGGGTCACGGCAGGCAGCTTCGCCGCAATCGCCATGTTGCTTCTGGTCACGGCGGTCTTCGCGTTCTCGCGCCGACCGCTGCTGATCGACAGCGTCATCCAGCTGTTCCAGGCCCGCATCTTCGCTTCCGGACGCCTGTACGCGGTGGCGCCGGTGGACGAGGCCTTCTTCGCCGTGCAGCACATGCTGGTGGACGGTTCCCGCTGGTATTCTCAGTACCCACCGGGGCATTCAGCGCTGCTCTCAATGGGCGTTCTCGTTCGGGCCGCCTGGCTGGTGCCCGTGGCGCTCTCACTCGGGACGGCGGCCTTTCTGTTCGGATTCTCGCGCCGCGTGTACGACACGGCCACGGCACGAGTCACCGTCATGCTCCTGGCGGTGGCGCCCTTCTTCTGGTTCATGGGGGCCAGCCACATGAACCACGTGTCGGCCCTGTTCTTCGTGTCGGCATTCCTATATGCGCTGGCTGCGTGGGACGAGCAGGGTGGCTGGTGGCGCCTTCTCGGCGCGGGCCTGGCGATCGGGGCCGCGTTCCTGTCGCGACCCCTTACCGCGGTGGCGGTAGGACTGGCCATGGCCCCCTTCGTCCTCCACACCGCGTGGCGGAACCGCGATGCCCGTTCGATCGCGGCGGCCGCGGCGGGCTGCCTGATGGCCGTTCTTGCGTATCTGGCTTACAACGCCGCCACGACAGGCGACCCCCTGCTTCCCGGGTACATGAAGCTGTGGGGCGTGGATCACGGGCTCGGATTCCATGCTACACCCTGGGGAGACGTGCACACTCCGATCGCGGGACTTCGCAACGAGCTGACCGATCTGGCCTTGCTTTCCAGTCTGATGTTCGAGGGCCCGATTCCCGCGCTGCTACCGGCGGGCCTGCTGTTCGCGTTGGGATGGGCCTCGAGGCAGTGGGATCACCGGTTGCTCGCGGGATTCCTGGCCCTGCCCGCGGCCTACTTCTTCTACTGGCACCGGGACGCGTTCCTGGGGCCGCGCTATCTCTACTCGGGGCTGGCCTTCCTCGTCCCCCTCACGGCCAGGGGCCTGCTCGAGGTGTACAGGCGCTGGCGCGATCGCAACTTGTGGGAGGGATCCTCGCTGACCCGCGTTCCGATCACCAGCGCTGTAAGCACCCTGCTGCTGCTGTGTTTTCTCTACGCGGCTCTCTACTCCACGCCTCGGCGGTTCCACGTATACCGCTCGGGTCTCGCGAGCATGAAGGTGGATCTTCCGGCGGAGGCGCGCACCGCGGGCATTTCGGATGCGCTCGTCTTCATACCCGTCAGCTGGGGAAATCGACTGCTGGCGCGCATGCGAGGTCTCGGTGTGCCGGCGGCCGCATCAGAAACGGCCTACCGGCGGAACGATCACTGCGCCCTCGAGTTGCTGCTGCGGGGGGCGGAGGCGGAGGGCTGGGACGGCGGCCGGACGAGCGCAGCCATAGCCTCGTTGGCAGAAGTGGGCGCCGTGGTGCCCACTTCGAGTCGCCTGAGCAACGGAGATCCGACCCTGCGGCTCGTCGAGGGCGAGATGCCGGTTGCCGAATGCCTGGACGAAATCTTTTACGACCGGGCGGGATACGCGAACTACTCTCCATTCCTTCCGGACCAGGACCCGGGCCTGACAGGTCCGCTCGTGATTGCGCGAGACCTGCGGTGGCGGAATCGCCGGCTCGAGGATGCCTACCCCCACAGGACGGCGTACGTGTATCGCGACGGCCGATTCCTGCTCCTGGACGGACCCGCGCCTTGAGCAGGGCTGTTCAGCAACATGCTTGATCCTGCGTTGATCGGCTGAGGTACTCTCCGCTCGCGAAGCGCCCGGCCGGATGACGGAGAGAGAATGCGGCAGGTCCGGATCACGCGGTCCGCGGTGGGCACGACGCTCACCGAGATGCTCATCGTCCTCACCATTCTGGGGACTGTCACGGCGGTGAGCGCGAGCGGGATGAGGAACTTCCGGGAAGCCTCGAGCATGCGCGCGGCGTCGTGGTCCGTTCGCAATCACATGGCGATGGCCCGCTCGCTGGCCATCGCCAGGCGCGAGAAGATCCGGATGAGATTGGACTCGGCCGGCGACCTCGTGGTCCTTTCTCCGTCTGGAGAGCGCTTGGCTGCCGCTTCGGTAGGCCCGGCAGGAGACCTTCCCGTTGACTCCCTGCGAGTCCGACCCACAACGCTTCGTTTCAACTCCCGCGGACATGCGGCGCCCGGCAGCATCTACCTCTACCGGGGGGATCGAATCGTCCGGATCGTGTCCAATTTTCTCGGTCGGCTGCGCGTTGAGTCCTCTCGCCGACCCTGAAGGCCAGGCGAGAGGCCCAAGGATTCCGAAAAGGATTCCTGCTTTCTGCATGGAGATTGCCCCGAAATGACCCGAAATGCCCCATATGTCCGCGGTTTCAACGTGGTAGCGTTCTTGCGCTCCGTGCTGGTGGGAGACCGCGCCCGGATCGGGTTGGGTCTTCCCGAAGTGATCATCGCCGTGACGGTGTTCGGGGTGGGTGTACTCGGCGTGGCGGCGATGGGTGGGGCGGCGCGTCGGCTGGCTGAAATCGCGGCTGTGCGAAGCGCCCAGACGGTCGCGGCGGGTGCCGTGCTCGATTTGGCCCTGGCTGATTCGTCAGGTCTCGAGCCCCGAACGCTCGAAGTCGGATCTCGAAATCTGACCGTGACCATCGACACGACGTGGGTCGAACCCGGGCTGATTGAGATCCGGGTCACCGTGGACGGATCGGGGCCTGCGGGACGACGTTTATGGGTGGCCAGAAGGCTGTCGGAAAGCCCATAGCGCAGGCCCACGTGGCGCCACCGTTGCGTGCGTGCCACACGGAGGTAAACTTGCGGCGTCTGTGGTGGCGACGCCGGGCGAAAGCCGATTGACGCGCCGGACGGATTCGTCTAATGTGACGAACCATCCAGCCGGCCCCACAGGATCTCGAAGAGCAAGGCGATATGGCTTTACTCGGCATCGGCCGGAAGAAGAGAACCGTAGGCCTGGACGTCGGCAGCGGCTTCATCAAGGTCGCAGTGATCGACCATTCAGGTGACGTGCCCGAGGTCGAGCGACTCGTCGTGCATCCCCTGGGCGCTGACGCGATCGTCGATGGCGAGGTCATGGATCCGGGCCTCGTGGCCGAGACGATCGATACGCTGTTCGTCGAGGAGGGTATCCACGACCGGGATGTCGTGGCATCGGTCGGAGGACGCGACCTGATCATCAAGCCCATCCAGATGGACAGGATGAAGAAGGTGGATGCTCGCGACGTCATCCGGTGGGAAGCCGAGCAGCACGTCCCGTTCGACATGGACGACGTCCAGCTGGACTTCGAGATTACCGATCCAGAGGGCGAAGGTCTCCAGATGAGCGTGCTTCTCGTCGCCGCGAAGCGTGAGCTCGTGGAGAACAAGGTGGCCCTGCTCGAGGAGGCCAACCTCGCTCCCCGGATCATCGACGTCGATGCGTTCGCTCTGCACAACTCGCTGGAGCTCAACTATCCGGAGGCCATGAAGGGGATTTCAGGCCTCGTGAGCATCGGCCACGAAACGACCAACGTGAGCATCCTCGAGGATGGGGTACCGGTCCTGACCCGAGACCTGTCCTTCGGCACCCGACGCCTGTCACTCGATCTCCAGCGGGAACGGGGCATGACTGCCGACGAGGCCGAGTCCGTGCTGCGCGGCGAGAGCGTCGATGACAGGCTTCGCAATTTCCTGTACGAGAGGGCGCAGGAAGTGGGCCGGGGGATCGAGCGCGCAACCGCGTTCCTCGAGACGCAGGAAGTGGGAGCCAGCCTGGGTAGACTCTACCTGTGCGGAGGCGGCGTTCGCGTGCCGGGTCTCGTCGAGGCGCTCGCGGAGCGGCTCGGGGTTGAGACGCGGATCGCCAATTCCTTCGAAGTCTTGAGCGTCAAGCCGGGCGCGATCGAGACTGAGCATCTCCAGCACGTCGGACCCATGATGATGCTGGCCGTCGGTCTGGCCCTGCGGCACGCGGCGTGAGGACCGGTCGATGATCGAGGTCAATCTTCACCCCGAGGGTTCGAAGCGGCGTCGACGTCGGCCTGTGGGGATGCCCAGCTGGCTGAAGTTGACCGGGTCGGGAGATGGTCGAGATCCGTGGCTGATCGCCGCTGTGGCGACAACGGTGCTCGTCCTGCTCGTGGTCGGCTGGCTTTGGATGTCGCAGCGCGGTGAGCGTGGAGGCCTCGACGATCGGCTCGTCGAGGCCGTGGAGGACTCGACGCGGCTGTCCGATCTGAGGGCGCTCAGCGACAGCCTGATCGCCCGCGAAACCCAGATACGGGAACGGCTGGACCTCCTGCACGGCCTGGACGACGGGCGGTTCGTGTGGCCTCATCTCCTCGATGAGATCAGTCGGGCGCTGCCGGACTACGCGTGGCTCACTTCGATCCGCCAGGCGAGCGCGCCTCCCGACCTTCAAGTGCAGTTGGACGGATTGGCCGCGAACCCGCTCGCGATCACGGCATATGTGCGTCGCTTGCAGGAATCTCCGTTTGTGGAAGACGTGAGGATCCTCGGGAGCCAGGAGCAGAACCTGGGCGGATTCAGCGCTCATTCGTTCAAGTTGATCGTGGGGTACGCGGAACCGCCTGACTCGATGGTCACGGCGGTACCGGTCGCCCTGGAGGGCACCTGACCATGGCGATCCTCCCCCAGGACCAGCGTCAGCAGAGCATGCTGCTCGTGATCATTCTCATGATCGCGGCGGCGGCGCTGTTCTACAACTTCGTCCATCGGCCGGGAGCCCTGGAGATCGTTGATCTCACGGACCGGGTCGAGGACCTGGAGACTCAGAACCAGATCGCGGAGACCCGGATCGGGAACCTCCGAGAGCTACGCGATCGGATCACCCTGGCCGAGCGCCAGTTCGAGCTCGTGAAACGCCTGGTACCGTCGAACGCGGAAGTCCCGGCGATTTACGAAGCCATCGCGACTCAGAGTCAGGCCCTCGATCTGCGCCTGATCAACGTAGAACCGAGCCTTCCCGAGCCTGCGGACAGTGGGGCTTACTTCTTGCGACAAGAGTGGCAGATGCAGGTGGAGGGAGACTACCATTCGCTAGGGGAGTTCCTGACCCGGGTGGCCTCCTTCGACCGCATTGTGCGTCCCCACGTGATCGAGGTGAATCCGACGGGCGAGACGCCCAGCGGCCGACATCTCGTTCTCGCGTCGTTCAGTCTGGAAACTTTCGTGCTGGCACCGGGTCGGGCACTTGTGACGAGCCCGGAGGATGAGGAATGAGAGCGTCACGGTTGATCGCGGCTGCGCTCCTCGTCGGGGTGGCCCCCGGGCTGTGGGCGCAGGAAGCCGGGCAGGCTCAGGGGGAGGAAATAGAGCGTGCGCAGACCTCCCCGCTCCTCGAGCGCGAGGTCTTCGACTATCCGGCTGCCGGTCGCCGCGACCCGTTCAAGCCGCTGGAAGCTGGCGACCAGCTCGGACCTCGCTTCGAGGATCTCGAGCTGAGCGGGATCATATACAGTTCCGAAGCGGGCAGCTTGGTCGTCCTCGTGGACCGGTCCACGCAGCGACGGTACCGCGTATGGGAGGGTGACGTCCTGGGTGGCGCTAAGCTGTTGGACGTGACTCCCGACGAGGCGGTCTTCATGGTCACCGTCTTCGGCGTCAGCAGGCAGGAGACGCTGCGTCTGAAGAACATGGACAAGGAGCAGGGTGGATGATCGGCAAACAGGTCCTCGCGACCCTCCTGGCCACGCTGTGGGCGGTGTCGCCCGCTGGAAGGGTGGAGGAGGTCCGGATCACCTTATCCGGAGATGAGACCGAGATCGCCGTCATCACGAGCGGTGACGTCGAGATCCGGGACTTTATCCTGAGGGACCCGGCGCGACTGATTCTGGATGTGCACGGAGCGGTCAACGAGCTCCAGGACGGGACCTTCGAGGCCATCGGACGTGGCGGGATCGTGCGGCTACGCAGCAGCCAGTTCCGTGACGACGTCGTCCGGCTGGTTTTCGACCTGTCTCGACCTGCGTCCTATCGTACCTCTGCCGAGTCCGGACGCTACACGGTCCACTTCGCGAATCCAGGCGGGTCGTTCGAGCAATGGAGCAGCCGATCCGTGATGGCCGCCACGGTGGCGATGCAGGATCGTGTGCCAGAGCCGACACCGGCCCCTGTTTCATCCATGATACCGGCCGTCCAGGACGCGGGAGACCTCGCGAGGATCACGGTCGCCTACGACAGCGCGAGCATGCTCGAAGTGCTCGCCGGCTTTTCGGAATTTGCGGGCGTCTCGATCGTTCCGAGCGCCGACGCGGCCGGGATGACCGTGCTGGGCGTGGACATCCGCAACCAGCGATGGGACGTGGCCCTGGACGCTATTCTCGCGTCGCAGGGTCTGGGTTGGAGGCTCCAGTCCGAGGGCATTCTGATCGTGGACAAGCTCGAAGGGATCCGCGCTCGGGACACCCTGCAGACCGAGACCCGCGTGTTCAAGATCAACTATGCTTCGGCGGATTCGGTGGCCGCCACCCTCGAGCGCCTGGCCACCCCGAACCGCGGCCAGGTCGTACCGTACCTGGGCGCGAACTCGGTGATCGTCACGGACGCGCCGTCGGTCGTAGCTCGCATGGACAGCCTGATCCGAAACCTGGACGTCAAGACGCCCCAGGTGTCGATCCACGCCAAGATCATCTTCGTGGATCGTACGGATGTCATGGAGCTGGGGATCATCTACGACCTCAAGGATATGCAGGGTAACTCGATCAACGATGTGATCGGCGTCCCGGATCCGTTGAACCCGGGCGAGATCACGAACAGGACACTCGTGGACCTCGGCGGCAACTCGATAGCGGCGCTCGCGAACGCAAACGACCAGCTTCTATCGCCGTCGTTGGAGATCCTGGCTTCCGTCGCGTTCGGCGACTTCTCTCTTTCGGCGTGGCTCCAGGCGCTCGAGCAGCACAAGCTGTCCGACGTACAGGCCGCTCCGACGATCCAGGTGGTAGACAACCACCACGCGCGGATCCAGGTCGGCGAGAAGACACCCGTCCGTGTCCTGGACGCCGGGACCGGTAACGTGGAGGCGCGGGCCACGGTGCAGTACGAGGACACCGGCATCATCCTCGACGTGACGCCGCACATCACGAATAACAATCAGATCCTCCTCGACGTGATGGCCGAGCGTTCCGGAATTCAGACGGATATCCCGGACATTGGTTTCACGTTCCTGAAGCAGATCGGGTCTACGCGCCTGTTGCTGGATGATGGGGAGACGATGGTGATCGGCGGCCTCACGCTCAGTCAGGTGGACCGCACGGAGACCGGAATTCCTCTGCTGATGGATCTTCCCGTTATCGGAGCCCTGTTCCGTACGACGAAGAACACGGAGCGGAAGACGGACCTGATCATCCTGGTCACGCCTCACATCGTGGACTAGAGGGTCGCTGAAGAACCGCCGGGTGCGCCATTTCGTATCAGGGGCACGGAACTGGAGAGACAGCGCGGGGCCAGGGCGGATCCTGGCCCCGCGTTTTCCGTTGGGCCCGTCCGCCGTATACTGGAGGCCGTTTCGTGCGGACAGGCTCCTAGAAAGGCCGCAATGCTCCAACACCTTCGGTTCACGACCGCCGGTGAGTCTCACGGCAAGGGGACGCTCGCCATCGTCGAGGGCGTTCCTGCGGGTCTGCCGCTCTCGCCCGAGGACATCGCCCGCGATCTCGCGCGCCGTCAGCTCGGCTACGGCAGGGGTGGTCGCATGGCGATCGAGAAGGACGCCGGTGAAGTGCTGGCGGGAGTCCGGCTCGGCGAGACACTGGGGTCTCCCATCGCCGTGTGGATCCGCAATCGGGACCACGTGAACTGGGAAACGGCGATGTCCATCGAAGCGCAGCCGGAGGCGGACGACGATGCCCTGCGCCGTGTGTACCTCCCGCGGCCCGGGCACGCCGATCTCGTCGGCATGCTCAAGTACGATCGGGCGGACGCGCGCGACATCCTGGAGCGGTCGAGCGCCCGTGAGACCTCTGCTCGTGTGGCGGCGGGCGCCGTGGCGCGCCGACTCCTGGCCGAGCTCGGCGTGTCCGTCGGAAGTCATGTCACACGCATAGGGTCGGTTCAGGCCGCAGCCCCGGAGGGATTCCCGAACGACCTGAATGCGGCCGCTGATTCATCCGAGATCCGCTGCCTGGATCCCGAGTCCGAGGAGCGAATGAAACAGGCCATCGACGACGCCCGCGAGGCGGGCGACACGCTCGGAGGTGAGTTCGAAATCGTCGGCATCGGTCTGCCGGTCGGGTTGGGGAGTCACGTGTCGTGGGATCGGCGCCTGGACGGTCGGCTGGCCGGGGCTCTCATGTCGATCCAGGCGATGAAGGGAGTCGAGATCGGTCTCGGGTTCGAAGCCTCCCGACGGAGGGGCTCCGACGTACACGATGAGATCGTAACTGACGCCGGCCGGGATCGCACCGCGGGATTCCGCCGCACCGGGAACCACGCCGGCGGCCTGGAAGGGGGGATGACGACGGGTGAGCCCCTCGTTGCACGGGTGGCAATGAAACCGCTGAGCTCGCTCACTCGACCCCTCGCTAGTGTCGACGTCAGGACAGGACAGCCGGCCAAGGCCGTGCGCGAGCGGAGCGATGTGTGCGCCGTGCCGGCGGCGGCCGTGGTGGGTGAGGCCATGTTCGCGCTGGTTCTGGGAGATGCCATGCTCGAGAAGTTCGGTGGAGACTCCCTGGCCGAGACCCGCGCCAACCTCGAGGCCTACCTGGGGCGCGCGGGCGAGGGAGCGCGGCGCTGGGAATGACGCCCGGCGCTGGAGGCTCGGCGGGTGGGTCCGGATCACTTCGCGGACCTTTCGTCCTCGTCGGGCTGAGCGGCGCCGGCAAGACGGCTGTCGGACGCCTCCTCGCCCGGCGAATCCGGTGGTCCTTCCTGGACCTGGACGCTGAGGTGGAGAGTCTCTCGGGGCGCTCGATCGTCGACATCTTTGCCACGGACGGCGAGCGGGTCTTTCGGGATCTGGAGGCCCGTGTCACGGAAGCGGCTTCGATCGATCGGACGACTGTCGTGTCCACGGGAGGCGGGTGGATGGCCCGACCCGAGCTACGTGAGACGTGGCCGGACGCGGTGTGTGTCTGGCTGCGGGTGGAGCCGGCCTCCGCCGTGTCCAGACTTGCGCGGGAACGCTCCGCTCGCCCTCTTCTGGCGGGCCCGGATCCGGAGGCGGAGCTGCAGAAGCTGCTGGCCTGCCGACTACCGGCGTATCGGCTGGCCGAGTATTCGGTAACGACCGATGGGTTGGCCCCCGAGGAAGTGGTAGAAGCTATACTGGCTGAATTCGAGACGGACGGGATTCGTCCCGGCACGCGCTAGCCTTACACCCGAGAGTCAATGTCGAGCGCCAAGAAAGCCAGGCACCTGGTCATCGTCGAGTCGCCCAAGAAGGCGAAGCGGCTCCGCCAGTTCCTCGGTGACGATTACATCGTCGAGGCTTCGGTGGGTCACGTTGTGGATCTGCCGAAGAAGGGACTGTCCGTCGATGTGGACAACGGCTACGAGCCGGAGTTCGTAACGGTGCGAGGCAAGGGAAAGTTACTCGCAGACTTGAAGAAGAAGGCGAAGGGCGCCGGGGACATCCTGATCGCTACCGATCCGGACCGGGAGGGCGAAGCGATCGGCTACCATATCGCCTGCGCACTGGGCTACCGTACGGACGATGGCCGCCGCTTCCGACGCGTTCGCTTCAACGCGGTCACGCGAGATGCGGTGCTTGAAGCGGTCAACCACCCCGGCGACCTCGATCTGGATCAGGTCGATGCGCAACAGGCCCGGCGGATCCTGGATCGGCTGGTCGGTTACGGCCTGTCACCCCTGTTGTGGAAGAAGATCTCGCCGGTGGATCCGATCAGCCGCATCCCCCTTTCCGCTGGCCGCGTGCAGTCCGTGGCCGTCCGCCTGGTCGTGGAAGTGGAGCGGGAGCGTCGGCGCTTTCGAAGCGGCGCCTGGTGGGATCTGGCCGCTACTTTCGCGAAAGGCGGAAGCGAATTCGACGCACAGCTGATCGAAGTGGACGGGGTTCCTGTCGTAAAGGGTGCGGATTTTGATCCGGCCACGGGCAGGCCGAAGAAACCAGCCTCCGTGGCGGTCTTCGGCGAGGAGGAGGTGGAAGCCCTGCGGGCGCGCCTCGAGGGTGTGGAATTCGAGGTGGCCGGCGTAGAGTCCAAGGAAATGACGCAGAATCCGGCCCCTCCGTTCACGACGTCCACGCTGCAGATGGAGGCCAACCGCAAACTGAACCTCCCGGTTCGAGAGACGATGCGCGTGGCTCAGCGGCTGTACGAAGCGGGCCATATTACCTACATGCGCACCGACTCCGTGCAGCTCACGGGACAGGCGATCGGAGCAGCGCGACGCAAGGTAGAGTCTCTATATGGTACGGACTACCTGAGCGAGAATCCCAGGAATTACAAGACGAAATCCAAAGGCGCCCAGGAGGCGCACGAGGCGATCAGGCCGGCCGGCCCGTCGATGCCGACGGCCAGGGAGCTTGGCCTGAAGTCGATCGACGCCGCTCTCTACGAGCTGATATGGAAACGGACGGTCGCTACCCAGATGGCAGAGGCGAGGCGTCTGAGGGTCTCGGCTTCCATCCTGGGCGGCGGTGTGGAATTCAGGGCTCGCGGCAACACGCTGACTTTTCCGGGGTTTCTCAGGGCCTACGTAGAGGGGAGTGACGACCCGGAGGCGGTCCTGGCTGATCGTGAAGTTCTGCTGCCGGCCCTTGCCTCAGGCGACTCTGTCGAGGCGCGCGAGATCCGACCGGACTCACACGAGACTCGCCCGCCCGCTCGATACACGGACGCTTCGCTCGTCAAGGCACTCGAGGCGGAGGGAATCGGCCGACCGTCGACCTATGCGACCATCGTGGACACGATCCGGCTTCGCGGTTACGTGGAGGACCGCGGAAAGCAGCTCGTTCCCACGTTCATCGCCTTTGCCGTTACCTCGCTCCTCGAGAATCACTTCGAAGACCTGGTAGATCCGGGCTTCACGTCGGAAATGGAGAACGGACTCGACAGGATTGCCGAGGGAGAGGTGGACTGGAGGGAGTTCCTCGACGAGTTCTATCGGGGGGAGAACGGCTTCGAGGGGCGTCTCGCGAGTCGCCAGTCGGAGATCGACCCGCGTACGGCGTCCACGCTCCAGGACTTTGCCGACCTTGGGGGGGAGCTTCGAATCGGTCGCTTCGGACCGTTCCTCGAGACACTCGAGGGCGGCGATCCCATTCGAGTCTCGATTCCCGAAGACATTGCACCCGCGGACCTGACGGCCGAGAAGGCGGCGGAGCTCCTCGCAGACAGGGAGAAGGCGGACAGCCCGATCGGAACGGACCCGGAAACGGGATTGCCCGTGTATGTGAAAACCGGCCGTTTCGGGCCATTTGTGCAGCTTGGCGAGCAGATCGAGGACGGAGAGAAGCCCAAGCGGGCCTCACTGTCGAAGGGCATGAGCACGGACGACGTGACCCTTGAAATCGCGCTGCGCCTGCTGTCTCTTCCGCGTGAGCTCGGAGTCCACCCGGAGAGCGGCGAGCCGGTGCGGGCCGGGATCGGTCGCTATGGACCGTATGTCGTTCACGACGGCGAGTTCCGCTCTCTCGACAAGAGCGACGATGTCTATGGCGTCGATCTAGATCGGGCACTCGCGCTGCTGGCCCAGCCGAAGGGCGGTAGACGGCGCTCTCAGCCGAAACCGCTACGTGATCTGGGTGCGCACCCGAACGACGGCGAGCCCGTGCTGCTTCTCGATGGCCGCTACGGACCGTACGTGAAACACGGGAAACTGAACGCTTCGCTGCCGAAGGGCATGTCGCCTGACGACATCACGATGGATCAGGCCCGCGAGTTACTGACGGCGCGGGCCGCCCGGGGACCACGCACGCAGCGCGGCCGGCGCAAGAAGTAGAAAAGGCGGCTGGCAAGGGATGGACAAACGACGGGTCACCGTAGTCGGGGGCGGCCTCGCCGGATCCGAAGCGGCGTGGCAGCTCGCTCGCCTCGGCTACGACGTCGATCTGTACGAAATGCGCCCTGCGAAACCAACGCCGGCGCACCAGACGGACCGTCTCGCCGAGATCGTGTGCACCAACTCCTTCAAGTCGGAACACCTCGACACGCCACACGGCCTTTTGAAGGCCGAGATGCGGACCCTCGGGTGCTTCCTGCTGGAGGTGGCTGACGAGTACCGTGTGCCGGCCGGTAGCGCGCTGGCGGTCGATCGTCACCTGTTCGCCACCGCGGTCACAGAGCACCTGGAGGCCGAACCTCGAATCCGCATCGTGCGTGAGGAGCTCACCGACCTGCCCCGGGCCCCGGCGATCGTCGCCACGGGGCCGTTGACGTCCGACGCCCTTTCCGAGTCGATCCGGGCCCGCCTGGGAGTGGACGGCCTGTCCTTTTTCGACGCGATCGCCCCGATCTTCTCACGCGAGTCGATCGACGAGAACGTCGCCTGGCTCGCGTCTCGCTACGGAAAGGGGGAAGCCGCGTATCTCAACTGTCCTCTGGACGAGGCGACATACGAGGCGTTCATCGATGCACTGCTCTCGGCGGACGTGCACGAGGGCCATGACTGGGAGAACGTGCCGTATTTCGAGGGTTGCCTGCCCATCGAAGTGATGGCCCGGCGGGGGCGTGACACGCTGAGATTCGGACCCATGCGGCCCGTTGGGCTGGAAGACCCGACGAAGTGCCGGCGCGCCCACGCGGTGGTGCAGCTGCGGGCCGAGGACCGGCAGGGTCGAATGTGGAACCTCGTGGGCTTCCAGACACGGCTGCGCCGAGGCGAGCAGGAACGGGTGTTTCGCATGATTCCCGGCCTCGAGGAGGCGGAGTTTCTGCGGCACGGGTCGATCCACCGCAACGCCTATCTCCGTTTCCCCCGGGCCCTCGAGTCGCACGGAGGCGTGCCCGGTGAGTCCGGTCTCCTGTTCGCGGGACAGATTACGGGGGTCGAGGGTTATACGGAGTCGATCGCGAGTGGCCTCCTGGGGGCACGCAACGTCGACAGAATCCAGCGTGGCCAGGACCCCGTCGTGCCCCCCACGACGACCATGCTGGGCGGACTGTACCGGCACCTCAGGGAGGCGGATCCGAACCACTTCCAGCCGATGAATGCCAACTTCGGACTCGTAGACGCCCTCGAGACCCGGGTACGTGGCGGACGCAAGCGACGGCGGGCAGCCTATGCGGAGCGGGCCATGGCGGATATTAAGGCCTGGGCGGCCGAGGTGGGACTCGGGAGCCAGGAAGGAGTCCCGGTGGCGCCATGACCTCCGACCGGGACCTGACCGTTGTCGGGTTTCTCGCCTACGTGCGAAAGGAGCGGAGGCTCTCCGCTCACACCGAGGCGGCGTACCGGCGCGACCTGGCGGACTTCGGCGCTTTCCTCGTCGGCCACATGGAGTCAGCCGACTGGGATTGGAGCGATGTCGATCGACTCGACATGCGTTCCTGGCTGGGAGAGCTGGAAGGCCGCGGCTTGAAGCGCTCTACGGTGGCCCGAAAGCTATCTGCGGTGCGCGCCTTCTATCGATTCCTGCACCGCACCGACGTCGTGTCGCACAACCCGGCGCGGCTCATCCGCACGCCCCGGCAACGTCAGGAGCTTCCGGGGTACCTGACGCGGGGCCAGGCCGAGGTGCTGTTCGAGTTGCTCGAGAGCTACGCGACGGGAGACCGGCCGCTCGCCGTTCGCGATCGGGCGATGATTGAGGTCATCTACTCCTGCGGTTTGCGTCTGGCCGAGATCCAGGGCCTCGACGATGCGGACCTCGACCTGGATCGCGGACTGGTGAAGGTTCTCGGAAAGGGGGGCAAGGAGCGCATCGTTCCGGTAGGAGCAAGGGCTTGCGAGGCAGTCTCGGATTACCTTGCGAGGCGGCACGAGGTGTCGAGCCGCGAGCTGGCTCCTGGGGAGGGACGACCACTGTTCGTGTCTCGCCGGGGCACGCGCATTTCCCGGCGACAGATTCAGCGCAGCGTGGGCGCGTGGCTGGCCTGGGCCGCGGACGGCGAGGGGCTCAGCGTGCACGCCTTGAGACACACGTTCGCCACACACATGCTGGACGCAGGCGCCGACCTGATGGCCGTGAAGGAGTTGCTGGGTCACTCGAGTCTCTCGAACACGCGTATCTACACGCACACGTCGAGAGAGCGCCTCGTGAAGGCCTATCGTCAGGCTCACCCGAGAGCCGACTGATCCGACCGGCGGTCTTGCCGCCGGCTAGCGATAAGGAGATTTCCGTGAGCTCGGTTCGAGCGACGACCATTCTGTGCGTTCGCCACGGCGGCAGCGTGGCGATCGGTGGCGACGGCCAGGTGACCATGCAGGAAACGGTCGTGAAGGCCGGCGCGACCAAAGTGCGCCGCATGAAGGGCGGTTCGATCCTTGCCGGGTTCGCCGGCGGGGTCGCGGACGCCCTCACCCTGTTCGAGAAGTTCGAGGCGCAGCTGGAGCGGCACCCCGCCAACCTCATGCGGGCCGCGGTCGAGTTGGCGAAGGACTGGCGCAGCGACCGTTATCTTCGCCGCCTCGAGGCCCTCATTATCGTGGCCGACAGCGAGTACAGCCTGCTGGTGTCCGGAACCGGAGAGGTGATAGAGCCGGACGACGGGATTCTCGCGATCGGATCGGGAGGTGCGTATGCGCTCGCCGCCGCGCGCGCCCTGACGGCACACTCCGATCTGCCAGTGGCCACCGTGGTGCGGGAAGCGCTGAGTATCGCGGCCGAAATCTGCGTCTACACGAACTCGAACATCACCGTGCTGGAGCTCGGAGGATGAGCGTGCAGGCGACACAGGGAGATTCACTGGACTTCGCTTCGCTCACCCCGCGCAAAGTCGTGGAAGAGCTGGACAAGTACATCGTGGGGCAGGACGAGGCGAAGAAAGCCGTGGCCATCGCGCTGCGAAACCGGTGGAGGAGGCAGCACGTCGACCCCGCCCTCCGGGACGAGATTCTCCCAAACAACATCATCATGATCGGGCCGACCGGTGTCGGGAAGACCGAGATCGCCCGGCGGCTGTCCCGGCTGGCGGGCGCGCCCTTCATCAAAGTGGAGGCCTCTAAGTTCACCGAGGTCGGGTACGTGGGGCGCGATGTAGAGTCCATGGTGCGCGACCTGGTGGATATCTCGGTCAACATGGTCCGAGGGGAGAGGGAGGATGAATGTCGGGAAGTCGCGGCCGACCGTGTCGAAGAGCGGCTGCTCGACCTCCTGCTTCCACCCCTCGCTGAAGACAGCAGGGCCGGCGCGTCTGCGAGCGGGACCGATCCGGAGGTAGCTGCTGAGGTCCGCACGTTCGTCGTGGAGGCGACGGGGGAGGCGCATCTCGATGGAGAAGAGCGGGGATCGCCGTTCGATTCGCGGCGCCGACGTACGCGGGAGAAGCTCCGCGAACTTCTGCGTAGCGAAAAGCTCGATGACAGGGAAGTAGAGGTGGAGGTCACCGAGAGCACGATTCCGACCATGGACATGGGTGCCATCGGCATGGAGGGGATGGACTTCAATCTCGGCGAGATGCTGCAGGACATGCTACCGAAGAAAACCCGCACCCGCCGGGTGACGGTCGCGGAGGCAAGGCGGATCCTGCTGTCGGAGGAGACGGAGAAGCTGATCGACATGGACGAGGTAGTGGACGATGCGGTCGCTCGCGCCGAGACCATGGGGATCATCTTCCTCGACGAGTTGGACAAGGTCGCCGGGTCCCGGCGGGATCAGGGCCCAGACATTTCCCGCGAGGGCGTACAGCGAGATCTGCTGCCGATCGTCGAAGGGTCAACGGTGCAGACCCGGTACGGGATGGTCGGTACCGAGCATATCCTCTTCATTGCGGCAGGCGCGTTTCACGTCTCGAGGCCGTCCGACCTGATTCCCGAGCTCCAGGGCCGGTTTCCGATCCGGGTTGAGCTTCACAGCCTCGGAGAGGCCGAGTTCGTTCGGATTCTCCTGGAGCCGAAGAACGCCCTTCTCACGCAGTACCAGGCTCTGGTGGCCACGGAGGGAGCCGAGCTGGAGTTCACCGATGACGCCATCCGCGAGATCGCCCGGATCGCCGCGAGTGTAAACCAGAGTCTTGAGAACATCGGGGCGCGCCGCCTTCACACCGTCCTCACGACGCTCCTCGAGGAAGTGATGTTCAGTCTGCCGGACGAGGGAGTCTCCGAGATCTTCGTGATCGACGCGGCGACGGTCCGTGAGCGGCTGGCGCGGATCGTCGATGACGACGACCTTCGGCGTTACATTCTGTAACAGGGTTCTTCAGCAACCGCCAACCCGGACTGGCACTGCCGGGGCGGGCATGACCGTCAGGGCCCCGGAATAGAAAGGATACCCGCGGTTATCATGAGTGACCTGAAACGGACGCCTCTGTACTATGCACACGTAGCCCTCGGCGCGAAGATCGTACCGTTCGCGGGATTCGAGATGCCCGTCCAATATCCGACCGGAATTACCCGTGAGCACCAGGCGGTGCGCACGGCGGCCGGCCTGTTCGACGTTTCCCACATGGGAGAGTTCCTGGTGGAGGGGCCGGGCGCACTCGCGTTCGTGTCGCACGTCACCAGCAACGACCCGGCACAGCTCGCCGTGGGGCAAGTGCAATACAGCGTGTTCTGCCTTCCGGACGGCGGCATCGTGGATGATCTGCTGGTCTACAGGCTCGGAGAGCAGCGCTTCCGGCTCGTCGTCAACGGCGCGAATATCGCCAAGGACTGGGCTCACGTCACCCGGCTGGCAGGCGACTTCGACATGACGCTCACCGACGAGAGTGACGACATCGGACTCGTGGCCCTGCAGGGACCGGCTGCGGAGGAGATCCTCCAGCCGCTCGTGGACGTGGATCTCGCCTCGATCGGCTTCTACTGGTTCGAAGAGGGCCATGTCGACGGCGTCGCCGGTGTCATCAGCCGCACGGGCTACACTGGGGAAGCCGGGTTCGAACTCTACGTTCCATCGGACAGCACACGGGCGGTATGGGATCGTCTCCTGGAGGCCGGCGCCGACCGCGGTCTCATTCCCGTCGGCCTCGGGTCGCGTGATTCGCTCCGCCTCGAGATGGGATACGCGCTGTACGGAAACGACATCGATGAGGGTACGTCGCCGCTCGAGGCAGGCCTGTCCTGGCTCGTGAAGCTGGACAAGGACCCGTTTGTGGGTCGCGACGCCCTTACGGCACAGAAGGATGCGGGTCTGACCCGTCGGCTCACGGGATTCAAGCTCACTGAGCGAGGCTTTCCGCGCCCCGGCTACGAGGTGATCTACCGAGGAAAATCCGTGGGTCCGGTTCGCAGCGGGACGCTCGGTCCATCACTCGGGTACGGAATTGGAACGGCCTACCTGCCGCCGGACGCCCAGGCCGGCGACGAGTTGCGGATTCGCATTCGCGACCGTGACATCGCCGGCGAGGTCGTGCGACTCCCGTTCTATACCGGCGGGTCGCTGAAGCGGTGAGCGGGCACGAATCGATGCGGGTTGCGGTCCTCACGGTTTCGGACGGAGTCACAGCCGGGGCTCGCGACGATGCCTCCGGGGCTTTGATCGAGAGCTGGATCGAGGGGCGCGGCTACCGGCTCGCCACCCGCCAGACCGTTCCGGACGAGTCTGGATCAATCGCCAACGCGGTGGCCCGCCTGTGCGACGATGGAGGGTGCGATCTCGTGCTCACCACCGGAGGCACCGGACTCACACCGAGGGACGTGACGCCCGAGGCTACCCGTGCCGTTCTCGAGCGGGACGCGCCCGGGATCGCCGAGGCGATCCGGATCGACGGCCTTCGAAAGACTCCGCGTGCCGCTCTCGGCCGCGGGGTTGCGGGTGTCCGTGGAGAGACCCTGATCGTGAACCTGCCGGGCAGCCCGGGTGGAGTGTCGGACGGGCTCGAGGTGCTCGAAGTGTTCGTAGACCACGCCGTGGATCTGATCCGCGGCCGCTTCACCAGTCACGACTGAAGGGGGAGGCAGCCGTGGCGAGAGTGTTCGTCGAGATGGGCGACCTGGAGAGCGCGGTCGCGGTCCGCGAGGCTGCCGAAGCAGACGGACACGACGTGGAGATGGTCGAGTCACCCGGCGAGATCGAGTCCCGCCTGCTTCCGTCCGGCGAGGACATGGCCCTGGTCCTCACGGGAGCGCTCGACGAAACGCTCGCGTCGAGCCTGTCGGGTGCGTTCGCCGGTGCGATCCCCAGGCCTCCTCTGATCGCCGTCGTTCCCGAGAGCGATCCGGAAGAGCTTCGCCGGATCGCCCGATTGTTTGACCTCGACGCGGCCATCCCCACCCCGCCGGACCCGGACGAAGTGCAGGTCGCGCTCCAGACCCAGCTGGATCGGTATCGGCTCCAGGTCGAGACAGGTTTGGCGGGCCGTACCGATAAAATGCGCGAGGTGCTCGAGAGGATTCGCCTCATCGCGCCCGTGAACTCGACGGTGCTGATCACGGGCGAGAGCGGCACCGGCAAGGAACTGGCGGCACGGGCGATACACCTTCTGTCGCCACGACGCAGCCGTCCGTTTATCGCGATGAACTGTGCTGCGGTTCCCGAGTCGTTGTTGGAGTCGGAGTTGTTCGGGCATGAAAAGGGAGCCTTCACCGGTGCCACTTCTCGGCGGAGGGGGATGTTCGAGCTGGCCGACCGAGGCACGCTCCTGCTTGACGAGATCGGCGAGATGTCGCCGCAGCTTCAAACCCGCTTCCTCAGGGTGCTCGAGACGCGGCGGTTCATGCGCGTGGGCGGCGACGCCGAGATCCAGGTGGACGTCCGGGTCATTGCCGCGACGAACCAGGACCTGCGGGAGGCTGTGCGACGAGGCACGTTCCGTCGAGACCTTTACTACCGACTCAACGTCCTCCACCTGGAACTGCCGACGTTGCGCCAGCGGAAGCCGGACATCCCGATCCTCGTCCGGCAATTCGTCCGGGAGGTGAGCGAGGCGCATGACCGGGAATTCAAGGGGCTCGCGCCCGAGGCCATGCAGATTCTCCTGGAGTACGATTGGCCCGGGAACGTGAGAGAGCTACGCAACCTGGTCGAATCGATGGTCGTGCTGGCACCGGGTTCCGTGATCCGTGCGGCCGACATTCCACATGAGATCCGATCCGATGCCGGGAGGTCACTGCTTCCGATACCGTCTATCGGGACGGTTGCGGAGTTCGGTGCGATCGCCGGAGGCGACGGAGCCACTGTGGCGGGACGGATTCCCCAGATGGAATTCATCTTCAGATCGCTCGTCGAGATGAAGATGGACGTGGAGGAACTGAGAACCGAGTTTGAGCGGTATCGTGGACGCCACCCGGAATTGACGGGGGGATCCACCCCGATCGACTTCGGAGTACAGCCCATCGAGGTGTTGGCCACGGACGCAGACGGCGCGTTCGAGGTGGCGATGGCCGGCGACGAGACAGCACCAGCGATTCGAATGACGGCGGACATGACGATGGACGATGTCGAGCGCGAGGCGATTCGCATCGCCCTGGACGATGTGCGGGGAAACCGACGGAAGGCTGCCGAGAGACTGGGTATGGGCGAACGGACCCTGTACCGGAAGCTGCGGCAGTACGACCTGGATCTCTAGAAGGATGTCGAGCAATTACAATGGTTCCCTGTACTTCTCAAACAGCCTTCCGGGAACGACCCGCGATCACTCCGGGCTGAGACTGTCCACCGAGGGGTTTCAAGGTGTCTCCGGCACGACGCGTGTGTTCACCTTCACGAGTTCGCGGTCCAGGAGGATCCGAATGCCCGACCACCGGGTGCTCTGCCTGCGGTTGTACTCCACCACCATGGGCAGGTCGAGATCGATGTCGGACTCGAAGAGGTACAGCGCGATCTGGCTTTCCTGCTGTCGGAGCCGCTCGCGATTGAAGTCAGGAGTCACGGGGATGATGTCGAACGGGCGGAACACGATGTTCTGAGCCCGGATCTGGAGGTCGTAAGGCTCGTACGTGCTCTCCACGGCCCGCGTGTAGTAGGATACGAACAGCACCAGAGGCCAGCCACGCTCTCCATGTCGGCGCGCTCTGTCCCGGATGTCCTTGCCCCTCGCGACCTTGTAGCCGTTGAGCCTCAAGTACGTGTCCGGGGCCGTCAGCCGGATGACCCATTCCGTCAGCGGCGTGACCTTGATGAACAGGTTGCCCTCCGGCACTTCGATGGGAATCGTGATGTTGTCCTGCGTCAGGGTGCCATACCCAGTGGGAGGCAGGGGGCGCGCACCGGGAATCTCCAGGGACTCATGCCACCCGTCTCCGATGTCCTGTGCGACTGCGGGGCTCGCTCCTATCGGCGATTCCGGGGCGGGTGCACCGCTGCAGGCGGCTCCCGAGAGAACCGCTAAGCAGACAGAGGTGCGCCGGAGAAATCGCATCAGGTGATCGACACTGCGCGGTGCGAGGAAGCCTTCGCCAACGGGAGATGCGTTTGTCACGATGCCTCCACTGGATCCGAGTTCACGAGGGCAAAGACGCTCTCCACCAGAGAGTCGAGGCCCTCCTTCGTCCGGGCCGAGGTCGCCAGGACCTGGTCGGCCGGCGCTTCCAGCTCACGGCGCACGGCCTGCAGGACCGCCTTCTGCCCGGAGCGATTCAACTTGTCGATCTTCGTCAAAACGTAAAGGACCGGGGTGCCCTGCTCCGCCAGGAACGTCAGCAGACGACGGTCGGCGGGAAGCACGCCGCGTCTGGAGTCCATAAGGACGACCACCCCCCGCAGGAGCGGATTGTCGGCCAGGAAAACGTCGATCAAAGTCGGCCAGCGATCGCGGAGTTCCTCGGGAGCGCGCGCGTAACCGTATCCGGGAAGATCTACGAGGAAGAACTCGCTGTTGACTTCGTAGAAATTGATCTCACGTGTCTTGCCGGGCGTCTGCGACACACGGGCGAGCTTCTTCCGTCCGAGGATGGCGTTGATGAGGCGCGACTTACCGCAGTTCGACCTTCCCGCCACTGCGACCTGTGGAAGAACCCCCGGAGCCGACTGCTCGGGGAGGCCGATAGCCCCGGCGAACTCCACCTGCTTGATGCGCGGTGTGTCCTCTCCGGCCGGGGCGCTAGCCAAAGGGGCTCCCGTCACGCCTCGCGGCGCTTGGGCTCCGGCTCCAGAATGAGGAGGGGTTCCTTGTCGTCGGTGATCGTCTCCTCCGTGATCACGACCTCACGCACGTCCTCGCGCGATGGAAGATCGAACATGATATCGGTCATCACGCGCTCCAGGACGGCCCGTAAGCCACGGGCGCCCGTCCCGCGCTCCATCGTCTTCTGCGCCGTGGCGCGAAGCGACTTCGGGTCGAAGGTCAAGCCGACGCCCTCCAGCTCGAACATCTTCGTGTACTGCTTGACCAGGGCGTTCTTCGGCCGCGTGAGAATCTCCACGAACGCGTCCTCGTCCAGGTCGTGCAGCGTGACTGTGACGGGCAGTCGGCCCACGAGCTCGGGAATCAGCCCGTAGCGCAGAAGATCCTCTGGCTCGACGTGTTGCAGGGGCTCGTCATCATCGGACAACGCACGCCCCTCGGCATCGTCGAATCCGATCTGACGCTTGCCGAGGCGGTCCTGGATGATCTCCTCCAGACCGTCGAACGCCCCGCCACAAATGAACAGGATGTTCCGCGTATCGATCTGAATGTACTCTTGCTGCGGGTGCTTCCTCCCGCCCTGAGGCGGTACGGAAGCGACCGTCCCCTCCAGGATCTTGAGCAACGCCTGCTGGACCCCTTCGCCGCTGACGTCTCTCGTGATCGACGGGTTCTCGCTCTTGCGGGCGATCTTGTCGATCTCGTCCACGTAGACGATTCCGCGTTCGCATTCGGCGACGTTGTAATCGCCGGCCTGGAGCAGACGGACGAGGATGTTCTCGACGTCCTCGCCCACGTACCCGGCTTCGGTCAGCGTGGTTGCATCGGCGATAGTGAACGGCACCTGGAGCAGACGGGCGAGCGTCTGGGCCAGAAGCGTCTTCCCGACACCGGTTGGCCCGAGGAGAAGGATGTTTGATTTGTCGATCTCGACGTCGTCGACGACGTTCTGGTTGTTGATTCGCTTGTAGTGATTGTACACGGCCACGGCCAGCGTCTTCTTCGCCAACTCCTGGCCGATCACGTACTCGTCCAGTACGTCCTTGATTTCGCTTGGAGTCAGGACCTCAGCGATCTGACCCGTCGCTTCGCGGTCTTCTTCCTCGGCGAGGATCTCGTTGCACAGCGAGATGCACTCATTGCAGATGTAGACGTTGGGTCCCGAGATGAACTTCTTGACGCTGTCCTTCGACTTCCCGCAAAACGAGCAGCGTAAGTGCTTGTCACCGGCCATGCGCGAATCTCCTGACGACGTTCTCGGTCAGTCCACGTGGGGCCCGTCCTCATGGGCCTCCGTTGGCAACGCCTGCACCTCTCCTCCCGTTCCTTCCACCTTTTCCGGCCCGGATCCGCTCTTTGTACTGAGTGGCGCGGGTTCGATGATCCGATCGATGAGACCGTAATCTACTGCATCGGCGGGCGACATGTACCTGTCACGGTCCACGTCCTCTGCGATCTGCTCGATCGACTGGCCGGTGTGCTTGGCGAGAAGCTCGTTGAGCCGCTCGCGTGCGAACAGCACCTCCTTCGCCTGAATCTCGATGTCGGAGGCCGTGCCCTGGGAGCCGCCCGACGGCTGATGGATCATGATCCGCGAGTTGGGCAGCGCAGAACGCTTCCCGGGGGTTCCGGCGGCCAGGAGGAAAGCCCCCATCGACGCAGCCATCCCCATGCAGATAGTGGACACGGGCGCGCTGAGATACTGCATGGTGTCATAGATCGCCAGGCCGTCGTAGACGCTGCCACCCGGGCAGTTGATATAGATGTTGATGTCACGTTCCGGGTTGTCCGCCTGCAGGAACAGAAGTTGGGCGATGACCACGCTCGCGACGTCGTCGTTGATGGGCGTGCCGAGAAAAACGATGCGATCCATCAACAGTCTGGAGAAGATGTCGTAGCTCCGCTCGCCGCGGCTCGACCGCTCGATTACGTAAGGTGCGTATATTGGCATTGTCCCCCTTCAAATCGCCTTGTATCGTTGTCCTCAGCTCATCCTACCCGACCGCGGGACATGGTTCCTGTGCCATGTCACTCGACCCCGGATTCCCTTTTCAGGTACTCGAACACCTTCTCTACAGCAAGATTCCGGCCCACGGCCTCCAGACTGCCCTCGCGGGCCAACCGGCGCCGGAGCTCCGCCGTGGATACTCCCCGGCTCTCGGCGAGCCGCTCGATTTCCTCCCGCACGTCCGCATCCGACGCCTGGAAACCCTCTCTCTTGGCCAGGTGGTCCAGGATCAGTTGCTCCTTGATACGCGTCTCCGAAAGCGGCGCCAGCTCCTGGCGCGCCTCCCGGACCTTTTCCGGATCAGCCCCCTCCGGGGCCTGGATCATCTCGTCCAGGTAGCGATCGACCAGGGCCTGTGGGACCGCGAATGCATTGGCGTCGATCAGGGCTTCCATCAACTTGCCGCGGACACGACCCTCAGCCTCTTCCTCGTGGTGCCGAGCGAGGTCGGTGCGGATCGCCTCCTCGAGAGCGGCCACGTTCTCGAAGTCTCCGGCCGCGGCGGCGAGGGCGTCGTCGAGCTCCGGCAGCATCTGCTCCTCGACGCTATCCAGCTGGATGTGAAGCTGCCGGGTCTCCTCGGCCCCCTCGGCCTCGCCCTCCGTCGAGAACGCCACGGCGAACGAACCAGTTTCTCCCGGAGCCAGCCGCTTGATCGCATTCTCAACATTCTCGAGCGCCTCGCCGGAACCCAGGACGAACTGATACGGCCGTGCCTCTCCAGTGGGCTCGGAGTCCGGGTCCGGAAGAGGCTCGATGGCGACGGAGACACGTTCGCCGTCAACCGGGTTGCGCTCCACGGCGTTCCACGCCGCGTGCTCGGACCGGATCCCGTCCAGAATCTGCTGCACCTCTTCATCCGTGACGGGCGCGAGCTCGCGTTCGACCTTGAATCCGCCGACACGATCGAGAGTGACGGACGGCATGATCTCGAACTCGGCCTGAAAGGTGAGTCGCTCTCCCGGCGCGTACTGGACGTTTGTGATCTGAGCGGCCCCGGCGGGCCGCAGTTCCGTCTCGTCGACCGCCTCGCGGTACGCCTCCTCGACGAGAACGCTTCGCACGTGCTCATCGAGGAAATCGCCGTATCGCTGCTCGAGGACGTCCACCGGGATCTTCCCCCGGCGAAATCCCTTGATTCGTACACGCTTTCCCAGCCGTTTCCGCTCGGCTGCCCGGGCGCGGCCCACCCTCCCGGGCGGGATCGTGATCGTAAGGCGCCGGGTCCATCCGTCTCCCACCTCGACTGCGACGTCGAGCTGACGGTCTCCGGTCTCTTCCATGGATGTATCTGCCGACATCAACTGATCCTCATTGTCGTCGAGCTGCTGGTCCGTCCGGCGGCCGATCACGACCGCATGACGTGTGCGTTCCCGATCCCCTGTTTCTCGTGCCTTCCAGAAGGCTGTAGTGCTTCAACAGCCTTCCATTGGATGCGAAAGGGGGGACTCGAACCCCCACGGCCCTCGGGCCACCAGCTCCTAAGGCTGGCGCGTCTACCGATTCCGCCACTTTCGCGCCGGCCGCCATGTCTGCCCTGTGCGGCCTGATATTCTAACCCATGCCCCGAATTCCGGCCAATCGTGGATGCGGGTTCGGCACCTCTCCCTGTTCGCGCGTCGCCGCCCGCGGATCTCAGCAACCTGCTGCAACCTGCTAAAGCGAAAGCGGCGCTCCCTGCCGAGAGAGCGCCGCTCCGTGACGTCACCCGGGCCGGATGACGGCCGCTCTTTCGTCTACTTCGGGATCGCTACCGTGAGAGGCACCCGCTGTCCCGACTCCGGATTGAAGATGTCGATACCGACCACGTCGCCCGGCTCCACCGCTTCCACGGCCTCGCGGTAGTCGGCCACGTCGCGGATCGGCGCTCGGTTGATCGACGTGATCACCGTGCCTCGGAGGTTGCCGAGCGATCGACGTGCGTACGGGCCGTACTCATCCGCTGACACGATGACCACCCCTTCCATGCCGCGTGGCAGGTCGAGTGCCCTTCGAATCTCACGGGTGAGGTCCTCGACCTCGATGCCCAGCCGGTCGGAGCTTGCCGCCTCGACCAGCTGGGGTGCAGCCTGCTGGCTCAGATCGCCGGCGTCCATCAGTTGAACCTCGACGGTCTCGCGCTTCAGGTCATCCCGCCGCACGACGGTGACGGCCACCGTCTCGCCGGGCTCATGGCGCCTGATCTTCCGCTGCAGATCGGGCACGGACTCGACTCTTTCGCCCCCGACTTTCACGATCACGTCGCCTACGCGGATCCCGGCCCTGGCGGCTGCCATGCCCTCGTTGACGCCCATGACCTTCGCCCCCGCGACCTCGTCGAGCTCGTAGTACCGGGCCTCGGTGTCATCCACGGCCTGGATCGAAACGCCCAGCAGGGCTCGCCGGACCTCGCCGTACTCGACCAGGTCGTCGATCACTTCCTGCACCAGGTCGATCGGCACGGCGAAACCGTATCCCTGGTATGATCCGGTGTTCGAGGCAATCGCCGAATTCACGCCGATCACCTCTCCGCGGATGTTGACGAGAGGTCCGCCGGAGTTGCCGGGATTGATCACAGCATCGGTCTGGATGAAGTCCTCGATCGCGAGGTTGTCCTCGTTCCGATTCTCGAACTCCTGTCCGATGATGTTGATGTTCCGCCCCTTGGCACTCACGATTCCGGCGGTGACCGTGGTCAGGAGCGGTCCACCGACCCCCCGGAAGCCGGGACTGCCGATCGCCAGGACCCATTCGCCAACCCGTGTGGCGTCGCTCGAGCCGAGGGTGACCGGCGTCAGGTTATCCGCGTCCAGCTTCAACAGCGCCACGTCCGTGGTCGGGTCCCGCCCCACGAGCCGGGCAGTGAACTCCCGGCGGTCGCTGAGCTGGATGTTGATCTGATCGGCGCCTTCGACGACGTGGTTGTTGGTCACGATGTACCCGTCTTCGCTCACGATGAAGCCGGATCCGCTGCCTCTGACTCTCTGGGGAGCTTGCTGCTGCCGAAAGAAATCCTCGAACGCCGGGGGGAGCCCTCCGCCTTCGCGGCCATGCTCGGGGATGGTTCGCTCCACGAAGATCGTGACGACGGCGGGGGTGACTCGTTCGGCGATCTCTGAGAAGCCTGCCTGTGGGAGGGTACCGTCCTGCACCGGCATGGGCTCCACGACCTGTATGTTGAGGGGCGGGTTGTCGGCTATCCGCGCCAGGCCCGCTGGTGTCAGGTCCATCCGTGCGGCAAGGCCGAGGCCTACGGCGAACGCGACCACGGCGGTGAGAAGGAGGTTCAGTTTGGTCCGCAACGCATCGTTCATCGTTTTTCTGTCGCCTTTCCTTTCGTGCGACGGCGGGTCACCGACCCGACCGCTGTCTGCTTGCATGCTCCTTACTATCGCCCTGGGGCGTCTCCGGTTCCACCCGTACCCGACATCGGGCGCTTCCCGGCGGTGGCCCAACTTGAGACGCACGAGCCGGGCAGCGCGTTGCCCTCAATCCGCCGGGATGAAGAACGGCGTCCCCGCTGCGGGGACGCCGTCTTCCCAACCTCGCCCAGGTTTTGGACTTACTTCTCCTCCGACTCGTCTACGATCTCGTAGTCGGCCTCTACGACGTCTTCGTCACCGGCCGCTTCGTCCTGCTCCTGTCCCGCTTCGCCGGCATCGGCCGCCTGCTCGAAGTCGGACGCGGCCCCGGCCTGGTCCCCCATCCCGGCCTTCGAATAGATCTGCTGCGCCAGGGCCTGGACGGCCTGCTGGATCTCCTCCGTGGCGGCTGTGATCTCGGCCGTATCGTCCTGCTTGAGCGCCTGCCTGCCGCGCTCAAGCTTGGCCTCCACGTCCGTCTTGCCTTCCTCGTCCACCGAGTCCTTCCAGTCCTCCAGGTTCTTCTCCGTCTGGTAGATCAGGGAGTCGAGGCGGTTTCGCGCCTCCGCCTTCTCTCGCCTGTCCTTGTCTTCCGACGCATGTGCTTCAGCGTCGTTCATCATCTGCTCGATCTCGGAGTCCGAAAGGCCGGATGAAGCCTCGATCCGTATCTTCTGCTCCTTGGCCGTTGCTCGATCCTTGGCGCTGACGTGCAGGATCCCATTGGCGTCGATGTCGAACGCGACCTCGACCTGCGGCACGCCGCGCGCCGCCGGCGGGATGCCCGTCAACTGAAACCGACCGATCGTCTTGTTGTCCAGCGCCATCGGTCGTTCGCCCTGCAGGACGTGAATGTCCACCGTCGGCTGGCTGTCCTCGGCCGTCGAGAAGATCTCGCTCTTCTTGGTCGGGATCGTCGTGTTCCGGCCGATCAGCGTCGTCATCACTCCGCCCAGCGTCTCGATCCCGAGCGATAGAGGCGTCACGTCCAGTAGCAGCACGTCCGTGACATCCCCGGCGAGCACACCGCCTTGAATCGCGGCCCCGATGCCCACCACCTCGTCCGGGTTTACGCCCTTGTGTGGCTCCTTTCCGAAGAAGTCGCGCACCGTGTCCTGGATCTTCGGAATCCGGGTGGATCCTCCCACCAGGATGACCTCGTCGATTTCCGATGGCTCGAGGCCGGCGTCGGCCAGAGCCTTTCGCATCGGCTCCATGGTGCGCTCGATCAGGTCGTCAACCATCTGCTCGAACTTCGACCGCGAGAGCGACACGTTAAGGTGCTTCGGACCGCTCTGGTCGGCGGTGATGAACGGAAGGTTGATGTCCGTCTGCAACGTGCTCGACAGCTCGCACTTCGCCTTCTCGGCCGCCTCCTTGAGTCGCTGCAGGGCCATCGGGTCCTGCGACAGGTCAATCCCCTGATCCTTCTTGAACTCGGTGACGAGCCAGTCGATGATGCGCTGGTCGAAGTCGTCCCCTCCCAGGTGCGTGTCGCCGTTCGTGGCCTTCACCTCGAACACCCCGTCCCCAAGCTCGAGGACCGAGATGTCGTACGTGCCGCCACCGAGGTCGAACACGGCGATCTTCTCCTCGGACTTCTTGTCGAGGCCGTACGCCAGCGCTGCGGCCGTGGGCTCGTTGATGATCCGCAGGACTTCAAGTCCCGCGATCTTCCCCGCGTCCTTCGTGGCCTGGCGCTGCGCGTCATTAAAATATGCAGGCACCGTGATGACGGCTTGGGTGACATCGGTGCCCAGGTAGTCCTCCGCCGTCTGCTTCATCTTCTGGAGGATCATCGCCGAGAGCTCGGGCGGCGTGAACGTCTTGCCCGCGTTCGGGACCTTGACCTGCACCCGGTCCTGCGCATCGCACTCGATCTCCCACGGCACGAGCTTGCGCTCCGATTTCACCTCCGAGCACTTACGGCCCACGAAGCGCTTGATCGAAAAGATCGTGTTGCTCGGGTTGGTGACTGCCTGGCGCTTCGCCACCTGCCCCACGAGCCGCTCATTGTCCTTCGTGTAGGCGACGACGGATGGCGTGGTACGAGTGCCCTCGGCGTTCGGGATGACGACCGGGTCTCCACCCTCCATGACGGAGACCACCGAGTTCGTCGTTCCGAGGTCGATTCCTATGACTTTGCCCATTTCGTTTCCCTTTCCTGTCTGATCAGACGGCCACGCCCGTCGAGTGTTGACTCGGGGGCACGCCCGCCCCGGCCCGCCTGGGGACCAGTGCTTTCGTCAGTCGGGCGGAGGAGGTGCAAACGATGTGCCGGACTCAGAGGTCAAATACGGCCAGATCGGGGCCAGATTACAGACATTCTGACACTGCCCGCCCGCCTGGGTGTCAGAACGGCAGGAACCCGGCCCATGCCAACATGGCGGGTATGGACCGTCGTGGTCGCAGCGCCTCGTTGCGCTGTCCCAAACCCGCGCCTACCGTGGGGCCATGTTTCCGCTCAGAGATGAGAATCCCACCGAGCTCGTTCCCTTTGTCACGTTCCTGATCATCATCGTGAACGTGGCGGTCTGGCTGTTTGTCCAGGGAGCAGGATCGGATCCGGCGTTTCTGGGATCGCTTTGCCAGTACGGAGCCATCCCCGGAGAGATCACGGGGGCGATTCCCGCCGGCTCGTCGGTCGAGCTCGGGCCGGGCGCTTCGTGCCGGGTCGGGGGACTGGGAATCGGCAGCGTGCTGACGTCGATGTTCATGCACGGCGGCTGGATGCACCTGATCGGAAATATGTGGTTCCTCTGGGTATTCGGGAACAATATCGAAGACTCGATGGGGCACATCCGCTACGTGATCTTCTATCTGCTGACGGGAGCATTGGCGACAGGGGCGCAGATCCTCACCGATCCAGGCAGTGCGATTCCCACGGTCGGAGCGTCGGGAGCGATCAGCGGCATCATGGGGGCCTACATGGTCCTGTATCCGAAGGTCCGGGTCCAGACGCTGATCATCCTGATCATCATCATTCGGGTGATTCCGCTGCCGGCCTGGGTTCTGTTGCTCTACTGGTTCTTCCTCCAGGTCATGGGTGGCAGCATGGCTCTCGGCGGTTCGGGTGGCACAGTGGCGTTCTGGGCCCACATCGGCGGGTTCGTTGCGGGAGCCGTTCTGGTTAAGCTGTTCGAGAAGCGGAAGCTGGTTGGAGCCAAACGCGCCGGCCGCGTACTCACGCGAGAGGAAATGGGAAGGTGGGATCCATGGTAGGCTGGAAACGGGTACTGCCGGGCATCCTTGCGCTGGTCCTGACGCCGACGGCGGCATGGGCTCTCCAGGAGGGTGGGTCAACGCTCGTGCAGACAGGGGCGATCGATGAGCCGTTCCTGTTCCGGCTGGGTCGCGGACTGCTCGCGCTCACCGTAATCCTGTTCGTCCTGTGGAGGTTCTCGCCGAAACGGAAATCGATCGACTGGAGTCTCGTGGCGAAGGGCCTCGGGCTGCAGATCATCTTTGCTCTTCTCATCCTCAAGACCACGTGGGGGCGGGGTTTCTTCAGCGTCGTGAACGACGTGTTCATCGCCCTGATCAGCTATACGATGGCGGGGGCGCGTTTCGTCTTCGGCTCTCTGGTCGACTATTCCACACCGGTCACAGGGGGCGATGGGGTCGTCGAGATCGCGAGCAATTTCGCCTTTGCGGTGCTGCCGACGATCATCTTCTTCTCCGCCCTGATGACGGTCCTTTACTATCTGGGCGTGATGCAGCGGATCGTGAAGGTCGTCGCCTGGGTGATGCAGCGGACCCTGAAGACGAGCGGAGCAGAGACGACGTCGGCAGCCGGCAACATCTTCGTGGGGCAGACGGAGGCCCCGCTCCTGATCAAGCCCTTCGTCAAGAACATGACGATGTCCGAGCTCAACACGGTGATGACGGGAGGGTTCGCCACCGTGGCGGGCGGCGTAATGGCGGCCTACGTGGCCATGCTCGCCGGTTACTTCCCGTTGATCGCGGGACACCTGCTCGCGGCCAGCATCATGGCGGCTCCGGCCAGTATCGTCGTGAGCAAGATGCTGATGCCGGAGACCGAGGAGCCGGAGACGCGTGACAGCCTCGACTTCGACATCGAGCAGGACTCGGTCAACGTGATCGATGCCGCGGCAGGCGGTGCTTCGGATGGTATGCGCCTCGCGCTGAACGTCGGTGCCATGCTCATCGCGTTTCTGGCGCTGATCGCCTTGTTCAACGGACTTCTGGGCTGGAGCCTCGGGCTGGTCAACATCGAGGGGATCACTCTCGAGCGGCTTCTCGGGTGGGCGTTCGCTCCGATCGCCTGGCTGATCGGCGTGCCGATGGCCGACGCCTCCGAGATCGGAACCCTGTTCGGCGTGAAGATGGTCGCCAACGAATTCGTGGCCTTCCAGATGCTGGCGGACGGGATTGCCGGTGGATCGACGCTGTCTCCGAAATCGGTGATCATCGCCACGTACGCTCTTACCGGGTTCGCCAACTTTTCCTCTATCGCGATTCAGATCGGCGGCATCGGTGGGATAGCGCCGGAACGCCGACACGATCTGTCTCGCCTGGGACTGCGGGCCATGCTCGGCGGAACGGTCGCAACCTGGATGACGGCAATGCTTGCCGGGGTCCTGGCGTGAGTGCCGCGGACGGTGCCGCGGACCTGGCCGTCCGGGCGCGGGAGGCGGCGGCGGCGATCCGCGATCGCGTGGGAGACCTTCATCCCGCCGTCGGGCTGGTGCTCGGATCGGGGCTCGGCTCTCTCGGCGATGCCTTCGAGGACGCGGTGCGCGTTCCTTACGAGGAGCTTCCGCACTGGCTGCCGGTCGGTGTGGAGGGTCATTCGGGCACTCTGGTCGCCGGTCTTCTGGAAGGCGTTCCCACGGTGGTTCTAAAGGGACGCTCCCACCTGTACGAAGGCCACGGGGCGGGAGAGGCCACGCTGCCGGTGCGGGTGCTGGCGGCCCTCGGCATCAAGGCTCTATTCGTCAGCAACGCGGCCGGTACAGTCAACCGGGGTTTCCGGCCCGGAGACCTCATGCTCATCTCCGACCACCTGAACTTGACGGGAATGAACCCGCTCGTGGGACCGGTGGTCGTGGGCGACGAGAGATTTCCGGACATGAGCGACGCTTACGATGCGGATCTGCGCAGGGTCGTGAGGGAGACGGCGCTCGACGAGGGCATACCGCTGAAAGAGGGCGTATACGCGGGACTCCTGGGCCCGAGTTACGAAACACCCGCTGAAGTGCGGATGCTGGCACGATTGGGAGCGGACGCCGTGGGCATGTCGACCGTGCTGGAGGTCATCACGGCCCGCGCCATCGGGGTGCGCTGCTTCGGTGTAAGCTGCCTCACCAACTACGGCGCCGGTATCAGAGCGGAACCCCTGTCGCACCGCGATGTGATGGAGACCACCGAGCGGGTGGGAGGGCGTTTCCGAGCCCTCGTGCGATCTGTGATCGGCCGGATCGGTCCAGCCCTCTAGGTTTCGACCCAGTGGTTGAGCGGCGTGCTTCCCGCCCCGAGGCCGGGTGCCGTGGCGATCGCACGCCGCGTGTACGCGAGGCCCCTGTCCACGGCTACGTTGAGCGGGTACCCGAGGGCCAGCCCGGCCGCGATCGCCGCGGACAGCGTGCACCCCGTCCCGTGCGCGTTGCCGACCGGCAGCTTGGTGGCCCTCCACTCGAGCCATTCGGTTCCGTCGTACAGCACGTCGACAATCTCATCCGCCTCGAGGTGCCCTCCCTTGATCAGCACCGCCCGACTGCCTGCGTTCACGAGGTGCTCGGCGGCCCGCCGCATGTCCGTCTCCGAGGCCACCTGCAGGCCGGTGAGAATCGAGGCCTCATCGAGATTGGGTGTGACGAGCGCGGCCAGCGGAACAAGCTCCGTCCGGAGGGAGTCTACCGCGTCAGGGTCAAGAAGCGGGTCGCCGCTGGCGGCGACCATCACAGGGTCCAGCACGTAACGTTCAATTCGACAGTCCGACAGCGCGTCTGCAACCGCGTGGATGATGGGAGCGTCCGCGAGCATGCCCGACTTGCAGGCGGTGGGCGCCAGGTCTTGCATGACGGAGTGAATCTGTGCGGCAACGACGTCTGGATCGATCGTCTGCACGCCGGTGACACCGACAGTGTTCTGAACCGTGACTGCCGTGACTGCTGACGTGCCGAACACGCCGAACGCATGGAACGTCTTCAGGTCGGCCTGGATGCCCGCACCGCCTCCCGAATCGCTTCCCGCTATCGTGAGGGCGACCGGAGGCCTCGTTGATACCACTGCTTTCACGGTGATGTTCGACTTCCCGCCGCCGCTTTCCCCGCGGCGGCGTCAGGGTCACATTGACTGGCCATGCCCAGCCTGAGTCAGAGCAAGCACTTTCGTGCGCTGCACCGGCGCAAGGAGCGGAGTGCCCGGGGAGAGTTTCTCGTCGAGGGTCCCCGTGTCCTGGAGGAGCTCCTGAGGACAGAGCGCCCGGTGACGCTCGTGTTATATACCGAGGCGGCGGAAGCGGAGCCAGACGGCCGGGAGTTGCTCGAAGGCATCATGGCAGCCGGCATCCCGCACGAGCTCGTGAGCGACTCCGAGCTGCGACGGCACGCGGATACCGTGACGCCGCAGGGGTGGATCGCGGTCGCGCCGATCCCGCAGTGGAGCTGGTCGGACTTCCGGACACCGGACATCCTCGTCCTGGATGCCATGCAGGATCCGGGTAACGTCGGGACGTTGATCCGTGCGGCGGAAGCCCTGGGAGCGTCCGGAGTCGTGGCCCTGCCGGGGACCGCGGATCCATGGAGCCCGAAGGTCGTTCGCGCGGCCGCGGGTTCCTCCATCCGCCTTCCCGTCCTCGCTGTGGCGTGGGACGAGGCGGTGGCTCACCTGCGGACGATCGGGTGTGCCGTATGGGCGAGCGCGGCGGACGGGGATCTCCTTGAGCGCGGCGCGACGCGACCCGATGGCTTGGCGCTCGTACTGGGGAACGAGAGCAGGGGCGTATCCGGAACGATTCGGACGGCTGCCGACCGGATCGTTGCGATTCCGATGCGGGGCGATGCAGAGTCTCTCAACGCGGCGCTCGCAGGAGCCATTCTCATGGACCGCCTGTTCGGAGGCTGAATGCCCCACACCGTTCAGATCGTGTTCCTGATCTACGCCGGAGTCCTCGGGGCTTCGGTCGGGTCGTTCATGAACGTGTGCGTGACCCGCCTGCCGAAGGGTGAGAGTCTGATTCGACCCCGCTCGCGGTGCCCGGAATGCAGTGGGCAGATCGCGTGGTATGACAACGTGCCCCTTCTCAGCTGGATTCTACTGCGCGGCAAGTGCCGGAAGTGCCGGACGTCCATCTCCTTCCAATATCCTGCCGTGGAACTCGTCACGGCAGCGATCTGGATCGGAATGGCACTCATGTACGGGCCGACCTGGCGAGCCCTGCAGGGCTCGATCCTGTTCAGTCTCCTCCTTACGATCTCCCTGATCGACGCCAGGCACTATCTGATTCCGGATGCCCTGAGCATAGGCGGACTGGGCGCCGGTCTGGCGTTGTCACTGCTTCCGGGGCCGCCGTCGTTCCTCACGTCCGTGATCGGTGCCGCGCTCGGATTCGGCGTGCTGCTGGCCGTGGGCCTGCTGGGCGAATGGGTGTTCAAGAAACCGGCGATGGGGGGAGGGGACATCAAGATGATGGCCATGGTGGGCGCGTTCCTCGGACCCGCGGGGGCCATGCTCACGGTCTTCATCGGCGCGCTGGCCGGGACCCTCGTGTTCGCTCCCCTGAGCCTGAAGACCAAGAGAGAAGTGCCGTTCGGCGTCTTTCTCGGGCTCGGCGCCGCGATCGCCTTTCTGTTCGGACAATCGCTCGTGGAGTGGTACAGCCAGGTGGCGTTCGGCACGGTCTAGGAGCCTGTCCGCGCGGCCGTACCCCATTACTCGGACAGGCTTCTAGCCGATCGCTGGCCGATCGCCGGAATCCCGGGTGATGCGAGCCCGCATCACCTGAGTATCGGTGGAGCTGATGACCTCGATCCGCAATCCGTCTGCCTCGACCGTCTCATGCGGGTCCGGAACCCGACCGAATACCTGCAGCAGGTAACCATTCAGAGACCGGTGCTCGAATACCGGTAGGGTGCAATTGAAGAAGTGGTTGATCTCGCGCAGGTCCACGCCTCCCTCGACGACTATGGAATCGCGCCCTACTCGCGTGAATGGCTCAGCTGGAATGTCCGTCTCATCCACGATCTCGCCGACAAGCTCCTCGAGGATGTCCTCGAGCGTAATCAGGCCGTCCGTTCCTCCGTGCTCGTCGACCACGATGCCCGCGTGGATCCGCCGCGCCTGGAATTCGGCCAGGAGCTGGCTGAGCACCACTGTCGCGGGAACGAACATGGCCTCGCGCGCCAGCCGTCCTAGCTGGACGTCGCGCTGCCCCGACAGCAGGGCCTGGTAGGCGTCGCGCACGTAGAGGATTCCGGTAATCTCGTCCAGCGATTTCCCGTACACCGGGATCCGGCTGAATCGGACCGTCTGCAACTCGGGCGCGATGTCCTCCAGGCTGCGATCGGCCCGCCACGCGAAAATGCCTACCCGCGGCGTCATGACCTCCCATGCCTGCGTCGTGTCCAGCGCGAAAGCTTGCTGGATGATCTGGCGCTCGTGCGAGTCGATTTCTCCCGCCTCGTGTCCGATCTCCGTGAGCGTCCGGATCTCGGCTTCCGTGACGGTGGGAATCATTCTCTCACTCGAGGGCAGCACGGCTCGGGTTAGGGCTTCCAGCGGAACCACCAGCACGGTCAGGGCCTTCGAGAGACCCAGGAAGAGCGGCGCGATCGCGAGCGAAATTCTTTCGGCGTTTGCCGCCGCGAAGCTCTTGGGCACGATCTCGCCGAAGAACAGCACGAGGAGTGTCATTCCACCTGTCGCGATTCCGACGCCCGCCGACCCGAACGCCTGAATCGCCGCGTACGTGGCGACCGAGGCGGCTCCGATGTTCGCGACGTTGTTGCCGATCAGGATCGTGATCAGCAGGCGATCCGGACTCGACTTCAGCCGCACGAGGGCCTTTGCTCCGCGCCGTCCCTGTTCGGCCAGCGCATCGGCACGTGTGTCCGGGACCGAATAGAAGGCGATCTCTCCGCCGGAAAAGAAGCCCGACAGGGCCACGAGAACGGCGAGGACCACGATCAGCAGAGTCACGCGGCCCTCCGCCCGCGGGCCGATGGGCGCTGCGCATGCGCCAGGCGACGGGAAGGTGACGGAGGATGGTCTTCCATCTCACTCACCTCTTGACCGACGCGATCAGGTCCTCGACGAGGTCGTCCCGAGTACGCCCGGCGGCTTCCGCCTCGAAACCGGGGACGATCCGGTGGCGGAGCACGTCGGGAGCGATCGCCTGCACATCCTCCAGGCTTGGCACGGGTCGTCCCTGCAGTGCCGCCCTGGCCTTGCAGCCCAGCACCAGGTACTGCGAGGCCCTGGGACCGGCGCCCCAGGCGATCATTTCGCGAACGAACGCTGGAGCGTCAGGGTCGTCAGGCCGGGTGCTGCGGGCGAGCCGCACGGCGTAGTCCACGATCGATGGTGGGGCCGGCACTCTCCGTACCAGCGCCTGGAACTGCCGGAGCCGCTCGCCGTCGATCACGGTCTCGATCGCCCGGGAAGCAGCCGACGTCGTTACCGCGGCAACCTCGCATTCCTCCTCGAAGGTGGGGTACGTGATCCTCAGCTCGAACATGAAGCGGTCGAGCTGGGCCTCGGGGAGAGGGTACGTGCCCTCATGCTCGATCGGATTCTGGGTCGCGAGGACGAAGAATGGTGGCTCGAGGGTGAATGTTTCGGTTCCCACCGTTACCGACAGCTCCTGCATGGCCTGCAACAGCGCGGCCTGGGTCTTGGGAGGCGTCCGGTTGATCTCGTCGGCGAGGATCACATTGGCGAATACCGGGCCGCGCACGAACCGGAACACCCGGCGTCCGGTCTCCGGATCCTCCTCGAGCACCTCGGTGCCCGTGATGTCGGAAGGCATGAGATCCGGAGTGAACTGAATGCGACTGAACCGGAGATTGAGCGTCTCGGCGAGAGTAGAGATCAAGGTGGTCTTAGCCAGGCCGGGAACTCCCACGACAAGCGCGTGGCCGCCGGCCAACAAGGCGATCAGCAGCTTCTCGATGATCTCCGTCTGTCCCACGATGCGCCGCGCTACCTGGCGCTCCAGGTCCTGCCTGGCGCTCGCCAGGTCCTGCAGCAACTCGATGTCGTTCCCGCTCGCCACGATCCCCATCCCCCCACTGCCAGTCATCCGCGTTCGCCTCCGGTGCGCTCCCTCTCGTCCCGCTGGACGGAGGCTAGATCGTACCCGGTACGGGCGTCAAGCCGCCAATCTTGCGGATATTTTCACAAGCGGGTATAGTCGCGGCGGCCGTAACCGGGAGGCGAGAGAGTGGCGTGTCGCTGAACGAAGGAGACCGCCCGGGCGGGACCATGGCTGATGTAGGGCGCTTCGGAGGCTATGGGCTCAGCCTGGGCATCGCGATAGCGCTGTTCGCCTGGATCGGATCGATCCTGGACGAGCGGCTCCAGACGGGGCCGCTTTTTGTCTTGCTCGGTACCTTCACCGGCTTCGGGGCGGGCTTCTACAGCATGTACCGGCACCTGGTGCTGGACCGGCGTGATGAGCTCCGGAAGGATGGCGAGGAGCGCGAAGCGGACGGACGCGGAACATGAGACGCGGCGGGTACCTTCTGGTCACGTTGCTGCTCTGCGTCGTGGGTGCCGTCGCGGCGATCGTGGGAGGACATCCGGTGCTCTCCGTCGTGACCGGCGCGGGCGTCGCCTGGATTGTTCAGGCGGTGTCCTTCTGGTTCCTGGCGGGCGGTCTGGAGCGGGGAGAGGCGGTCATGCGAATGTGGGTCACGGGGATCGCAGGTCGGTTCGGGGCGGGCATCCTGTTGTGGGTTCTGGCCGCCCTGGCGGGAGCGCCGACGCAGGTGCTCATGATAGCGTATGGTATGGCTCTGGTCGCGTTCGTCCTCCTGGAGGCCGGCTGGCTGGCCGTGGCGACGGCGGATCGCAGATAGCAGGTTGCTGAAGAACCCTGGGCAGTCGCGCGCATGGGTCTTGCCGAGGCGAGACAAGGAACGAGGAGGAAGGCGATGCGGGAGCATCTTCGACGACGAGTGACGCAGTATCGACCGGCAACCCCCATGCGCCCTGTGGGTTACGGCGGCGTGGGAGCATCTGCGGCGTTAGCGCTCCTCCCCGATGCGCACGGCATCGCATTCGTCGCGCTGCCTAGCATCTGCACCCACGGCGCTCGTAACGCGACCGCCCAGGGTTCTTCAGCAGCCTGTTAGATCGGGAACATCGATGATCGCAGGACTGGCAATCACATTGATCGGCCTGGCGTTCGGCGCTCCGCAGGAGCACCCCGCGTCAGAGTCCGACCACGCACCCCCGGCCGTCGAGCAGGCGGCTGACGAACAGCACGCCCCCGAAGGCGAGCACGCCGAGGAGTGGGGCACGGAGACCATGACGCACCACATCGTGGACTCCGGGAGCCTCGATTTCGGGCCGGTCGTGATCAGCCTGGACCGTTTGAGGATCCCTCCCGTGAGCATCGGCGGGTTCGAGATCGACCTCTCGCCGACAAAGCACCTATTTTTCCTCGTGCTGGCCAGCCTCCTGACGATTCTCACGATCGGGCTGGCCGCCCGAAGCGCCGGGCGCACGAACGCGGGCCGCGAGGCGCCCCGGGGGATTCTGAACATTTTCGAAGCCTTCTACGTGTACCTCAGGGACGACGTGGCGATGGCCAACATCGGCCACGGCGGGGAGAAGTTCGTTCCCTACGTCGTGACGCTGTTCTTCTTCATCCTTTACGCGAACCTCCTGGGCCTCGTCCCGTTCGGTGCATCGGCGACCGGCAACATCTCGGTCACTGCCGCGCTGGCGATCGTCTCGCTCATCGTGATCGAGGTGGCCGGTTTCAAGGCTCTCGGGCCGAAGGGATACATGGGGACGATCTTCTACATCCCGAAGGGGATTCCCGGCGTGATGAAGGTACCGATGCTGATCATCATGACGCCGGTAGAGCTCATCGGTAAGCTGGCCAAACCGTTCGCCCTGGCCGTGCGGCTGTTCGCCAACATGACAGCCGGGCACTTTGTGATCCTGTCGCTGCTGGGGCTCATCATCGTATACGGCGACGTTTCCGCCACGGGCCTGGCGGCCGTGAGCGGGTCGCTGGCACTGGGTTTGTTCGTGATGTTCCTGGAGATCTTCGTGTCGTTCCTCCAGGCGTACATCTTCACTGTCCTGACATCGGTGTTCATCGGTCTCATCCGGCACGCGCACTAGCGCTTGCGGACCGGGACGAAGTTGCAGGAAACAGGGATCCGGAAGGTTAACCGGGAAATGCAAGGAGACCCTTGATGTTCAACATGCTCGCTCTTCTGCAGGAAACGGCCGGCATGACCGGCGATGTGGGCGCAGGCCTGGCCATCATCGGCGCGGGTGCCGTAGTCATCGGCGCCGGGATCGGGATCGGCCGGATTGGCGGACAGATGGCCGATGCGATGGCGCGGCAGCCCGAAGCTGCGGCCCAGATCCAGACGGGCTCGATCATTCTCGCTGCCCTGATCGAGGGCGCAGCGTTGTTCGCGCTGGTGATCGCCGGCTTCATCAAGTAAGACTTCCGCCAGAGCACCGTCGGCTGCTGCCGGTGGTGATCGGGTGGGATCAGAGAAGCAGGACAGGGATGAAAATCTGGCGAATGGCAGGGCCGATGGCGTTGCTGCTCCTGGCCCCGGCGCCGCTGTGGGCCGCGGAGGGCGGCGTGCTGTCGATCAATGCCGGCCTGGCGATCTGGACGTGGGTGCTGTTTCTGCTCACACTCGGGGTCCTTTGGTGGAAAGCCTTTCCGGCAATCGCGAAGGGTCTCGAGACACGGCAGTCCAACATCCAGGCGGCCATCGACTCGGCCCGCATTGACCGTGACGAGGCGCGGCGTCTGCTCGACGAGCACCAGCGGCAGCTCGACCAGGCACGGCGCGAGGCCAAGGGCATCCTCCAGGAGGGCAGGGAAGCCGGCGAGCGGCTGCGGGAGGAGATCCTGGCGGAGACCCGGAAGGAAAACGAGGCAATGCTCGAGCGCGCCCGGCGTGAGCTGGCGCGCGAGAAGGACGATCTGCTCGAGTCGGTCCGTCGGGAGGCTGTGGATCTCTCGCTGGCGGCGGCCGAGCGGCTCGTGCGCGAGACCCTCGACGACGACGCGAACCGCCGGTTGGTGCGCGAATACATAGCGGAAATGGAATGAGTCGGGTCGCGGTAGCCCGCACGTACGCGGACACGCTGCTCGAGCTGGCCGACCGCACGGATGATGCGGAGGTCTGGCTCGGCTTTCTGGACGAGGTGGCGGCCCTCTACAGGGACGTCCCATCGTTCCGGGCGTTCCTGGAGACGCCGCGCGTGTTGCTGTCGGACAAGCGAGATGTTATCCGGGGCGTGTTCGGCGACCGCTATCCCGAGTTGTTCGTTCGTTTTCTCCTGGTGGTGATGGAGAAGCGCCGCCAGTCGCTGCTCCCCGAGATCGAGACCGCTGCTCGCGAGCTCTTGAACGAGCGCATGGGCCGGGTGCAAGCTGCCGTGACCATGACGGTCGATCCGGGCCCCGAGCTCAAGGAGGAGATCGAGGACGCGCTGGGGCGGGTGCTGGGTCTCGAGGTGACGGCTGAGTTCAAGCGCGATCCGCGTCTGGTCGGGGGGGTGATCGTGCGAGTAAAGGACCGCGTTCTGGACGGATCGCTGCGGCGACGGCTGCAGCTGATGCGCCGGACTCTCATCGAAGAAGCCGGGTCGGCAACGACGACCGGCTGATCGGATAGACACAAGGACGGGATTGGATATGCCCACGTCAGACGCAACGCTCCGCGCGGGCGAGATGAAGAAGGCGCTTCTTGAGCAGATCGATCGTTACGAAGAAGATCTGAAGCTCGAGGAGGTCGGCGAAGTCCTCGAAGTCAAGGATGGCGTTGCCAGGATCTGGGGCCTCTCGGCGGCCATGGCGAACGAGATGCTCGAGATCGAGTCGTCCGAGACCGGTGAGCTGATCACAGCGCTGGCCCTGAACCTCGAGGAAGACAACATCGGGGCAGTGGTCATGGGCGACTATCTGCAGCTCAAGGAGGGAGACTCAGTCCGACGAACGGGCCGGGTGCTCGAAGTGCCGGTGGGTCCGGACTTCCTGGGCCGCGTGGTGAACACGCTTGCGGAGCCGTGCGACGGCAAGGGAGCGATCAAGTCGGTAACCACGATGAAGGTCGACCGAAAGGCGCCAGGAATCGTGTACCGACAGCCGGTGAAGGAGCCGCTGCAGACGGGCATCAAGGCGATCGACTCCATGATCCCGATCGGCCGCGGCCAGCGGGAGCTGATCATCGGCGACCGGCGGACCGGAAAGACGGCGATCGCGATCGACACGATCATCAATCAGCGTGGTGGCGACGTCGTGTGCGTCTACGTGGCGATCGGCCAGAAGGCCTCGACCGTGGTCTCCGTGGTGGACCGCCTCGAGCAGGAAGGCGCCATGGACTACACGATCGTCGTGGCGGCGAATGCTTCGGATCCGGCGACCCTGCAGTACCTCGCGCCGTACGCCGGCTGCGCCCTCGCCGAGTACTTCATGTACAAGGAAGGGCGACACACGCTCGTCATCTACGACGACCTGTCGAAACAGGCGGACGCGTACCGGCAGATCTCGCTCATCTTGCGGCGTCCGCCGGGCCGGGAGGCGTTTCCGGGCGACGTGTTCTACCTGCACAGCCGTCTGCTGGAGCGCGCGGCAAAGGTCAGCGAGGACGCGCAGGTGATCGAGGCGCATCCGGATCTCGATAAGCCGGGCGGATCGCTCACGGCCCTGCCGATCATCCAGACGCAAGCCGGTGACGTGTCGGCGTACATTCCGACGAATGTCATCTCGATCACCGACGGCCAGATATTCCTCGAGAGCGACCTGTTCTACTCCGGCGTTCGTCCGGCCGTGAATGCGGGCATCTCGGTGTCCCGGGTCGGCGGCTCGGCCCAGATCAAGGCCATGAAGAAGGTCGCCGGCAGCCTGAGACTCGACCTCGCGCAGTACCGCGAGCTCGAGGCCTTCGCCCAGTTCGGCTCAGATCTGGATCCGGCCACGCAGCGTCAGCTCGCGCGCGGCGCGCGAACGGTGGAGGTGTTGAAGCAAGGCCAGTATGCACCCATCCCCGTCGAGGACCAGGTGATGGTGATCTTTGCCGTTACGCAGGGCTACCTGGACGACCTCGAAACCTCCGAGATCCGGCGCTGGGAAGAAAACTTCCGCGAGTACATGCGGTCGGCGCACCCGGAGGTGGGCACGGCGATCAGGGGCAGTAAAGTGATCAGCGACGAGACGGACCGAAAGCTCCGCGACGCGATCGAGGCCCACAAGAGCCTGTTCCGCACGAAGGCGGCTGACGAGCCGGCCGTGGAGGCCGCCGGCTGAGGCTGGCGCTACCCACGTAACGACCGGGGCGAACGGATAGATGGCGAAGTCCAGAGACATCGCGCGGCGGATGCAATCCGTCGAAAGCACGCGCAAGATCACGCGCACCATGGAGATGGTCGCGACGTCGAAGCTGCGCCGTGCCAGGACGCGCGTACAGCAGGCGCGGCCGTTTGCGGATCGCCTGTCGGCCGTGGTCGAGAACCTGATTACTCCGGATCTCACCGACCTCGATCCCCTGCTTCGGCAGCCGGACCGGATCCGGCGAGCGGCCGTGATTCTCGTCACGAGCAACCGCGGGCTGTGCGGGGCCTTCAACGTCAATCTGATCCGCAAGGCGCGTGAGCTTCTGGCCGAGTTACAGGCCTCGGACGTCGAGACCGAGTTCCATGTGATCGGCAAGAAGGGAATCAGCTATTTCCGGTTCCGAAACGTGAGCATGGCAGGCATGCACAAGGACATCGGTGACAATCCCTCACCGGAGGACGCGCGAGCCCTGATCGACCCGCTGGCCGAGCGCTTCATCCGTGAAGACCTGGACGCCGTGTACGTCGTTCACGCGGAGTTCCGCAGCGTGATGAGCACGCCGCCGATCACACGGCGCCTGCTTCCGGTTTATGTGCCGCAGGAGCGGCCGTCCCGGGAGCCCTACTACATCCTCGACCCGTCGGCGGACGTGATCCTTGCCCGCTTGCTGCCTCTCCACCTGGTGAGCTCGATGTACCGGGCGCTGGTGGAGAACGCGGCGTCCGAGCAGGGAGCGCGGCGCACGGCGATGAAGAGCGCGACGGACAACGCGGACGACTTCCTCACGACGCTCCGCAGGCAGTTCAACCGAGCCAGGCAGCAGCAGATCACCAGCCAGTTGGCTGAGATCATCGGTGGGGCCGAGGCGCTGAAGGGATAGCAATGGCAGAACAGACGCAGACTATCGGTAAGGTCGTACAGGTCATCGGACCGGTGCTGGACGTGGAGTTCGATCCCGAGCATCTACCGGAGATCTACAACGCCGTCCAGCTGGAGTGGACCGGCGATGACGGTGAGCCGCATCGCCTTGTCTGCGAGGTGGCGCAGCACATAGGCCGCAACCAGGTCCGGACCATCGCCATGGATTCGACGGACGGCGTCCAGCGCGGGATGGACGTGCACGACATGGGAGAGGCGATCTCGGTGCCCGTCGGTGAGGCGCCCCTGGGCCGGATCCTGAACGTCCTGGGCGAGCCCGTCGACGAAGCGGGACCCGTGGAGGCGGTCGAGCGCTGGCCCATCCACCGCGAGCCGCCGAAGTTCGTCGACCTCGAGCCGAAGACGGAGATCTTCGAGACCGGGATCAAGGTTATCGACCTGATGGCTCCGTACGTCAAGGGCGGCAAGACCGGACTTTTCGGCGGCGCAGGGGTCGGCAAGACCGTCATCATCATGGAGCTGATCAACAACATCGCGCAGGAGCACGGCGGGAGATCCGTGTTCTGCGGGGTAGGTGAGCGCACGCGTGAAGGCAACGACCTGTGGCTCGAAATGTCGGAATCCGGCGTCCTGGAATCGACGGCGCTGATCTACGGGCAGATGAACGAGCCGCCGGGTGCACGGCTCCGCGTCGGCCTGACCGGCCTGACGGTCGCCGAGTACTTCCGCGACGTCGAGAAGCAGGACGTTCTGCTGTTCATCGACAATATTTTCCGGTTCAGCCAGGCCGGTTCCGAGGTGTCCGCGCTCCTCGGCCGCATGCCGAGCGCCGTGGGCTACCAGCCGACCCTGGCCAGCGAGATGGGCGAACTGCAGGAGCGGATCACCTCGACCAAGAGCGGCTCGATCACGTCGGTGCAGGCGATTTACGTGCCGGCGGACGACCTTACCGACCCGGCGCCCGCGGCCGCGTTCACACACCTCGATTCGACGACTGTGCTGTCGCGCCAGATCGCGGAGCTCGGGATCTACCCGGCCGTGGATCCCCTCGAGTCGAGCAGCCGCATTCTGGATGCCCAGTTCCTCGGCGACCGCCACTACAATGCGGCCACCCGCGTGCAGGAGATCCTGCAGCGCTACAAGGACCTCCAGGACATCATCGCGATTCTCGGCATGGACGAGCTGAGCGAGGACGACAAGGTGATCGTCGCGCGGGCGCGGCGGATCCAGCGCTTCCTCTCGCAGCCGTTCTTCGTGGCCGAACAGTTCACGGGATTCCCGGGCAAGTACGTACCGCTGGAGAAGACGATCGAGTCGTTCGAGGCGGTCGTTGCCGGCGAGTTCGACCACCTTCCCGAGCAGGCCTTCTACATGGTGGGAGACATCGAGGAAGCCGAGGCAAAGGCGCGCGAGCTCGAGGGCTGAGGAGAGCTGAGGACCGATGAACGAATCTGCGCGCAAGCTCAAGATAGTCGTGATCTCGCCCACCGCCGTGGGCTTTGAGGGAACCGGAGAGAGCGTCGTCGTGCCGGCCTACGACGGCCTGATGGGCATTCTGTACGGACACGCGCCCATGATGACCCTGCTCGGCACCGGAGACGTGACCGTGAGCGACGGGTCCACGGTCCATCGTATCGCGGTATCCGGCGGGTTTCTGCAGGTTGTGGATAGCGAGGTCTCGGTGCTCGCCGAACAGGTGGGCGAGCCCTCGTCGCAAGGGAGCGGCACGGAGGATGCAGGCTGAACCTGCCGTGATTCGCCCGAACGGGTTAAAACGAAGCAGTTCAGGAGGTCTGATATGCAACGCCTGGCCATGAACTGGGTCCGTGCGGCGGCCATCTCCGCGGTCGCGATCCTCTCGCAAGTCGCAACGGGCGCGGCACAAGTCTACGATATGCCGCAGTTTATTACGCCGTACGACGAGACCGGGGTCGGCGTCTACATGGTGTTCGTCAACGGGATCGAGGACGTCGGCGGTATGGCCACGTTCCGCAAGGCCGGAGATGTGAATCTCGGCTTCCGCGGATCGGTCAACGACTTCAGCGGCGGAGACATCGCCCTGAACGGCGGCCTCGACGTGTACAAGCAGTTCGTGAGCGTCTCGGAGTCGTTCCCTCTGGATGTCGCCTGGGTGACGGGTATCGGCCTCGGCTGGGTGACGGGCACCGGTGACGGCGGTAGAGGCATCCTGAGAGTGCCGGCAGGCGTATCGCTGGCCCGCCAGTTCCAGTCGGACGACGGAAAGTGGGCGCTCACGCCGTACGCTTCACCGCGACTGGCACTGGACATCGGCCTCAGTGGTCCCGACACGAAGGTGCATTTCGACGTCGATTTCGGCCTCGAGATGCAGTTCTCGCAGGCCTGGTTGCTGAGGTTTGGTCTGACCGTCGGACACACCGAGGCGCTGGGCTTCGGAATCGTGTTCTGACGCCTCCGGAGGCGTTGACGAACAGCCGGACTACAGGCTAAGTTATCTGGCCCGCCTCGAAAGGGGCGGGCTGCTTTTTGACAAATTGGTGTGAGAGGTTGTTGTGGAGTGCCGAGAGGGCGTAGTGAGGCGGATTCTTTTTATTGTGAATAGAAGGGATCAAGCGAGAAGGGCGCGAGGTGGATGCCTGGGCACAGGACGGCGATGA
>CAXMRU010000279.1:0-5487 GCA_964195715.1 Akkermansiaceae bacterium | reverse complement strand
CAGCAGCAGAACGCCGCCGACCGTCGCGGCCAGGGTCGCCGTACTGTGGTTCACGGAGCCTCTTCCGGGAATCAGGGAGCGGGAATCGGAACGTATCCGGATCGCGAGCCCGCCGGAATCACCCGGATCGGCGGCAGAGGGCGCACCCCCGGAGGAGCGGGTCGGGGAGGCGGAAACCTGGGCATCGTTGCCTCCTCGTTCGCCGGAAGCTCGGTCGCCGGCCCGTCGGGGTTCTCCGGATCCACCGGTACGAAGATCGGAACGGCAATCGGGTAGTAAATCCCCGAGCGATAGCCGCTGCGGTGCCAGTCGTCAGTGCCATAGGCGCTTCCGCTCGTGCCCCCTACTGCCACGGTCGTGACCTGGACGGCCGGCTTGAGGCCGAGGGCGACGATCGTCTCGTACGATACGCAGCCACACTGGTACAGGCCGCGCTCCTGCTGGAGCTCGTTCAAGGCTTTGATCGTGCCGTGATCCAACTGGCCGGTCCATCCGACGCCCAGGTAGCCGTCCTCTCGCAAGGCCCGCTGCACCGCCTTGATCTCTTTCTTCGTCAGGTCGTACACGGCCTGGCGGTAACGCGCTCCGCTCACCGGGTCCACGGTCTCCACGACACGGACATCGCCGTCGGCATGGGAACTCTGGGCAAGCGCGGGTTCGGGCGCCGAGAGCACGACTGCCGCGATGGCTATCCCGGCAGCTGCTGCTCGCATGTTGGAATCGGGGCCAAACGATATCACGACTCACGCACCTTTCAGCCTCTGAACCCGTCGTTCCACGGGATGGTACAATAACGAAGCGGGGTGGTTTCCGCAGAAACCACCCCGCTAACCCAGCCCTTGGACCCGCGGCCCCAGCGGTCAGGGCTGGAGTGTGGGACGCCAAGTCGCTTCAAACTGTGCGATGCCGGGTTCGAGGCTCGTCAGCGGCGTCACGGATCCACCGGCTCCGAGGTCGAGAACCATGACCTGCCTGTCGTGTCCGAACAGAATGCGGTTGTCCGGCGACCACTTCGGGGTGGTCTGCGCGCCCGGACGCGTCAGGAGTCGCGTCTGATTTGATCCGTCGGCATCCATTACCCACAAGTCATACCCGACGGATTCAGTTCTATCCAAGCGGCGGAACACGATCTGCGAACCGTCAGGTGACCAGTCCGGTTCGCGATCCACCAGCGTCACGCGTTGCGTCACGTTTGAGCGGCCGGAACCGTCCGCGTTCATGACGTAGATGTCACTCTCGCTCTGAGTAACGGGAACTTCGGCAGCGATCCTGGTGCCATCCGGAGACCAATCCGGCTGTGTTCCCGGACCGATCAGCGCCCCGCCTTCCGCACCGTCCGGGTCGAATACGAGGATATTGTGCCCATTGTCGTACGCGATTCGGGAGCCGTCCGGAGACCAGTCGGGATTCTCGCCGCGGTCGAACGACCGAAGGCCGGTGCCGTCGGCGTTCACCACATGAATCACGCCGCCCCTGCCGAACGCGAGTCTCCTGCCGTCCGGCGACCAGGCCGGGTCGCGGTGGTAGGAGGGGTGGGACGTCAGCGTCACGGGAACGGTTCCGCCGGGGCTCAGCCCGGCGATCTGTGAACTGTCGGCCTCCTCATCCTCAAATCGGACCCGCACGAACGTCACGTAGATGTCGTCAGGCACCCCAAGGCACTCGATTCCGAACCGGAGGTCGTCTACTCGGTCGACGACGACGGATTTCGAGATGGGCTGGCTGGAAGTCGGGTAGCAATTCTCGTGGAGCCCTGTCAGGATGGCCGAATGCAGGCCCGGAGACAGCTCGCTGACTGTGAAGGTATCCTGGCGCCCGATGTCGAACCGCAACGTGTCGTCCAACACGACGGTGTAGCCGTCCGGGTCCAGGTTTCGACCGCCGGTGGCGGTGATGAAGCGGAGGGCTCCCGTCGTCGGTGAAGGTGGCGGTGGAGGTGGCGGTGGATCCGTCGGACCAGCGGCCGTCCCATCTCCGCCTCCACATCCGATGGTGACCAGACAAATCAGCACAAGGAAGGGTCGCATGATCTGCCGCCTTTCAGCTCTACAGGAAGGGCATGGAGGGCCGTGAACCGGGAGCGGGCGTTCACACACATGAGTCACCTCCTGCCCCGAGGACATCAAGGTTGGGCCGGCAGTGTGATCTGGAAGGCGGCAGCTTCGGATCCCGTATGATGCGTATCGGCTACGACAGCGTCAACTGTGGCGAAAGCCCATCAGCGCGCAGCTCCGTGCGAACCGGGATATGCCCAATGCCACAGAGCCCCGGCGCTTCCGCACCGGGGCTCTTCCAGCTGAGAGGGCGAGGCCACATCCCTATCCCATCATCGTCATCCCATCAGCCCCACAGCATCATCCCGCTCGCCGCCCTCAGTTTCCAGGTTCTCAGTCTGCCGCCAGCGTCATCGGCGAGCCCAGCCGCATGGCCAGCGCCACGCGGGCGGAGGCCGGTCCGGCAGGCGCGCCGTCGATACGGGCCAGGATATCGGCCTTCTCCTCGGCCGTCAGCCACTCGGAGTCCGCCAGCTCGCGCGCTTCCCTGACGAACTCGCGCTTCTTGCCGGCAAACCCCTCGGCGATCGCCACGAAGGCCGCATCCACGTATGTGTTGGCCGCCGTGAACACGTCGCCCGTCGCCTCGGCTACCTGTGCCGCATCTTCCATTGCGCGACGCGAATCATCGAACTCGCCCACGTAGAAGTACAGCACCGCGGCACGGCTGTATCCGAAGAACTGCCCCGCGTCGTTCCGGGGTAGGTTATCCGCTGCCTGCTTGTGCAGGTCCGCGGCCAGCTCCCAGAAGCTCGGCAACTCGTAGAGCGAAATCGCCACCTGGTGCAGATTGGACTGCAGCGCTACCACCTCGATCGCCGGCAGCTCGTACGACGGCCGGTCCTGCGCTGCTGCCGGAGCCGCTGCGACGAAACCCGCCGCCGACGCTGCCACCACCCCGAGAAGTCTCATCTTCCTCATCGTCGTCCTCCCATCCTCTCGTTCCCAACCACGCTAGTGTCCGGCCTCCCTGCCGGCCCCGCCCTTCCGGTGTCGGATTAATGCAACGGGTGTGCCAAAGATCCTGAGCGCCCTAAGTGTTTACGTTTAAGTATATTAGATCGATTGTAACAGGCCAGCTGTGGGTGTTCCAGTGTTCCGGCTACGGGATCAGTTGTATCGGAACCGGACACTTTGGGGGGGCCTTAAGTACTCCGAAGCAGAGTGCTGTGGAGTGAGGCCCCACAGGTTATTTTGATCGCCCGTAGAAATGCGTGTTTGGCATGTGGAAACTCAGCGTGCATGGAGTACATGGCATGAGACGGACGATCGGAGTGTGGTTCGTGGCAAGCGTCCTCGTGTCAGCCGGCGGCCTGCGAGCGCAGGATGCCGCCGACTCGGATCCCGACTGGCGGGACCCGTACGACTCGGGCGGACCTTTGATCGTCGAGCAAGCGGCCTACAACGTCACGTACTACGACCTGGCGCTGACGGTCGATCCGACGGACAGCACGATCGTTGGGAGCTTGCGCATGGACGCCCGTATGGTGGCGCCAGCGGAGGTGGTCGCCCTGGACCTCGACCCGCTGCTGACGATCGAGTCGGTGTCGCTCACCGAGCTCGAATCTGCTGTCCCGCTTCCCATCCGGCGGGCGGGCAGCCGGGTATTCATCGAGCTTCCGTTCACCAAGCAGCCGGGAGACCCGTTGTCCCTGACCGTCGAGTACGGCGGACGGCCCCGCGTGGCACCCCGTCCCCCGTGGGACGGCGGCGTCCAGTGGGCCACGACGCCCTCCGGCGCTCCGTGGATCGCAACGTCGAACCAGATGATCGGAGCCGACGTGTGGTGGCCGAACAAGGACCACGTCTCCGACAAGCCCGACTCGATGGCGATCCGCATCACGGTGCCCGAGCCCCTGGTCGTGGCGTCGAACGGACGCCTCGAGCAGGTAGAGGAACACGGCGACGGCACCCGCACGTATCACTGGTTCGTCTCTACCCCGATCAGCAACTACAACGTCGCGCTGAACATCGCGCCCTACGTAGTGATCCGGGAGGAGTACGAGAGCGTCACCGGGGAGACGTTTCCCGTGGTGTTTTTTGTGCTGCCGGAGAGCCTCGAGGACGGGCGAGCCCTGATGCCGGAGATCCTGGCGCACCTGCGCTGGTTCGAAGAAACGCTGGGCCCGTACCCGTTCCGGGCCGATAAGTATGGGGTCGCGCAGACTCCGCACCTCGGCATGGAGCATCAGTCGATCATCGCCTACGGCGCCAACTTCAACAACGGCGCGATGACGGGCGGAGAGGATTGGGGATTCGACGCGCTGCACCACCACGAGCTGTCGCACGAGTGGTGGGGCAACCTGGTCACCAACTCCGACTGGAAGGACATGTGGATCCACGAGGGGTTCGGGAGCTACATGCAGGCGCTGTGGCTGGAAGACACACAGGGCATCGAGCGCTACCACGAGTACATGGACAGCATCCGGCCGCGCATCGGGAACCGGCGGCCTACGGCCCCCCGTCATTCGCTGTCGGCACAGGAGGTGTACGGGAGCGACATCTACTTCAAGGGCGCGTGGGTGTTGCACACGTTACGCTACCTCGTGGGTGAGGAAGTCGTGCGGGAAGCGCTCCGCCGCATGGCCTATCCCACCGAGGTCGCGGCCCTCGAGACCGACGGCTCGCAGGTCCGCTTCGCCTCAACTGCTGACGTGATCACGGTGTTCGAAGACGTGTCGGGAGAAGACCTCGCCTGGCTGTTCGAAGCCTACCTGCGCCAGGCGGAGCTTCCGAGGCTCGTGGTGGAGATCGAGCACGGCGAGGGCGAGAGGACCATGGAACTGCGCTGGCAGGCGCCGGGCGACCTTCCGTTCCCGATGCCGGTGAACGTCGGGCTGGGCGATCGAACCGTGCGAGTAGACATGGCGGACGGCACCGGTGAGGTACGTGTGCCGGCCGGCGTGGAACCGGTCATCGATCCGGAGGGGTGGATACTGCGAGCTCGGCCGCGCCCGGGACCGCACGAATAGCCGGCCCCGGACTCCCCGTCGGATCGTTATAGAGCCGTATTAGCTCCCTCGTAGCGGCGGTATCCCGCGGTGTCCATCACGGACATTGTGGGAGATCTTTCGCCGATGTTCCAGGCGCACCCGAACTCACCGTCCCTGTTGATGGCCACGAACTTCTCCCCTGGCCGGTAGTCGATCCCGACGGCCGCGTATCTCTCATCGATGAAGCGCAGAGCGTCTTCGCAGGCTTCCTGCGGCGAGCGTCCCTCGCGCATGCGTGACACGATGTAGAACGACGAGCAGGCCTTGATCACGTCCTCGCCGCGGCCCGTAGCCCCGGCGGCTCCGACCTCATTGTCGACGTACAGGCCGGCCCCGATGATCGGAGAGTCGCCGATCCGCCCCGGGACCTTCCACGACATACCGCTGGTGCTGGTGATTCCCGCTACGTCCCCCCGTGCGTCCACCGCCAGGACGTTCAC
>CAXMRU010000278.1:0-2464 GCA_964195715.1 Akkermansiaceae bacterium | reverse complement strand
TCCGCGAATTGCCGCATCACCGTGGCGAATTCGACCGGAGTCTGGTCATAGCCGCCGAACTCATTCGGCAGGCCGGCGTTGGGGTGACAGCTGACCGGGAACTCGGAGACGCGGCTCAATTCCTCGATGTGGGGCCGCAACTCGGCCGCGCCCAACGAGCAGTTGAGTCCGATCGCCACGGGCCGGCTGTGGCGAATCGAATTATAGAAAGCCTCGGTCGTCTGGCCCGACAGCGTTCGTCCGCTCGCATCGACGATGGTGCCGGACACGATGATCGGGAACTCGAACGAGAGTTCCTTCTGCAGACCGAGAAGGGCGAACAGGGCCGCGCGAGCGTTCAGGGTGTCGAACACCGTTTCCACGAGGAGGATGTCGACACCGCCATCGAGAAGTCCCCTGGCCTGCTCCTCATACGCGGTTGCGAGCTGCTCGAACGAGACGTTGCGGAATGCGGGATCCTCGACTTTCGGCGAGATCGAAGCCGTCCGGTTGGTCGGGCCCAGACTGCCCACGACGAATCTGCTCTGCTCCGGCTCGGATGCGTCGAGCTCGTCGACGGCACGGCGGGCGATACGGGCGGCCTCGCGGTTGATCTCGAACACATGCGGCTCGCACTGGTAGTCGGACTGCGAAATACGGGTCGCGTTGAAGGTGTTGGTCTCGATCAGATCCGCGCCCGCGGCGAGGTACGCACGATGGACGTCGAGAACGAGGTCGGGCTGTGTGAGGCAGAGGATGTCGTTGTTCCCGGCGAGGTCTACTGGATGTTTCTGAAACCGCTCGCCTCGAAAGGCCGCTTCGTCCAGGCCGTACCGCTGGAGCATCGTCCCCATCGCTCCGTCGAGCACGAGGATGCGCTCGTTGAGCATGGTCTTGAGACAGTCGATTCGACCTTCTCTCCCCATCCTGCCTCCAAAAAAAAGGCTCGCCGCCAGAAGCGCCGAGCCGGGCTTGTTTAGCGGGTTGTTTTACGTGGCCGCAATATGCCGCAAATCACCACGAAATTGTGTCACGAACCTACTTCTCGATAGGAGCACCCACCAGATTACCCCACTCGGTCCACGACCCGTCGTAGTTGCGAACGCGTGAGAAGCCGAGGAGGTGGGTGAGCACGAACCACGTGTGGCTCGAGCGTTCTCCGATCCGGCAGTACGCGATAACTTCTTCCTCTGGCGTCAGGCCGATCTCGTCCAGGTAGATCCCGCGCAGCTCGTCCAGGCTCCGGAACGTGCCGTCGTCGTTGGCCGCCCTCTTCCACGGGACGCTCGCCGCGCCTGGGATGTGACCTCCCCGGAGGGCCCCCTCCTGTGGGTAGTCCGGCATATGCAGAAGCTCGCCGCTGTATTCCTGCGGCGACCGGACATCCACGAGGCGTCCTCCGCGGTCGTAATGCTTGAACACCTGATCGCGAAACGCGCGAATCGGTCCGTCGTCGCGGCTGACCACGGGATACTCCGCCGGCACGCGGTTCGGGACATCCGTCGTGAAGGGTCGGCCCTCGGCCACCCACTTCTGTCTGCCTCCGTCCATCAAGCGCGTGTCCGCGTGCCCGAAAAGGGTGAACACCCAGAGCGCGTAACCGGCCCACCAGTTGAAATTGTCCCCGTAAAACACCACGGTGTGATCCCGTGATATCCCCTTCCGGGACATGAGCTCGGCGAACCGTTCCGGAGTCAGGTAGTCTCGAACGAGCGGGTCGTTGAGATCGGCGTGCCAGTCGACCTTCACGGATCCCGCAACGTGCCCGGTCTCGTACAGGAGGACGTCTTCGTCCGATTCGACGATGACGACGTTGGGGTCATCAATGTGCTCGGCCACCCAGTCGGTCGACACGAGCTTCTCCGGGTGGGCGAACTGCTGGAACTTCGGTGATGGATCCTGACCGACCGGCATGGCTGACTCCCGCGTTGTCATGACACCCGTTGCATTACGGGTCGTCCCGTAACAAAGATAACCAAACCATAAGCCGAAGGTTGAGAACGGATGTCGATGCCACAGAAACTGCAGACTATCGTCGACCAATTCGCGGCTGCTCCCCGCGAGCTGCGAGTGCAGGCACTGCTTGACTATTCACGCAAGGTGCCGCCGCTGCCGGAGGAGCTGGAGTCCAATCGGGACAGGCTCGAGCAGGTCCACGAGTGCCAGACGCCGTTCTTCCTCTCTACCAGGGTCGAAGAGACGGGAGCCGTCCGCCTGTTCTTCGACTGCCCTCCCGAGGCGCCCACCGTGCGCGGGTTTGCCGGGATCCTGCTAGCGGGACTCGAGGGAGAGCCGTGGGAGGACGTTATCGCCGTGCCGCCGGACTTCTACTCCCGGATGGGCTTGCAGGAGGTGGTGTCAGCGCTCAGGCTCCGGGGCATGGGAGCCATCCTGGCACGCCTCAAGAGACAGATCCGGGATGCCATCGAGAGTGAGGAAGGCCAATGAGCAGACGCGGCAAGATTCTCCTGGTCATCGCGCTCGT
>CAXMRU010000277.1:0-4737 GCA_964195715.1 Akkermansiaceae bacterium | reverse complement strand
GCCTTCCCGCTCGTGTCCAACCCGCACGTGAATGCCCCTGACCCGGATGTGCCTCCAGGATCCACATACTCGAAGACGATGGGGCGGCCCGCGCAGACCGCCCCGGTCTCTTTCTACTCGTTCTCCACGTCTGTCGCCTCTCCCCGCCCTCCTCCGCGGAGGAGGATCGCAGCTCTGTGGCCCAGTGCCGAAACCCCGGTCCTCCGAGCCGCGATCCGCATGGCGTGGCGGATCTCTGAGGCGCTGGTCCGCGGGTGACGCTCGAGGAACTCGCGGATCGCGACTTCGATGTCCACGGCCAGCTCACGCACCCAAGGTGAAGGTTGCATAGCACCCCCAGTATCATGGGGTGATCCATCCGGGGGCGGGCCGCCCGAGATGGCGGACCGCCCGCCGATTAGACCATTAGATCGGATAGCCCACCGTAAGCAGGAGCGCCCACATGCGCGTCTTCACGGTCTCGTAGCTGCTCGAATCGGAGTCGTTGTTGAGGTTTGTGAAACCCAGGTTGTACCTCCACTCAGCGCCGATCAGGAACTTCCCAAGCGGATAGTCCACGCCAACGCCGAGCACCAGAGCCCAATCGGTCTTCTTGTTCTCGACCTGCACCATCGGATCGTCGCAGTCGAAGGTCATGCGGCTCCCTCCCGGCTCCAACTCGCCGCTGACCTCGCACTTCGATTCGAACGATACGGACGGTCCCGCGAACAGGATCGGCCGTATGGCCGTCCCCCCGACCGGGAACTTCGCCGTGAACAGAAGCGGGATCTCGAAGTAAGTCGTCTTGAGGTCCACATCATCTTCTTGATCGAGAACACTGCGTTGCGAATAGAGGGCCTCGAGCTGCACGCCGACGACTCGAGTGAACATGACGCCTCCGAACAACCCACCGACGAAGCCGGTCTGACCCCCGATATCAGGTGCGATGCTATCCGGCTTCCAGCTCAGGTTGTAGCTGTTGATCCCGCCCTTGATCCCGACGACGGCTTCCTGGGCCAGGCCGTCGGTCGGCGCCGTCATGAGCGCCAGGGTGACAGCCAGCGCCACCGCGCCCATCAGTCGTTTCCCGTTCATCATCCTCCCCTTTTCTGTGGCGACCGGCCGGCCGCTTCCAATTGCCCGCGACTGCGGGAAAACCGTAGGTTTCCTAACCCTAGTCTGGCTGCGTCTCTTTGACGTTTGCCGGGCGTTATCTGGCAGGTGACACCCGTATGGTCTCCAGGGCGGGCAGTGCCTCGATCGAATTCCGGGTCCTCGGATCCATCTCCCTCACGGGGCCCGAGGGGAACCAACTCAATTCCATCCTCGCGCGACCGAAACTGATTGCCCTGCTCTCCCGCCTGGCCGTTGTCGGGCCCGGCACCTTCGTTCGGCGTGACACCCTGATCGGGCTTCTGTGGCCGAACCTTGACCAGGACCGAGCCCGCAGTGCCCTGAGGCAGTCGGTGTATCACCTGCGGAGATCCCTCGGCGATGCCGTCATCCTGAGCCGTGGTGACGATGAGGTGGGGGTGGACTCCGAACGGATCTGGTGTGACGCCGCCATTATGGAGGCGGCCTTGACCGGCCAGGACCGGGAGGCAGCGCTGGAGCTGTACCGTGGAGAATTCCTCGAGGGCTTCTTCCTGTCAGGCGCCGCTGGATTCGAGCGTTGGATGGAGGAACGCAGAGAAGCGCTGCGAGACGCCGCCGCTGAGGCAGCCACGGACCTTGCAGAGATGCAAGCCGCTGAGGGTAACCCTTCAGCCGTTCACTGGGCCAAACGAGCCATTCGACTCGCCCCGCTGAATGAAGCCCGCCTGCGCTCATCCCTCGAGGTCCTGGTCGGCCTCAACGACCGTGCAAGCGCGGTCCGCGAGTACGACGCGTTCGCAGCCCGACTGTCCGAGGACCTCGGCCTGGAGCCGTGTGCGGAAACGCGATCGCTGGTGGAGGGGCTGAGATCGGCGGACGCCAAGGACGAGGGCACGGCGGAGGTCAGACCAGCGGCAGGAATCACAGAGGGCTCTTCCGATATGGCCGGGAGCGCCGGACGTGGGGAGCTCCCCACCCTTGCCACTGCTCATCGCTCGCCGCTTGTCCGGACTCGTGCTTTCAGACTCGGCGCCGCTGCCGGTGCCGTAGTGGTGCTCGGGCTCCTGGCGGTGTGGGCCTTCAGGCCGGACGAGTTTCCGCTTGACCGTCGACGTGTACTGGTCACCACGTTCGTCAACGATACCGGGGACCCGGATCTCGACCCGCTGGGGCGAATGACGGAGGACTGGATCGTCCGCGGCCTTGAGGAGACCGGCCTCATCGACGTGGTCGTGCTCACGGGCCAGGCCGGTGGAGCGGTCAGCGAGATTACTGGAACGCACGCGGAGCGAGCTCTGGCGCTCGCAGCCACCGCTGGAGCCGGCGTGGTCGTTACAGGCTCTATCTATGCCGTTGGCGACTCGGTCCAAATCGACGCACAGGTACTCGATGTGGCACGGCGCGGCCACCTGGCATCCGTGAAACCGACCCGGGCGCCGCGGGACCAGCCTCTTGCGGCGCTGGAGGAGACTCGCCAACGGGTCGCCGGAGCCCTCGCCATGACCCTCGACGGTCGAATCGAGCAATTCGCCGACGTGAGCAGGCAGCTGCCGACTTACGCTGCCTATCGTGCTTTTGTCGAGGGAGAAGATTCGTACAACCGCGCGTTCGACCGGTCGCGCGCGTCCGACTTTCGGGAGGCGCAGGAGTTGTTCCTGCTGGCCTTCGAGCTGGACTCCACGTTGACCGTGGCCCTTCTCCGCGCAGCCGAATCGGCGTGGGCATCCGTGGATCGTGCCATGGCAGATTCCATGGTCCGGCTGGCCGCCGTCCACCGGGAGAGCTTCACTCCGTTCGCCCGGGCCCGACTCGATATGTTCCGCGCGCGGATCATGGGCGATCGGGATGCCGCCCTGCGCGCTGCCCGGCAGCTCACGAGCACGCCGCTGGACCGGGCGATCGCCGCGCTTGAAGCTAATCGGCCTGGCGAAACCCTCGAGACTCTCGACGACGCGGCGGACTACGCCCGGGCCGTCGGAGATTTCGGCTATTACGGCCTCGAGGTCTCCTTTTGGGTGGTCATGGCGGATGCGCACCACCTGCTCGAGAACTACGAACTGGAACTCGAGGCGGGCCGGGAGGGACGTGAACGCTACCCCGACGAGGTCGTGCTCGCGGCCATCGAAATGCGAGCCCTGGCGGCACTGGGAAGAATTGACGAACTGCATGACGTCATCAACTCCAGCCTCGACCTGCCACGGGCCCGAGCTCCGTGGCTGGGGGGCGGGATCTGGCGGGCCGCGGCCGAACTTCGAGCGCATGGAAACCGGGAAGCCTCACTGACCTTCGCCAACCGGGCGATCGACTGGTATCACGCCCTTCCTCCTGACGAGGCGGCGCGGCGGGGAGCCCGAAACGGACGGGCCATTTCCTTGTACGTCGCTGAGAGATGGGCCGAATCCGAGACCGCGTTTCGCGCCCTCTCAGCAGAGTTTGCCGACGACTACAACGCCCTGGGCTTCCTTGCCGTCCTTGCGGCGCGACAAGGAAACCGGAGTGAGGCGTTGAGGCTGGCTGGCCGCGTGGCTGAGGTTGCCGACCCCTACGATCGAGGCCGCGGCGTGTACTGGCAGGCGTGCATAGCGGCGCAGCTGGGACAGGTCGAACGTGCGATCTCACTGCTTCTCGAGTCGTACAGCCAGGGGCGAGCCATGGGCATTGGCCTGCATTCCGACTTCGACCTGGAGGCGCTGCGCGACGACCCGCGTTACCAGGAGCTCCTCCGGCCCAAGGGCTGACAACGACGCCTCGATCCGGTCGGGAGGCATGCGTGATCGCCATGACGGTGGCGGAGACACGGGGCCGCCAGTGGAGTATTCTGAGCATGGAGGATGTTAACCGCGCTGGAGGCTGGGAGGATGGGAATGCGAAATCGAGTGCCCCTGGCGCTGGTCGCAGTGCTGGCATCCGGGTGCGGTGCCGACGACGCGTCACGCCCGGGATCTCCAAGAACAGCGCGGACACCGATCGAGGGCGCCCCGTTTCCGTATGCCGAAGCCGCAGAGGACGTCGGGGTTTCCCCCGACGAGATCTGGCTGTTCAAGGAGCGCCTCTATTCGCGAGTCGTTGCACGGCATGTTGTGGGGGCTGAGATCCTGGTCATCGTCGATGGGCAGATCGTGCTCCACCAGGCGATGGGGTGGGCGGACCGGGACGATCTCGTACCAATGGAGCGGAACTCGATCTTTCGGCTGGCCTCGATGACCAAGCCGTTGGTGGGAACCGCTACGGTCATGCTGGCCGAAGAGGGACGCATCGGACTGGACGAGCCGGTGGCCAGCTATCTTCCCTCATTCCGTGGCGAGTCCGCGAGAGGCATCACGGTGCGGCACCTGCTCACGCATCGATCGGTCTCCTGACGTACGGTCAGGAGGCTTGAGTGCATTCGACACCGGACTTCACGTATCCCGGCTCGCCACAGGCCGAACATTTCCCCCGACTTCGACTGAAGACCGGGCCTATGACGGGTCTCTCGTTTCGTCTCTGGCACGACGGAAGGTCGGTCCCGGTGGAGGGTGGGGGTGGGTAGATTGAGCGCGGGAGAGCGCCGGTCAGGCGTCTCGATCTTGCTCTTGTCGCGGTCACGACTTTGTGCAGTCAAAGTCCGGGGAGTGGTCTGGAAGCGAGGGAGTCGGCTCTGTCGTGTTTGTCGATCCACTCCCC
>CAXMRU010000276.1:0-1861 GCA_964195715.1 Akkermansiaceae bacterium | reverse complement strand
TTCGCTGTAGTCCACGCTCATGGCCAGGTCGTCCCCGATCGAGCTCAGCATGTAGATGGGCACGTCGCACCCGCGGGCGCGGAGCGTCGTGATGAGGCTGGTGCCCGCGTCCACCTCCTCCATCATGAGATCCACGATCACGAGATCGGGCTTTTCGGCGTCCCAGGCGTGAATCCCTTCCTCTGCGCTCGAGGCCGCCACCATCTCGAAGTCGGCCGCCTCCAGGATCTCGCGCACCATGTCCTGGTAATCGGCGTCGTCCTCGACGTAGAGGACTACGTGCTTGCCTTCTCGCATGACGATGTTCGCTCCTCGAGAAATTCTTCGATGAAACTGAGAGCGGCCGAGAGATTGCGCCGCGCACGGTCCGATAGTCCTTCGCCAAAGCCGTCGAAATCCTCTCCACGGATGGCTAGGATCCAGGCCTCAGGCCTTGCTTCCAGGTATTTCCACGCCATCGACAGCACCGTTTCCGGCGCCAGCGAATGGGTGGAGAAACGGGGCTCGCCCGCCGGCACGACGGGTCGAAGCTCGAACGGGTCGGGACACGAGACGTCCGCGTCGACGAACACGATGACGTCGTGATCGGCCACGGCCGCTGCGTCTTCGGCCTGGAGCTGGTACGTAGACTCCACGTCGACCCTGGGAAGTCCCATCCGGTCGACGGCTTCCGCGAGCCGCGGTCCGAGTCCGTCGTCCCGCCGTCCGGGGTTTCCGTATCCAAGCACCAGGGCTCGTCTCGGTCTGGAGTGAAGTCGGCTGATCGGAGGCATCAGGACACCCATGTCAGCCTCGCTTCCGGCTGTCGATGATCTGACCATCGGCGTCCACCAGGTCCACCACGAGTGGCATCCGGCCGAGCGCGTGCGTGGCGCAGCTCAGGCACGGATCGTAAGCGCGGATCGCCACCTCGACGTGATTCAGGAGCCCCTCCGTGATTTCGCGGCCCGACAGATACTTCTTTGCCACGCCCTCGACGGCCCGGTTCATGGGCTCGTTGTTGCTGGTCGTCGAGACGATCAGGTTCGCCATCACGACCTGGTCGTTATCGTCCACGATGTAGTGGTGGAACAGTGTCCCACGCGGCGCCTCGATGATGCCCACGGCCTCGTTGCGGCGCTCGCCCTTCACGACGAGGTCCTCGCCCTGGAGGTCCGGATCGTGGAGGAGCTCCTCGATCTTCTCGATCGCGTGCAGCGTCTCGATCATCCGGGCCCAGTGGTAGGCCAGCGTGATGTTGTTCGGCTTTCCGTTCGTGACCGCCATGAACTCGACTCTCGCCGCCTCGGCCTGCGGTGTGTCGATGAAGTCGCACGTGTTCATGCGGGCGAGCGGCCCGACCCGGTACCAGCCCCGCTCGGGACCGATCGACTTGATGAACGGGAACTTCATGTACGTCCATGGCTTTACTTCTTCGGCGAAGTATTCAGCGTACTTCTGGTTGTCGACGTGATCGAAGATCGTGTCGCCGTCAGATGTGATCGCCCGAAGGCCGCCGTCGTACAGTTCCAGGGCTCCGTCCGCCCGCACGATGCTCATGTGGTTCGACTCGAACGAGCCGAATCCGAGCGCCATCTCCAGGTTATCGACGGTGTAGTCGCGGACGATCTTCACGGCCGCGCGGGCCCAGATTGTCATCTGGTCCAGGTCCGCCAGCAGCTCGTCGCGCTCCGGGATAGACAGGTTCTTGTTGATGCCGCCGGGGATCGCGCCAGTGCCATGAATCTTCTTGCCCGCGGTCATCCGGATGATCTCCTGGCCGTACTTCCGCATCAGGATCCCCTGCTTGCCGAGCTCGGGGAACTTGCCGGCCACCGCGATCACGTTTCGGAGCGCAGGGTCGGCCCCGAACCCGAACAGC
>CAXMRU010000275.1:0-4009 GCA_964195715.1 Akkermansiaceae bacterium | reverse complement strand
CCCGACCGGGGCTCTTTCACGTCCGTCTGAGGCGTGTCGCGGTTGGACCGGCCTTCCCCCGGTCTAGCACTTCCGCGATCTTTGCCGCATGACAGACACGCCGGGTTACCAGCGTTTCTTCGCGGAGCTGAAGCGCCGCCGCGTATTCCGCGTGATGGCGGTGTATGGCATTGTGGGGTTCGTGGTGATCCAGGTCATGGACCTCGTGGTTCCCGCGCTGTTGCTCCCCGAGTGGACGTACCGGTTTGTCGGGCTGCTCCTGTTGCTCGGCTTGCCGGTCGCGATCGTCCTGGCGTGGGCGTTCGAGATGACCCCCGGCGGCGTGCGGCGGACGGAGAAGGCGCAGCCGGGCGAGATTTCTCAGATCGTGGTGGCTCCGGCGAGCAGCCGATGGCCCGTCGGGCTCGCGGCTGCAGGTGGAACGGCCCTCCTTCTTATCGGCGGGTGGCTCGTCCTCGGCCGCCCCGGCCCGGGCGGTGCAGGAGGAACGGACGCCGATGCCGATGCAGCCGCCGGATCGAACCCGTCCGAGGCCTCGATCGCCGTCCTCCCGTTCAGCAATCTGAGCGGCGACGAGGAGACCCAGCCGTTTGTGGAAGGGATCCACGACGATCTCCTGACGCAGCTGTCTAAGATCGGTGCTCTAACCGTTATCTCGCGCACCTCGGTGCTCGAGTACCGGAACACGACGAAGAACGTAAAGGACATCGCCGGCGAGCTGGGCGTCGCGACGGTGCTCGAGGGTGGTGTGCAGCGGGCGGGCGACCGCTACCGCATCAATGTACAGCTCATCGACGCAGACACGGATGCGCATCTGTGGGCCGACCAGTACAGCGGCGAGCTCACGGTGGCAAACATCTTCGACGTGCAGACGCGAATCGCGATGTCGATCGCCGCCGCGCTCGAGTCGAACCTCACGGTCGGCGAACGCGAACACCTGGAGCGGCTGCCCACCGAGGACCTCGAGGCATACGAGATCTACCAGGCCGCCCGTGAAAAATCCGCCTGGAGCGGTGAGGAATCGGGGTTTCTGGCCGGCGATCGCCTGGCCTCTCAAGCGATCGAGCGCGACTCGTCGTTCGCCGAGGCCTACGCCCTGAGGGCCGTGTTCGCTTCGTTGCTGTACTGGTTCCACTACGACCGCTCGGACTCGATCGCGGCCGCGGCACGCGACCTGTCGGCACGCGCTCTTGAGCTGGCCCCGGGCCTGCCCGAGGGTCACTGGGCGCGGGGCCACTACTTCTACCGCATCCACCTCGACTACGATCGCTCGCTCGAAGAAGTTGAGCTGGCCCTGCGGGGGCGCCCGGGAGAGGCGAACTACCACGGGCTCGCCGGTCACATCCTCCGTCGGAAGGGCGACACCCGGGGGGCCCTGGAGCGGTATCTGCGGATGGCAGAGCTGGCCCCGCGAGCTGCGGACGCGGCGAATAATGTCGCAGAAACCTACGGGCTGCTGCGTGAGTACGACGCTTCCGCGCAGTGGAATCTCCGTGCGAACGCGCTGCAGCCGGAATTGGCGTACACATACAACGAGCTGGCCATAGGCCGGATCCATGCGGCGGGCGACACGGCCGGCGCAAGGAGTTGGCTCGCTCAGGCCGTGGAACTGGATGTGTACAATCACGAGCGACACATGAACCTCGCGCAGCTGGAGATGATCGCGAGGAATCCCGAAGCTGCTGTCCAGGCGACGGAGTCGTGGGAAGACGGCGCGTACAACAATCAGTATCAGTATTGGCCCGCGGCCCTGGCGGTGGGGCTGGCCCGGCGTCTCGCGGGCGACTCGGCCGCCGCCCGGCTGGCCTTCGACTCGGCCCGGGAGACCCTCGAGCCACTCGTCGTCGCCGATCCGACCGAGCCTCGTTATCGGAGTGCTCTCGGAATCGCCCTCGCCGGCCTCGGCCGTGCCGAGGACGCGATCAGTGAAGGGGAAGAGGGTGTCCGGCTGATGCCTCCCGAGCGCGAAGCCTGGCGGGGAACGTGGCGCGTGTACGAACTGGCCCGCATCTACTCGATGACGGGTCAAACAGAACGGGCCATCGACCGGCTCGAGTTCCTCCTCTCGATGCCAAGCGACGTGTCGGTATGGACGCTTCGCCTCAATCCCGCCTGGGATCCGCTGCGCGGAGATCCCCGCTTCGACGCGCTGTTGGAGCGCGTGGACTGAGAACCAGCGTGGTCCCTCAGTAGAATCCGGGAAACTGCACCGAGCCGGGCCGTTTCTCGCTTCCCTTTGATAGCCCGTTGATCCGTGCCCGTACCCTCCCGGTATGGACGACCAAGAGGCGAGGATAGAGGGAGGACGTAGTCAGGGCGTCGACGCGCCGCGGGGGCTCGTTTTTTTCTCTAGGCGCGAGAGCCAACCGGCACCCCGCCGCCGCGTTCCGAGGGGGTCATGGATGCATCGGCGGCCCGCCTCCCGCTCCAGCGCCTCCTCCCGCTCCCGGTGCATCTCAGCCCGCTGCTCCACGTCGCGGAGCTTCAAGAGGAGTGCGTGGAGTTCGGCTTCGGAGTTCATGACTGGAGGGTAGCGGCGGGCGTCAACAGTGAGTCAACGACGCCTGCTGGGATCCCTATGTGAGGCTTCCGGACGCATCCTAACGAGCGTCGCGGCCATGATCTGACCCAGAGCCACTCTCCGCATTCTGGAGCCGCTCCTGCGGGCTGCTCGCACGGCCCCCCGACCGGGGCTCTTTCACGTCCGTCTGAGGCGTGTCGCGCTTAGTAGAAGTGTCGGCTCCCTTCGACTCATGGCTCGGTTTGATTATCCTTGGAGTTGATGAAGCGGCATTCCCTCATCCTTCCCACAGGAGGACACTATGTTCTCACGCAACTCCCTTCTCGCCGGCTGTCTTATAGGCGCAGCGGCTTTCGCCACGGGCTTCGCCACAGCAAGCACCGCCGAGAAGGGCCCGGCCATCAAGTCTGTCCATCTTCTCAACCTGCCGTCCGACGTGTCGGAAGCGGACGTGGCCGAGGCACTCGGGAAGCTCAACGTTGCTGTGGCAGAGGCTGGGTATCCGGAAGCCGGATACAGTCTCTGGAAGGTCACGAGTGAGCAGACCGGGGAATACGCCTACCTCTGGGAGGGAGTGTGGCCAAGCCAGGACGACTACGATGTCATCCACGATAGTGAGAGCTGGCAGGCAGCGTTCGAGGCGGAAGTGTTCGAGGCGCTCAGGTGGCAGCAGATTTACAACCGGTACGTTGAGATTCCGTCACGCAGCAAGGGTCACTGAATAGGGGCTTGGGCGAACCGCAGGCCGCTTATGCTGGGAGGTCAGCTCTTGGCTACAATCTCAAACCGAGCATGAGCCGTCATGCACATCTTGGGTGACCGGAGTAGAATGGGTGCGACACTCATCACGCGCGGGGAGGAAGTCATGGCAAGGACTTTCAATCAGATGGTAGAGGAGGCGATGACCGAAGTACCGGTTATCAATGCGGTGGAAGCGCACCGACGGATGGACGAACATCCAGAGACATTAGTGATTGACCCCCGTGATGCGGCGGATGTCGCTGCCACAAGCATGGTTGCCGGCGCGGTGAACATTTCCTACGGAGCTCTAACCTACCAAGCAGACAATGAGGTCCCTGAGGAATGGCGCAACCCGGAGTTCCAGGACCGGTCCCGCCCCATCATTATGGCTTGCGAACTGGGGCTACTTGGCCCCCTTGCTGGCAAGTTGCTGACGGAAATGGGATTCACGAATGTGTGCTATCTGAAGGGAGGTTTGGAGGCCTGGAAAGAGGCGGGCTTTTCAACCCGGTAAGAGCATCCGAACCTCAATAGCTCGCATCGGCTAACCGCCACGATCTTGTAAGTCCTTATGACCGACCCCTGGTCGGGCGCTTCGCTTTGGTGGCCCGTTGATCCGTGCCCGTACCCTCCCGGTATGGACGAGCGTCATGGCCAACTAACGCCGACTCAATCGGGTACCAGCGCTAGCGTTTCTTCGATCCCGAGTCGAGCGCCGAGTTTCTCAAAGGACGATCGGGCGGCTCG
>CAXMRU010000274.1:0-3993 GCA_964195715.1 Akkermansiaceae bacterium | reverse complement strand
AGCGGTCACGAGAAAGCGATCGCTCGCCAACGCGGCTCCCAGGGTGGAACGTTCGGCCAGAGGCTGGGGCTCTTCTCCGGTCTCCCGCGACATGTGCTCCGACACCTGGACGGTGACCGCAGAGGGCGGGCGCGTGAGGTCCATCGCTTGCCGCACCATGCGGATGTGATCCGGGGTCGTTCCGCAGCATCCTCCCACGAGCCTGGCGCCTGCCTCGACCATTCGCTGCGCATAGCGGCCCATGTAGTCGGGGCTGGACAGGTACATGGCGCGCCCGGCTACCATTCGGGGCAGCCCGGCGTTAGGAAGTGCTGAAACGGGAAGGCGTGTCGCGTGGGCCAGGCGTTCGACAGCCTCCAGCATGGCAGCGGGCCCGACGGCGCAGTTCAGTCCGACGGCATCGGGTTTCGTGCGTTCCATGTGTTCCGCGAACGTCTCCACGGTCGTGCCATATGAAGTGCTGCCGTCAGATCCGACGCTCATTTGCGCGATCGTCGGGAGCGTTGAAACGGCTCTCACAGCACGGAAGGCCGCCTCGAGCTCATCCAGATCGGAGAAGGTCTCGAGTATGAATCCGTCCACCCCGCCCTCTGCCAACCCCGTGATCTGACGCACGAAGTAGTGCTCTGCTTCCTCTCGCGAAGTGGGCCCCCATGGCTCGATCCGGATGCCGAGCGGTCCTATCGCACCGAGCACCCAGGTTCTGTCTCCGGCAACGTCACGAGCCAGTTGGGCTGCAGCCCGATTGAGCTCCTCCGTCTGATCGTCGAGGCCATGCGCCGAGAGTTTCACGGGATTGCCGCAGTACGAATTCGTCTCCAGCAGGTCCGCTCCGGCTCGAGCGTACGCCTCATGGATTCCACGCACGAGTTCCGGCCGCGTGACGTTGAGCTCTTCGTAGCACTCGTTGAGAAACACGCCGCGGGAGTAGAGAAGGGTTCCCATGGCTCCGTCGAGCACAAGGAGCCGGTCGTCCTCCAGCGCCTTCCGAAGTCCGTCTCCCCGGTCCTCCGTGCCTGGTCGTTGCTCCGTCATGTAGGCGTGCCTCTCTGGCAGGGTTGTTCAGCGACCTGCTAATAGGCGAGGTTGGGCGCCAGCCACCGCTCCGCCTCTTCGATGCTCATCCCGGCCCGGGCAGCGTAGTCGGCTGCCTGGTCGCGGTCGATACGTCCGACTCCGAAGTACATGGCCGCGGGATGGGAAAAGTACCAGCCGGCGACCGCCGATGCGGGCTGAATCGCACAGTTTTCGGTGAGATGCGTTCCCGCGTTCTCTTCAGCTGCCAGGAGGCGAAACAGCACTCGCTTCGTGGAGTGATCAGGGCAGGCCGGATAACCGGGGGCGGGACGAATGCCCCGGTATTCCTCACTGAGCAAGCCCTGGTCCTCCAGGTTCTCGGCCTCTGCGTAGCCCCACAGATTCTTTCGCACCTGCTGGTGCAAGCGCTCCGCGAACGCCTCGGCCAGCCTGTCTGCCAGGGCCCGCGCCATGATCGCGCGGTAGTCGTCATGGTCCGCTTCCAGACGCGCGCACATCTCCTCGAGACCGTGGCCCGTGGATACGACGAAGGCGCCCAACCAGTCGTGCCGGCCGGAGTCCCCGGGGGCGATGAAATCAGCCAGGCACCGGTTCGGGCGATCGTCGTTCCTGCGGGCCTGCTGGCGCAGGAAGGCAACGCGCTCCCGGATCTCCCGACGTGACTCGTCCTCGAACACGAGGACATCATCCACGTCAGCGGCAGCCGGAAAGAGACCGGCCGCGCCTCTTGCCGTGAGCAGTCGGTTGGTGACGATGTCATCGAGCATCTCCAGAGCGTCCGCATGGAGTCGTCGAGCCTCGCTGCCGAGCTCGGGATGCTCGAGGATAGCAGGATAGCGGCCCGACATCTCCCATACCGTGAAGAACGGGCTCCAGTCGATATACTCGACGAGGTCTTCGAGCGGCTGATCGTCCAGAACGTGGACTCCGGGCTGCCGGGGCTTCGGCGGTTCATACTCGGACCACGCCGTGTGAATGCGCTGCTTCCGGGCTTCTGCCAGGGAGAGTAACTCCCGCCTGCGACCCTTTTCGGCGTGCCGTTCGCGCAATTCCACGTACTCCGCTCGAAGTTCCTGCTCGAGAGATGCGCGCTCCTCGACGTTCATCAGACGACTCAGAACTCCTACGGCGCGAGATGCGTCGAGCACATGAACCGTGGTGCCCGAATAGCGGGGCTCGATCTTGACGGCGGTGTGCATGCGTGAAGTGGTGGCCCCTCCGATCAGGAGAGGAAGCTCGAGGCCCTCACGTTCCATCGCATTTGCCGCGTGCACCATCTCGTCCAGGGAAGGGGTGATGAGGCCGCTGAGGCCTATGACGTCAGCCTGCTTCTCGCGAGCGACCTGGAGGATGCGGTCGGCGGGCACCATGACGCCCAGGTCGATCACCTCGTATCCGTTGCACTGCAGCACTACGCCAACGATGCTCTTACCGATGTCGTGCACATCTCCCTTCACGGTTGCGAGCACGATTCTCCCTTTGGTGGACACGCCTCCGCCTTCCGTCTCAGCCTCCACGAACGGCGTGAGGTACGCCACCGCCTTCTTCATGACCCTGGCGCTCTTGACCACCTGCGGCAGGAACATCCGCCCGGATCCAAACAGGTCGCCGACGACGTTCATGCCGTCCATCAGGGGGCCATCGATGACCTCGATCGCCTGTCCGGATTCGACGCGCGCCTCCTCGACATCTTCTTCGATCCAGTCCGCGATGCCGTGTACGAGAGCGTGCGTGATGCGCTGCCCGACCGGCTCGTTCCTCCACGCAAGATCTTGCGTGTCGAGCGCGATGGAGCCCTGGTGCTGTTGCGCGATCTCGGTCAGCCGCTCGGTCGCGTCATCACGGCGCGCGAATATCAGGTCCTCGACTGCTTCCAGCAGGTCCGTCGGGATGTCGTCATACACGGGCAGGGCGCCAGCGTTAACGATGCCCATGCTCATGCCGGCCTGGATGGCGTGATAGAGAAAGGCCACGTTCATGGCCTCGCGCACCGCCTCGCTGCCACGAAACGCAAACGAGAGATTGCTGACGCCTCCACTGATCAGCACGTGTGGCAGCGTCTCCTTCAATATCCGGCAGCTCTCGATGTAGGCGATCGCAAAGTGATCGTGCTCGGCGATCCCCGTGCCCACCGCGAATACGTTGGGATCCAGGATGATGTCCTCGGGAGGAAAACCGATGTCGACCGTGAGAATGCGGTAGGCTCGGGTGCAGATCTCAACCTTTCGCTCGTACGTCGAGGCCTGTCCGCGCTCGTCGAAGGCCATGACGATCACAGCCGCGCCATACCGGCGGATCAGGTCGGCCTGGCGCTTGAAAGGCTCCTCGCCGTCCTTCAGGCTGATGGAGTTCACGATGCCCTTGCCCTGCAGGCATCTGAGGCCAGCCTCTATGACCTCCCAGCGTGAAGAGTCGACCACGAAGGGGACGCGGGCTATGTCGGGCTCGGCGGCGAGCAGGCTGAGGAATCGGCGCATGGCGTCCGCCGACTCCAACAGTCCCTCGTCCATGTTGACGTCGATCAGCTGCGCCCCGCCTTCCACCTGCTGACGGGCCACCTGCACGGCCGTCTCGTATTCCTCCTCGAGTATCAGATCGCGAAACCGTGAGGACCCGGTGACGTTGGTTCTCTCGCCGACGTTGGCGAACAGCGACTCTGGCCCGAGATTCAACGGTTCCAGTCCGCTCAGCCGCGTGCGTACGGGGCGCTCCGGCATTCGGCGCGGGACAGATTCTCTCAGAGTCTCCGTCAGTTCGCGGATGTGGTCCGGAGTAGTGCCGCAGCATCCTCCGGCGATGTTCAGGAGCCCATCATCCGCGAATTGCCGCATCACCGTGGCGAATTCGACCGGAGTCTGGTCATAGCCGCCGAACTCATTCGGCAGGCCGGCGTTGGGGTGACAGCTGACCGGGAACTCGGAGACGCGGCTCAATTCCTCGATGTGGGGCCGCAAC
>CAXMRU010000273.1:0-10174 GCA_964195715.1 Akkermansiaceae bacterium | reverse complement strand
CGTCGGGCGAACAGCCTGCGTCCCTCGTCTTCCTCAGCCCGGCCGAAGCGGCCGAGGTGGAGGAAATCTCGGCTCTCATCATCCCGACCGATGACACCGCGGGGGCGCGCGAAGCCGGCGCCGTCTATTTCATCGACCGTGTCCTGGGCGAGTTCCTGTCTCCGGTAGCCGGCGGGTTTCGCGCCGGCCTGGCGGATTTCGGCAGGCGGCTGGCGGTGGCTCATCCCGAGGCGTCCTCGATCGCCGACCTGGACGCTGCCGATGCCACCGCCTTCCTGACGAGCGTCGAGGACACCCAGTTCTTCAACCTGTGCTGGACGTTCACGGTCTGGGGCACGTTCGCCGACCCGATGCACGGCGGCAACCGGGACGAGGCGGGCTGGAGCATCATAGGGTTCGAAGACCGACACGTGTGGCACCCCCCGTTCGGCTACTACGACGCCGATGCACACGGAGGTGATCGGTGAAGCGGCGCGATCTGCTTCGCCCCGGGAGATCGAACGCGACGTCCCTGTACCGAGACAGCGACGAGGTGGATTTCGTGATCGTCGGCTCAGGAGCGGCGGGCGGAGTGCTGGCCCGTGAGCTCTCCCAGGCCGGCTTTTCGGTGGTGGTGCTCGAGCAGGGGCCACGCCTGGGCGCGGCGGACTTCAAGCACGACGAGTACGCCTACTGGTTCCAGTGGGAGATCGCCGCCGGACCGCGGCGGAATCCGCAGACGTTCCGACGCTCGGAAGACGAGGAGGCGCGGATCCGGCGGAGGGTCCCGCCGGCCATCTACGCGCGCCTCGTGGGCGGAAGCAGCGTCCACTTCACGGCAAACTTCTGGCGCCTCCACCCAGTGGATTTCATGGAGGGCACGCTGTGGGGCGGCGTCGAGGGGGCAAGCCTCGTGGACTGGCCGATCTCGTACGAGGACCTCGAGCCTTACTACACGAAGGTGGACTGGGAAATCGGCGTGTCGGGGCGGGCCGGCGCGAGCCCGATCGAGCCGCCCAGGTCGCGGCCGTATCCGATGCGCCCGGTGGCCGTGAAGTCCTCCGGCATCCTGTTCGATAAGGGGTGCAGGGAGATGGGCTGGACGTCCTTCCCTGCCCCGATGGCCATCGCGACCGAGCCGTTTCGCGGCCGACCGGGGTGCATCCACTGCGGGTTCTGCATGGGATTCGGGTGCGAGGTGCAAGCCAAGTCATCGACGCTCGTGACCATGATCCCGGAAGCGGAAGCCACCGGCCGCTGTGAGATCCGACCTGACAGTCGGGTGGTCGGGGTGGAGATTGACCGCTCCGGCCGCACCACGGGAGTGCGTTACCTGGACCACACCCGCACCGAGCACCTGCAGCTCGGCAAGGCCGTCATTCTCGCCGCCAACGGAGCCGAAACTCCGCGCCTGCTGTTCCTGTCCGAGTCGAGCCGCCACCCGGCGGGGCTCGCCAACTCGAGCGGTCTCGTCGGCAAGTACCTGATGACAAACGGGCAGTCGATGGTCGGGGCGGCGTTCGAGCACGAGCTGAACGAGTTCAAGAGCGTACAGGTCACCCGGATCATGCACGACTTCTACGATGCCGACCCTGCACGCGGCTTCTACGGCGGCGGCGGGATCGACGCCCGCCTGTTCTACCACCCGATGCTGTGGGGTCTGGAGGGGTTCGGCGGCCCCGACGCACCGTGGTGGGGGCCGGAGTACAAGGCCCTTCTGCGAGACTATCCGCGCTCGATGTTCGTCAACGGCCACACCACGTCGCTGCCCGTCGAGAGCAACAGCATCTCGCTCGACCCTACCGTGAAGGACGACTGGGACCTGCCCGCGATCCGCATGACGTACCGCGACCATCCGGATGACATGTCGATGATGCGCTTCATGCAGGATCGGAGCGTGGAGATCGCCGAGGCAGCGGGAGCGAAGCGCGTGTGGCGGTACCCGGTCGAGGGGACGACAATCACGGCACATCTGCTGGGCACGTGCCGCATGGGAACCGACCCGGCCTCATCCGTGGTCGACGCTGACCACCGCACGCACGACGTGCCCAATCTGTTCATCTGCGACGGGAGCAGCATGGTGACATCGGGCCGGGGCCAGCCGACCATGACGATCATGGCGCTCGCGTTCCGGGCCGCGGAACGGATCGGTGACCTGGCCCGCAAAGGGGAGATCTGATCCCGCTCGAAGCCGGGCTCAGCTCCGGCCTTCCCAACTGGCGAGCAGCGCCTTCGCCTCGTTGGCCAACACGTGGTCCGGGTCCGCGTTTCGCCAGACGTGGACGGCGCCGTTGAGATAGCGTACGGCCTCCGTGCGGTCCCCCATGTCACGGTAGAGAAGCGCCAGCTGCAGCAGCACCCGTGCGTCGGACGGGATCCGGGAGTACGACTGGCCGAGGGCGTTCACGGCATCCCCATGCCGCCCGGTCTCCCGATAGCAGGTCCCCAGTCCGAGCCACGGGTTTCCGCCCAGGCTCACGTCCGTCTCACCGAGAAGACCCGCCTGCATGCCGGCGGCGGCCTGCTCGAACAGGGGAATCGCATCTGCGCACCGGTCCTGCAGCCGCCTCGCTTCGGCGTCCAGGTACAGCATCATCCACTCGAGGGCCTCGTACCCGAGATCCTCGTACAACCGGCGGGCCTCCGGGATCTTCGCTTCCAGGCGCTCGCCCTGTCCCAGCTCTCGCAGCAGAAGCGCCTCGGCGATCGGCACGAATTGTGTCATCGGAGGCTCCAGCTCGGCCCTCAGGGTGTCGAGCAGGGCGCGGGCCTGACCTGTCCGGCCCGCCCGCGCGTACAGGGCGATAGTGTTGGCCCGATGCTGGAGCTCGGCCAGCCGGCCCTGACTCGACTTCAGGTAACCGGACAGGGCTTCGACCCGCGCAATCGCGCTGTCCGTCATGCCCTGCAGGTCGAAGAACCCCACGAGACGCCCTCCCACGATCCACATCTGGTCGGTACCGCGCGAGCCGGATATGGCCCTGTCGTAATACGCCCGTGCCCGGTCGAACTCCGCCGTTCTCTCGGAAATATCGGCCATCGCGACCAACGATTGGAAGTCCGTCGGATCGATCAGCAGCGCCTTCTCGAACTGCTCGGCGGCAGTCGTAAAGGAACCCTCCCGCAGGTATAGCCCGCCGATCGCTCGAACCGGGGCCACGCGATCTGGATACCGGTCCGCATAGCGCTCGTATGCCCGTCTCGCATCATCCTCCTGGCCCGCGTTCATGTTCGCCTGGCTCAGCAGCTGCACGCGTCCCCACGAGGACGGGTCCAGGTCTCGACCTGTCTCGAATGCCTCGGCGGCGCCCGCGTTGTCGCCCTGATTTAGCAGGACGATTCCGAGCACGTCCCACGCGTTCGGATCGCCCGGGTACAGGTCCGTCCGCATGCGGGCGATCGCGAGGGCCTTTTCCGGCTGCCGCGTGATCTGGTAGTAGCGGACCTTGATCTCGAAACGGCTGCGCTCGCTGAGCCGGTACTCGTGCCTCAGGGCAGTCTCGTACGCGGCGTTCGCCACGTCGGGCTGGTTGAACGCCAGGTAGCCTTCGCCCAGCGCCGCCTGAGCCAGAGAAAACGTGGAGTCCATGGCCGTCGTCGCTGCCAGCAGACGAAGGTTCGCCGCCGCATCCCGGCCCTCGGCGTATTCAGCCTGCAGGAACGCCCGAACGGCGACCAATGAATCGGAGAGCAACTCTCGCACCGGAAGGTCCGTGGTCCGGGCGATGTGCCCCGACGGAACTCCCAGGTCCTTCCGCATCTGGACGGACACCCGGTCCACCAGATCCAGGGGGTGTGTGCCTTCGAACTCGTGCTCGACCAGAAGAGCTCCCGTTTCGGAGTCGTATAGGCGGCTCTTCAGGATCGGAGCAGTCGAGGTCCCGTGGATCGACCCCACGAGCATGTATTCGAGGGATCGGTCGCTCGCCAGCTCGCGCTGCCTGGAGAAAGGAAGGTGCGAGGGTGAGAAGGCGCTCTCCCCTTCCATCTCCTGAGCGAATCCGGTTACGGGGCGGATCCAGTTATCCTGCTCGAGGTCCAGCACGAGCGACCACGCTGCGCCGAACTGCAGCCAGTCCAGATCCGTCTCGTCCGACTCGTTGACGAATGCGAACACGGCCACCCGCCGAGTGAACTCGCGTTTCGGAATCTCCCGCTCGATGCTCCGTCCTTCCTCGTCCAGCACGGTCACCGTGTTGGTGGCAGATCCGAAATCCCGTCCCCGGAACAAAAGGAATATCAGGCCAGCCGCGACGAGCAGGTTGAGACCCACGCCCACGATCTCCGCTCGCGTCCACCGATCGCGACCGGGGGCGCCGTGCGTCCACGCGAGCAGCGCCACGGCGGGAATCATCAACAGCCAGATCGCTACGCCGAAGTCCGTGATGTGCGGCGACAGGACCCACCGGCCCACAGCCCGGTCAGTGAGCTCGAGCAGGATCCAGCCACCGACGAAGTACGCTCCGAGAAAGTGCGGCACGCGCCGCCGCATCATCTCTTTCCAGACGCCTGAACTCTGAGTCAAGGAGACTCTCCGATGAGGGTTCGTGTCTCGCTGCCGGATCCGGCGGCCATGCGTTGCTTGGCTGTGACGAGGCATACGGTGCATCTTACCAGACGATACGGCCGCAAGATCCAGAATCATCCAATCCGGTGGCAAGGCCCCCGAGGAGCAGGATGAAACGAACGAGACTGTTACTCGGCACCTCCGGCGCATTCCTCACCATGCTCACTCTCCTGGCAGGAGCGGTAAGTGCCTGCGGGGGAGGTGACGACGTCGGGGTGGCGGCTGATGCGGATTCCGGGATCGACTCGACCCGCGTGGGAGAGGCGGCGGCGAATATTACCGGGACGCAGGAGCTTCCCTCCCTGCTCACGGCGCTCGACAGCCTGCCCGAAAGCACCCGCCGGGCCCTCGAGCCGTGGACCGGGGACCTGCCTGAGATGGAACAGCGTCGCGTCATCCGCCTCCTCACCGTCTACGAACCTCAGTACTTCGGGTTCGACGGGCACCGGCAGATCGGGCTCGTGGCCGAGGCAGCTGCGGACCTGGAGAAGTTCCTGAACGACCGCCTCGACCGTCATCGGTTGAAGATGGTCGTCGTGATTCAGCCGGTGACGCGCGATCTGCTCATCCCGTTCCTGGAAGAAGGCCGGGGCGACATCGCCGCCGCCGGTCTCACCATCACACCCGAGCGACTGGAGATTGTGGATTTCACGAATCCACTGGCCACGGACGTGTCGGAGGTGGTCGTTACGGGACCGGGCGTGGAGGCGCCTGCGGGAATCGATGACCTCGGTGCCCTGGAGCTCCACGTCAATCCATCCAGCAGCTTCTGGGAGAGTCTTCAGGCGCTGGACGAGAGGCTGAAACGGGAAGGCAGGCAGGCTCTCAACCTGGTCGCCGCGGACGAAGTGCTCAGCGCGGCCGATCTTCTTGAGCAGGTCGCCGCGGGCAACTCGCCGGCCACGGTCGTGGATGATTTCCAGGGGAAGTTCTGGGCGCAGATCTTTCCTGAGCTGGAGATCCACCCGCACCTGGCCGTCCGCACCGAGGGCTCCATAGGGTGGGCAATTCGAAAGAACAGCCCCGGGCTGCGCGACGCGTTGAACGAGTTCGTCCGGCACCGCCGGGAGGGAACCCTCACGGGGAACATTCTGATACGACGCTACACGCAGGATACGGCCCGCGTACAACGGGTGCGGCGCGCCGAGAACTCGGCCGCGCTCACGAGACTCAAGGAGTTGTTCCAAAAGCACGCCGCGGCTTACGACCTCGACTGGGTGCTGCTGGTGGCCCAGGCTTTCCAGGAGTCCAGGCTCGGCGCCGACACGAAGAGCGGCCACGGTGCTGTAGGAATCATGCAGATCAAGCCGGCGTCAGCTGCCGAAGCGGGCGTCCACGACGTCAGCACCGACGATGGCAACATCGAGGCGGGCGCCGCTTATCTCAGGTACCTGATCGACAACTACTTCGACGACCCGGATCTCGACGCTACGGCTCGGCAGGTGTTCGCGATCGCGGGATACAACGCCGGTCCCACCAGAATCAGGAGGCTGCGACGTGAAGCGGCGGCCGCGGGCCTCGACGCGGACAAATGGTTCGACAACGTCGAAGTCGCGGTGGCCCGAGAGGTGGGGAATGAGACGGTCCGGTACGTCAGCAACATCATCAAGTACTACATCACGTTTACGCTGATGCTCGAGGACCGCGAGATCGAGGAGTCGCGCGGCCTGTGAGCGGACCTCTGGTGTACCTTCTCCTGTTCGCGGCCGGCACGGTCGCCGGGATGATCAACGTGCTGGCCGGTGGCGGGTCCTTCATCACGCTGCCGCTGCTCATCTTCCTGGGACTGCCTGCCACCGTCGCCAACGGCACGAACCGCGTCGCCATCCTCATGCAGAACGTGGGCGCCGTGTGGAGCTTCGGCCGTCACGGCGTGATGGACTGGAGCTGGATCCACCGGGCGGCGCTACCGGCGCTGGCCGGGGTCGGGATCGGCACATGGGCCGCGATCCGGATCGGGGACGCCTCCTTCCAGCGTCTCCTGGCCCTGCTCATGGCGGTCTTCGCTGTCGTGATGCTGCTGGATCCGCTTCGGAACCAGCTGACGCGGAGCGCACAAGCCGGCGACGGCCCGGACGAGGGAGAAGCGGCGAGCCCGCGCCTTGCCGGAGTCGCCTTTTCCGCCGCGTTCTTCGTGGCCGGCGTGTACGGTGGGTTCGTTCAGGCCGGCGTGGGCTTTTTCATCCTGGCCCTCGCCATGCTGGCGGGCCTCGACCTCGTGAAGGGGAACGCGCTCAAGGTCCTGGTGGTGCTCGTGTACACGCCGCTCGCACTGGTCCTGTTCGCGGTCGCGGGCAAGGTGGACTGGGGCATGGGTGTGGCGCTCGCAAGCGGAAACATGCTGGGCGGACTGATCGGAACCCACCTCACCGTGCTCAAGGGACACGCATGGGTGAAGCGGGTCGTCATGCTGCTGATCCTGGCCTTCGCCCTCAAGCTCTGGCTGGTACCTTAGAAGGTCCGGCAGGCGCCACCGGAGGCCGGCGACCGTAAGAGTTCACTCCTCCGCCGTCGCAGCCTCTTCGTAACCCATCATCTCATCCCGCGCCGCCTTGAACTCCGTCCCCTCACGCCAGTTCGGCCACGCCTCTCCCGTCGCCAGCGCGTGGCCCACCGCGAACATGAGCCGGAGGTCCTGGACGGCCCCCTCCAGGTTCCAAGACGGTTCGTACTCGTCTGACGGCTTGTGGTAGTGCTCCCGTGTGTACTCCTCGCGTCGCTCGCGGGCCCACTCCTCGCCGTGCTCGATGTCCTGCACACCGGCGTCGGGATACAGGGACGGCACCCCCCGCTTGGCGAACTCGAAGTGGTCGGAGCGGAAGTAGTGCCCCTTCTCGGGCTCCGGGTCGGCAGCCAGCGTGCGCTCTGCCGCGTCGGCCGCGGTTTGCAGAACGTCGTCCAGCTCCGACATCCCGTATCCCACGACCGTGAGGTCGCTCGTGGGGCCCCAGATGTTGAGCCCGTCCATGTTGACCGTGGCCACGGTCGCGTCCAGCGGATACACGGGGTGGGACGCGTAGTGCGCCGTCCCCAGCAGGCCCTGCTCTTCCGCCGTCACGGCCATGAACAGGACGGAGCGCGCCGGCGCCCGCTTGAGTGCCGCGAAGGCGCCCGCCATCTGCACCAGCCCGGACGTGCCCGATGCGTTGTCGAGCGCCCCGTTGTAGATGCTGTCCGCGCCGAGCGACGGGTCGGTGCCCAGGTGATCCCAGTGGGCCGTGTAGATCACGATCTCTTCGGGGTGCTGTGTGCCCGGCAGCAGTGCGAGCACGTTACGCGACGTGGATCGCTCGATCGAGTTCCGCAGGGTGAGAGTCAGGTTGAGGCCCATCTCGTACGGTGTGAACTCCCGCGTGGCCGCTTCCCGCGACCGCGCGTCGAAATCCAGCCGGGCCTGGGCGAACACGGTGCGGGCTGTCTCCTCCGAGATCCAGCCTTCGACCTTCACGAGCGGCTCGTCACCTTTCTCGGCGAGCATGAACTGCTGACCCGACCAGCCCGCCTCCACCACCGCCCACGGATATCCGGCGGGACCCGTCTGATGGACGACCAGCACGCCGTCCGCCCCCTGACGCGCCGCCTCCTCGTACTTGTAGGTCCAGCGGCCGTAGTAGGTCATGCTCCGGCCGTTGAACAGCGCCACGTCCTCCGTGGCGAATCCGGGATCGTTGACCAGCACGACGACCGTCTTACCGCGCACGTCCACGCCTTCGTAGTCGTTCCACTCGAACTCGGGAGCCACGATCCCGTAGCCCACGAACACCAGCTCCGACCCCTCCAGACCGATCTCCTCGACCACTCTCTCGGTAACGGCCACGAAGTCCGATCCGTGCTGCAGGCGGTTCACTGTCCCGCGGCCCCGGATCACGGCCCCCATATCCGGGTCCGCCGCAAGCGACACGAGCGGTACTTCCTGGACCCAGCTGACGCCGTTGCCCGGCTCGAGGCCGAGCGCCTCGAACTTCTGCTGCAGGTATCGCACGGTGCGCTCTTCGCCCCACGAGGCGGGGGCGCGTCCTCCCATCGAGTCGGCCGACAGATCCTGGATACCCTGCGCGAGGTCGACGGCTGAGATGGTCCTGGCGGCGTCGTCGAATCCGTCACCGAAGCTGCATGCGGTCAGCGACGCGAGCGTGACGAGCGCGGCCGTGGTGAGAAGGGGGCGCTTCATGTATCGTCTTCCTGTCTGACTGTTCGATGACGTGAGCGGGTCCGGCCCGCCGGACGCCGACAATGTGACGGGGCATGGTCCGCCGCGAAACCTGCCACGTCCTGCTGCGTCAGACCTCGGTACGGATCATCACGAGAAGCATCTGGAACCTCTCCTCCGCCTGCACGGCGTGTGGGATCCCGGCGGGCAGGTGGATGATCTCCCCGGCACCGACGGCGTGCGCCACTCCCGCGATCTCGACCCGAGCGGTCCCGTCGATTATCTGGATGAGCGCTTCGTGCGGCGTCGTATGCTCGCTCAACCCCTCGCCCGCGTCGAACGCGAAGGCCGTGACCGAGCCGCCGCCGACCTTGGCGATCTGCCGGCTCACGATCGATCCGGCCTGGTAGTCGACCAGATTTCTGAGGGACTGCGGTCCGTCCAAGCTCATCTCGACTCCTTCCTGTGCAGGGGCTCCGCCGCGAAGCCGCGAAGTGCCGACAACCACTCTCGCGTCATCAGACGCAGCGCCAGCTCGCCTTCTTCCGCTTCGGCCAGCGTCGGATCGCCGTACAGGCCCGTCTCGGAATAGGCCGGGTCGGCGGGATCGCGCGAGAACAGGCCCGGACGGTAACCCGGATAGTCCTTCGCCCCTCGTCCGTAATCCGCGACGGCACGCTCCATGTGTACGAGTTCCGGCTGCAGGTACAGGTGGATTGCCGTCTCCACCTCGTCCGCGTGGCCGCCGGCTCGCTGTTCCATGTACTCCTCGAGCTCGGGCGGCTCGATGTCGTCCCACGACACGACCAGCGTGGGCGTGCCCGTCTCGATCCGGATCTCGCGCGCCGCGATCGAGATCGGGAGTCCGGTGGCACGGGTGACACCCGTATTCAGGAACACGATCCGTCTCGCCCCGTGACGCACGAGCGACAGCGCGACCTCGCGCACATAGGCCTGGAACACGTCCGGGTCCGCGACTTCGGTGCCCGGAAAGTCGCGGAAGGCCGGGAACCATCCGTGCAGGATCGGCGGCGCTACCAGCACGGGCAGAGAGTCCACGGCTTGCTCGCACAGGTACTCCATGACCACGGCATCCGCATTCATCGGGAGATGCGGACCGTGCTCCTTCGCACCGGCCCCGAACGGCAGGATCACGAGCGGCGCCTCCCGCATTCGCACCTCTGCCTCCGGCCAGGTGAGATCCCCCAGGTAGGCTCCCGGGGTGCCGGCGTCCTGGCCGTACAACGTGGTGGACAACGGCTGTGCAACGTGGGCTGCAACGACCAGTCCGATGGCGATACCGGTTCTCACGGTCGCGGTCATGCGCATCGTGTCACCTCCGTGTCGCTCGCTTGCTCGCTCACTCGAACACCGGCGTCAGTCCGGCTTCCTTCACGAGTGCCTCGATCTCCGATACGGAACGCTCGTCCGACACGCGGAACTGCTCGCGGGCTCCGGGTCCGCTCGTGTCAGCTGAA
>CAXMRU010000272.1:0-28389 GCA_964195715.1 Akkermansiaceae bacterium | reverse complement strand
GTGAAGAACGTTGCGCTTGTGAGCGCGGCGCTCGTAGTGGGCGCGACGGTGCGTGGGGGACGCCTCTCGGCCGAACCGGCCGGGTAAGGCTCTTGAGGGCTGCCCCTTCTCACAATGGCGCGCTACGTCCTTCTGCGGGCTGCTCGCACGGCGGCGGGTGGGCTGCTTGAAGCCCCGACACGGGCCTGCGGAAACACACGGTTCCGGAGTGACGTAGTGGTTCGTAGTTGGCCTTGACGGCCAGAAGACTCCCACGTTGGGAAGGAGAGATGAATCTGTGGACCCCATTGTCATTCCCCTCCTTGTGTTCTGGGTCATCATCGCAAGCATCGTGGGCGGTGTCATTCTCCTGCGACCTGTGTCTCGTCGCCTGGGGCACTTCCTCGACGAGTGGATTGCCATCCGCCGTGCGGAACAGGAAGGCTCCGGCGAAAGGTTCCAAGAACAGGCGGCGCGCCTCGCGGCTCTGGAAGAAGGACAATACCGTCTTCTGGAGCACCAAGAGTTCATGGAGTCACTGATTGAGAAAGAGGAGCCGAAGACTATCAGTTCCGGGGAATGATCCAACGGCACTTCGCGTTGCTCGCACGGCGGCGGGCGGGATTGTATACTCAGGCGTCCAGAGGCGTGACCGCAGTACCCCCTTGCGTGACCCGTCGGACTGAGCCTCCCCCGAGAGGTGGGTGACGTTTATGGGTAAGACGTTTGATGACTACGCGCAGTTATATGAACGTGCTGCTCAAGCGGTCATGGACCCCCAGGACTACTTTGCGTCTGATGAATACAGTGATTTTCGGAGCTTGGGACAGCTAGTCTTCCAGACTGTCCATGACCAATGCGACTTCTTTCTTGGGGTCGTCCGAGGCACCCGTCCCGGTGTAGACATAGGCCACCCAGATATTGAGAGGGGGCTTTGCTTTCCCAAGCGATTCCTGAAGGTGTCCTCTACGGAGGCTCTTCCAACTGAAAGCAGACTGGCCGTGGAGCAAGTCCTCGACGACACTTTCTACCTCGGACTGACGTGCTACTTACTGTTGAACTCGTTTCCGACACGCTCACAGGTTACAACGGTCGATGTCGAACGCCTTCTGCTTGGCTGGGCCCACTTTGCGCTGGTGGCAAACCATAAGATGCGAGCGTACAACAAGGACCTGAACGAACTGCCGAGTCGCATGTTCGAGGCGTTCTTTCGCTCGACGGCACAACCTGATCTGGAGTCGCACGTGAAGCTGGGATTCTGGAAACGCAGCCAGGTTCATTCGTTTCTCACGAACCTGTTTTTTTCAGGTGCGCAACTGGGCATGCATACCGATCTCGCTATCCGTTGAGTCGCGACATTCGGGGGGCCGTTCAGCCACGATACCCCGCTTGTTTACGAACGCCCGCTTCACGCCGGGTGCTTCGCTTTGATAGCCGGTTCTGGTCTCGAGCGGTGGGGTTATGCTGGAGTGGGATTAGCTCGCCCGGCGGAATGGTCAGTCCGATTCGGGTGAATCGCCGGAGTCCGATGCGGCGGATTTGTATACCTCCCAGCTTTCAGCCATCGGGTCCTTTATCTCATCGAAGTACGCCCTCCCAGCGTAGTCGCCTGTGCCAGTGAAGTCTGCTGCCAATTGGTACAGCAGGCTCACGTCGAAAGCTGTATCCCGAAGGCTGAATGCAATCTGCTGGTCGCTTCCACTATCTATGAGGTCAGCGGCCGTACGGATTCGCTCCCGAGTCGATTTCAAGTACTCCTGAAGGCGTTGAACGCGCACAGCAGACGGCGGCGGCGCCTTGTCGAGAAGTGGTGAGAGCTTCTTGAGTTCATCACCTAATAAGCGCAGTTGGACATCCAGCCGGACGATCAGGGATCTAACGACTCCTTTGTCGATGAACAGGGGTCTCTTCACAGCCGTACAGAAGATGTTCCTGAATTCCGGAAGTATTCCATCAAGTACATCAATCATGCCCTTGACGTGCGGCCGCAGAACCTCGTCAAATCCCAGGAACCGGCCCTCCTCGACCGCGACGAGGCGCTCCGAGAGCTGTCCCAGCCTGTACGTGATCCACACAAGCGCAGCGGTTGCACTCGCCGTGGCGAGGCCCGCCAGGGCAACGAAGGCGCCCTGCCACTCCTTGAGGAAGGTCAGTATGTCAGCCCAGAAGAAGCCCCAGATGAAGACCAGCGCGGCCAGGGCGAACGCTAGGCCGTTCCTCAATTTCTTCGGCACTCCGTTGACGTCTTGTTGATCGGTCATCCTACCGTCCACTCATGGAACAAGAGATCCGGCGACTAGTACTCGAGGCCCGCGACCTGGAAGCGCAGGCGGCGGGGTTACGCCGGAGGGCTGGGCGGCTTCTGGCGACCGCCGAACCAGATGAAGCTAATCGGCAGCCAGAGCCAGATAGTCAAGAAGGCTCCCACCACCAGCATCTGCGCGTCACTGTGGGCTATATCCGCCGCGAAAAACCACCCGACGACTAAGCTTCCTATCGTCGTGACGACGTACTGCCCGACACTCCACCCCTGAATCCAATCCTTGATAGCCATTACTCCCCCTTGCTCCATGTCACGCACGGATCGACCTATTCCGTGCGCGACTAGTCGAACACGTCAGACTTCAGCGTGATCGACGGACTGTACTCAGAAGACAACTTCTCGATCAGGGCACTGAGAGTGGTCGGCCGCTCGGACGCGAGCAGCATCTTGAAAAGCCCGGTCGTGGTGATGATGAAGTTGCCGACCATATCCCACGAACCGCCCAGTTGCGACACCGGGAAGTCGAGGGCCCGATACAAACCGAACACGATGAGCTGTGACTGCGCTTCCGTGATTTCTTCCTGGTCCTGGCACCCTTCCAGTGCCGTTCTATATAGCTCGTGAACTGACCAACTTGCCGCCTGCCATTCGCCGATGTAGAAGTGCTCGGCCGCCTCCTCGATCATCTCCGCAAGCACGTGATCCGAGACGGTGACGGTGGGCGCGTGTCCTACTACAAGCCGCCGCCGCTCCTCAGCCTCGGTCGGGGCGCCGTTCCCATACGTTAGCCACTCCGGTCGGAGCCCGAGCAGCGTTCCGGCAACGAAGCACCACTCGAGGGAGGGCGGGGCGCCCTCGTTCTTCAGATAGCGGAACACCATGGGCCGGGAGACGCCCGGGACGGGCGTACTAGTCGCCTCGAAGTACTCCTCGGCCGACTTCACGAGCTGCCGCTGAAACTCAGCGATGCTCCAGTCCTTCCTCTGCAGTGCGTAGCGCAGCCGTTCGCCTAACGTGTCCACTACCGGACTCCCGACAAGGTGATTTTACTAACCGTCTCATAAGACTATCCCCGCCAGATCCTGTCGTACAGTCTCATGGGTTGACAAATCGATAAATAGCTTTTACTATAACAGTGCCCACTTCGTTCACGCAGGAGGAAGATGTGCCCAGAAAACCGACAGGGGAGGCGCCCATGACTGAGTTCGTCGGCTTCAAGGTGGAGCCGGTGGACAAGGTGCTGGCCGAGCGTGCCTCGACGGACGCTGGCCTGAGCGTGTCCGCGTTCATTCGTCGGGCCGTGCGGGACGCCGCGATCAGGCAGCTCGCGCAGCCGGAGAACCATCACTATCACGGTTCGCCAGTCGAAGTCTGAACCACAACCGGATGAAAGAACGACCGCCCGACGATCCTAGAAAAGGAAGCGCAACGGGCGTCGAGAAGCACTGACATGAACACGAGAACCTCCAAGAGGAACGACAACCATAGGTGAGGAATCATCCAATACGCTACGACTGGCTCGCCGTGAGGAAGTCGCCTCGCACCACCGGGATGACCCCGTCTGATGTGGTTGTGTGGCTACTACTGGAGCACGAGACCCGACGCGGGCCGGGATGTCAGCTGTCGATCGAGACGATGTCGCGGCGGCTAAGCGTCTCAGAGTCGACAGTGAAGCGCAGCCTGCGTCGATGGAGAGATACTAGCCTGATCCTCGAACTCTGGAGACCGGGAATGCTGCCCAAACTGCGCCTGGCGTTCCATCCATTCGACCCGAGCGCTGTGCAGCGCGCCGCACGGATTATCAACTGGCAAGGCAAGCAGTTCGGCGAGGAATGGTTGCGCGGGGCTCGGTCGTTTTTGCGTTCCAGGACTCGCAGGATCGAAGCCGCACGACTTGCAGTCCGACGGAGCTTTAGACGATGACGCACGTGAGACGCCACAACCTCCCCCTCCCCACCCTTCCCCTAGATGTGGGTCACTGGTGCCACCCTACTTCCATTGAGAGAGATGCGCGAAGGGCAGTCGAGTCGAGCACACAAGGGAACGGTGGAAAATGTGCTCGCCGGTACTGGCGACCTGTCGACTCGACTGCCCGTCGACTGGAGGCACGATGTTGTTGACCGAAAAGCAGAGGCGATTCGTCGGCGAGTACCTGGTCGACCTGAACGCAACCCAGGCGGCCATTCGTGCCGGATACAGCGCCCGGAGTGCAAGTGCTATCGGGTTCGAGAACCTAAGAAAACCAGAGATTGGGGCGGCCATCTGCGAATCCCAAGCCGAGAGAGCCCGTAAGACGCGCGTGACTGCGGACGACGTGCTCCGAGAACTGTGGTCGATAGCGCAGAGCTCGAACAGTGCCCGGACCCGTGTTCTCGCACTGTCTTGGGTCGGGAAGCACCTTGCAATGTTCACGCAGAGAGTCCAGGTGAGCGAAGAGCTACCCAAGATCCACTTGGTGCTCACCGACGAGTCGACAGGTATTCCCGATTCGCCGTCGGGGAATGGGTTCGGGTAGAGTATGACCGCACCGGGACCTGCGCGCGGCTCGATCGAGGACCTGCTGCTGACCGCGGATAGAGCCGGGCGGTATCTCGACATCCATCCGCAGAAGCTCTACGAACTGCCGATTCCTCGAGTGAAGCTATCCGATCGCCGGACACGCTGGCGACTCTCGGACTTGAACGAGTTCATCGAACGGAGGACACAACATTGACTCCGATCCGTCGGCACAGATCCCCGAACTGGTATATCAAGCGTCGATGGCCCGAGATCGGTCGCGTTGAGCGGTCGCTCGGGACCAGGAACAAGAGGCTAGCAGGCCGTCTCGAGTCCGCGCTTGACGACCTGCACGAGCAACGGCGACTCGACATTCTCCGGGCCTTCGCGGATGGTCGCCTATCTGCGATGGAAGTCTACGAAGCAAAGCAGACTGACACTATGGATCGCTTGCTCTCCGATGTAGTCACGCTTGATGAGGCTGTCGCCACGTTCTTGCGCGTAAAGGCACCCGACATCGCGAAGACCACTCTCGAGCGGTACACGGGGGCGTTGGGGCACTTCACGGACTTCTGCCAGACTCAGCTTGTCCACGACGCTCTCTCCGGTGAAGCGGTAGCCGAGTTCAAGGCCGCGCGGATCGCTTCGGGACAGTCGAAGGGGTCCGTGCGGTTCGAGCTCGCCGCCGTATCGCTGCTCGCAACCGAGGCGGTCGAGAGGGGATGGATTGCCGAGCGACCGAAGATCGTTCGGCCAAAGGCACCCAAGCGGATCAACTACTATGAACCGGATCAACTGGTCCTGTACATGGCCCACTTGCCCGCCAAGTACAGGCTTCAGGTCGAGGTCCTGTTCCGTTCAGGGATGAGGCTGGGCGAGGTCGAGTCGATCACGGTCAACAAGCTCCGGTTCCAGCGCAACGATGGCCTGATACGCGGCGGCCGGGTCCTGTTGGACGACGCCAAGACGGAGGAAGGTGTCCGACCTGTATTCGTACCCGGCTCGGTAGCGCGCAGCCTGATGGGTCGGATCAACGACCTCGGGCTGGCGGGGCACGACGCGCTGTTCACGGCCCACCGCAGGGTGCTCCACCATGCCCATAGCAAGGCCGTTCGCGACGCCGGGCTACCTCACCACACGATCCACGACTTCCGGCACACCGCGGCCGTTCTGTTGGCGCGCGAGGGAATGCCGATCCCCCTGATACAGCAGCAGCTCGGGCACAAGCGGATCGAGACGACGATGGCGTATGCCAAGTTCCACCCGGCCTATGGTGACGTGGAGCGGTACTTCGACCAGGTGGATCGGACATTGACAGGCGACAATCAAGGCGACAGTGCCATGGCCGAAGTGCGAAAAGATGCTTGAAATCAGGCATTCAAGCCCACATCTCCTCGAACATCAGGTACTGCGAGGCGACCATGCCGAGAGATCGGTAGGTCTCCTGGCCGGCGATATTGTCCCGGTCGACGTACAGCCGGATGCCGATCACCTTTTCCGATCGCGCCGTCTCGCGCACGTGCTCGTGCAGCAGGCCGTATATCCCCTCCCTGCGGTGCCTTTTCGACACGTAAACACTCTGCAGCCACCACACCTGTCCATTCCGCCAGTCGCTCCATTCCATGGTCATCATCACCTGGCCCACCACCTCGTCGCCCTTCACTGCGACGAAATATCGGCCGCGGGCCGGGTCCTTGAGCAGCGCCTCCACCCCCTTCGTGAGCGTACGTCGATCCAGTTCGCGTCCTTCGGTCTCCCTGGCCATCGCCTGGTTGAACAGGACTATGCGCTGGATATCCTCGAGGTCGGCTTCGCGAATCACGGGGGACATTCGGCGTTCTCCTTTCGGTGCGTGAGCTCAGACATTCTCCGCCGGCGACGTCATCCCCGCAAACCCTGCCGCCGGCCCTGACGCCGAGGCTCGCCGCCTATACCTTGGCGTATGACGCTCGACGATCACGCCACCGACATCTGCATCGTCCTGCTCACTGGGATCGGCGATGTGGTACACGGGCTGCCCGTGGCCAATGCCCTCAAGGACGATGACCGGACGCGGAGGATCACGTGGGTGGCGGAGCCGGCTCCAGCGCAGGTCCTGCGGGAGCACCCGAGTGTGGACCACGTGATCGTGTTCCACCGGAAAGACGGCTTCCGGGCTATTGAGCGACTGCGCGATGACTTCAGGGAACGACGGTTCGACCTGACTCTTAACATGCAGCGCCACTTCAAGGGCGTGTTCCCGACCGTCTTTTCGGGGGCGCCTGTGCGCGTGGGCCTTGATAGAGACAAGGTCCGGGAGGGGGTGTGGAGATTCAGCAACTTCCACATTGAGTCCGGGCCGTGGGCGCACACACAGGATATGCTCCTACGCTTTCTGGATCGCCTTGGAATCCCGCAACCGGATCCACTCCAGTGGCGGATCACGTTCAACGAAGCCGAGCGAACCCGTCAGGCGGCGTTCTTCGGTCGGCTCCCGGCCGCTCCGGTGGTCGGGCTGGTTCTCGGCTCCAACGTCGTTCGGAAGGACTGGTCGGCGGAGCACTTCGCCGAGCTGGCCGACGCGCTCGGGCAGACGTACGAAGCTACGGTCCTGCTGGTAGGCGGACCGGCCGCGCGGGAGAAAGCAGCCGCGGACCTTATCTGCCATAGCGCTAAGAGCTCACCGATCTCGACCCTCGCGGACGACGTTCGGCGGATGATGTGGACCGTCGATGGTTGTGATCTTCTCGTCAGTCCAGACTCCGGGCCGCTGCACCTGGCGCACGCACTCGGGGTTCCGGTGGTCGGGCTGTACGGCCATACGAACCCGGCGCGTGTCGGTCCATACGACCGGTTCCGCGATCTCGTTGTGGACGCCTACCACGACGCCGGTGAGGTTCCGGATCCGGCGCGTAAGGACTCAAGAGAGGGTCGCATGGACCGCATCACGGTGTCCGACGTGCTGGAGCGCGTAAAGTGGGCGTTCGATCGTTACGTGTCCGCGTGACCCGTGCCTGTCGTGGTCGCCGGTCGATCGATCCACCGCGGCAGATATTGCGGGATACCGCATCTACTGGCGTCTCACCACTTCCACGGAATGGAATCATTCAGTCTTCGTGGGTGATTCCACCGAGCACACGCTCGAGAACGTGATCATCGACAATCGGTTGTTCGGCGTTTCGAGCGTGTCAAACCGCGGTTTCGAGAGCCCCGTGGTGTTTCCGGGTCCCACCGGAGCCTTCTTTCCAGAGTCCACCGGACGCTGAAGCCAGGTTTCGGGGCCTCCGGCACGGCGATTGCCCGTCAATCGGACCGACAGGACCCGAAACGTGAGCGAGGAAGGCGGAACACCACACGTGAGATCCGTTGGCGCTATCCGGCGGCTATTCACCCAGGCGCCCGAAGATTCCCTCCTCCAGACCGGAGGAGCCGGTGAGCTGATCATCGCCCGAGCACGCGTCGGGCTTACATCGGTGCTCCTGGTTCTGGCGGCACTGTCCTACATTCGGTCTCCCGAATCGGCCCAGTCCCGGATTCACCTGGCGGGGGGACTTCTCACTGCCCCACTCAGCGTCCTGATCTTCCTCATGATCCGGAGGGCACCGTACAAGTGGTGGATGGGGCTCGGGACCGCCCTGTTCGACGTGACCATGGTGAGCGCTGGCCTGGTGGCGTTCCTCATCGCGGGCAATCCTCACGCGGCGGTGAACAGCCAGATGGTGTTCCCTCTCTACTTCCTGGCTCTTTCCGCGACTACGATCCGGCTCGATCATCGGGCGTGCGCGGTTGCCGGTCTCACGGCGGTGGTGCAGTACGTGGTCATCGTGCTCGTGTCGCTCAGCCTGTGGAATCTGAACTCGCCGGAGTTCACACCGTTCACATACGGTAGTTTCGATCTCGGTTCACAGATCGGACGAGTCCTGATCCTCGGCGCCATGGGCTGGCTGGGCACGCTCGTCAACGTTCGAATGCAGAAGCCGCACATCCTGTCGGCGGCCGACTCGCTCACTGGAATGATGAACCGGCGGACGTTCGAGGACCGGTGGCAGGGCGAGGTCGCCCGCGCACGGCGCTACGGACGTCCGATCTCGCTCGCGGCGATCGACATCGACTACTTCAAGCAGTTCAACGACACTTACGGGCATGCGGCTGGCGATTTGGCCCTCCAGTCGGTGGGACGAGTGATGCGCAATCGCGTACGTGCCGGGGACTTCGCCGCTCGCATGGGCGGTGAGGAGTTCGTCGTGGCGTTGCCGGAAACGAACTCGACCAGCGCGATGGCGATGGCAGAGCAGCTGCGTCGGGCAATCGCGGAGAATCCGATCCGGATCACGGGTCACCGCGCTGCGGTCAACATCACGATCAGCATCGGCGTTGCCTCGTGGCCCGAGCACGGCGAAGAAATCACCCGCCTTCTCGAGAGAGCGGACAACAGGCTTTACGAGGCGAAGCTGGCCGGCAGGGATCAGGTGAAGGGTCCTGGCGCGTCATCCGGTCACCAGGAGGTCGCGCGGCCGCAGGCTCTCACACGAGTCAAGCCTGTCTGAGGAGCCGGCGAAACAGCAGCCAGCATACGAACAGCGCCGCCCCGATCCACAGCCCTCCCCACACCACCGTCGGCACGCCCGTCATCTCGGCGAGCATCCTCGCATCCGACCGCAGCTCCGGCCGGTCCAGCACGTCGCTCTTGATGTCGAGCACCGCGTACAGGCAGCTCGTGAGGCCGAGCGCCCACAGTATGCGGGCGTTGGCGACTGAGGGCAGGTAGCGTGCCGCGGCGATCAGTGCTGCGCCGAACGCCAACCCGAACAGGAGTCCGAACGGGTTTCGGACGAATAGAACACTCACGATGGCGATAGCGGCGCCGATGACGGCCGTGACCCAGGAGGTGCGGCGTCCAGGATGTGCGGCGAGCAGGACGAGCACCGCACCCCACAGCAGGCTGCCAAGGTATCCCGCCGACAGGGTGAGAAACGCGTCTCCACCACTACAGTAGCAGGCTCCCCCGAGATCCGGCGTGATGACGATCCTGTCGATCGATCCACCGGTCGCGATCGCCGCCATTCCGTGGCTGATTTCGTGCAGGAGGACGACGAACAGCTTGAACGGGGTGACAAGCCAGGTGTCCCACAGGAACCAGAGGGCGGCGAAGAACGCCACGAAGCCCGCGACGAACCGGACCTTGCTGCTCGATCGCACGTTGCCGGACTGCTTTCGGTCTCGTTTGGTCACGCTGCCTCTGTCACTGTTCCGATTCTCTGCTGCACGACGTCCGTCCGTCGCGGAGGCGACCGACGTCAGGTATTATGGCGACAAATGCCCTCCAGATCGATACGAGAGACCGAGCCGTGAGGATTCTGCATATTGCGAGTGAGGCGGTGCCCTGGGCGAAGACCGGGGGACTGGCCGATGTCGTGGGCGCGCTGTGCGGGCATCTCGCGGCGGCCGGGCACGATGTTACGCTCGCCCTCCCGCTGTACCGGGCCGTCGCAGCAGCCGGAGTCGCCTTCAACGGTCCGCCGATGACCGTGGCGTTGGAAGGGCGCACGGTCGACATTCGGCCGGCCGAATCCGAAGCGGGCTTTCGCGTCTGGTTCGTGGACGCTCCGGACCTGTTCGACAGGGAGGGCCTGTACGGAGAGGCGGGCGTCGACTATCCGGATAACGCCAACCGGTTCGCGACGTTCGTTCGCGCCGTCCTGGCAGCCATCTTCAAGTTCGGCCCCGTACCTGACATCATTCACTCTCACGACTGGCAGGGGGCGCTGGCGCCGGTGTATCTGGAAAGCGGCGACCGGCCGGCGGGCGAGCGAGATACCGCAACCGTGCTCACGGTGCACAACCTGGCGTATCAGGGTGTGTATCCCGCGCGCGTCGCGGCGGCTGCGGGAGTTCCCGACGTGGAGGCCGTGCGGCAGGGAGACTCGGTTGGCTTCCTGAAGGGCGGTCTCCTATCGGCCGATCAGGTGACGACCGTCAGCCCTCGGTACGCGCGCGAGATCGCAACGCCCGTGCTCGGGTTCGGTCTGGATCCGTGGATCGCGGACCTGGAGCCCCCCGTGCTGGGCATCCTCAACGGGATCGACACGAGCGTCTGGAATCCTGCCGCCGACCCCTACCTGGCGGCGACGTACGACGCGACTGACATGACCGGGAAGGCCGCCTGCAAGAGGGAGCTGCAAGCTGAAATGGGGCTGGCCCCGGAGGCAGGCGTGCCGTTGTTCGGGATGGTCTCCCGCCTGATAGGGCAGAAGGGCCTGTCGCTCATCGCGGATCTTGGAGAAGGGCTCGTCGAGCGGGAAGCGCAGTTCGTGTTTCTCGGCACCGGGGAGGCCCGGTACGAAGAGCTCGTTGCCGACCTCGCGGCGCATCACCCGAACGTGGCGGCCCGGCTCGCGTTCTCGGAGGAGCTGGCGCATCGGATCGAAGCGGGCGCCGACTTCTTCCTGATGCCCTCGCAATTCGAGCCGTGCGGACTCAACCAGATGATCAGCCAGCGATACGGAACACCTCCCGTGGTGCACCGAGTGGGCGGTCTCGCGGATAGCGTGACGCACGCGTCTCCGGTTGCTCTCGCCGCGGGGGAGGCCACGGGAGTAGTGTTCGATCAGTACGACGCTCCAACCCTGTCGCGAGCCGTGGACTTCGCGCGCGCTTTGTACAGGGACGGCGACAGGATCGCGGCCGTGCGCCGGGCCGGAATGCAGCGAGATTTTTCATGGCGGCGCAGCGGTCTCGAATACGAGGCGTTGTATCTACGGGTCCTTGAAGACAAACACGGAGCAGCCTGATGCGAGGCAACCTGAGGGTGCTGGGTCTGGTAATGGCCGGGGGCGAGGGGCGAAGGCTCATGCCGCTTACCGAAGAGCGAAGCAAGCCGGCGGTTCCGTTCGGCGGGAGCTACCGGATCGTCGACTTCGTGCTGTCGAACCTCCTCAATTCGGGGATCTATTCCAACTTCGTGCTGGTGCAGTACCGGTCCCAGTCCCTGATCCACCATCTGAGGGAAGGGTGGCGCATCAGCACGCCGCACCCGGACGACTTCATCACCGTGGTGCCGCCGCAGATGCGGGTGAGTAAGGACTGGTACCAGGGCACCGCCGACGCCGTGTATCAGAACTTCAACCTGATCTATGACTATCGTCCGGACCTGATCGCCGTATTCGGGGCCGATCACATCTACCGGATGCACGTCGAGCACATGATCCAGTTCCATCGCGAGAAGAAGGCGGACGTGAGCGTAGCGATGCTGCCGGTGCCGATCGAGGACGCATCCGGCTTCGGCGTCGCCGAGGTCCGGGACGACGACACGATCGTCGCCTGGAAGGAGAAACCCGCCGAGCCGCCCGAAATGCCCGGCCGGCCGGGCTGGGCCTATTCGTCGATGGGAAACTACATCTTCGAGCCGGGCGCCCTGGTGAACGTGCTCAGGCGCGTGATGGAGGAAGGACTCGAGCCGGACTTCGGGAAGACGATCGTCCCGCTGATGGTCGAAGATCCGGACTATCGGGTCGCCGCGTACGATTTCCACCGAAACGAGGTACCCGGCGTGAAGTCGTACGAGGAAACCGGGTACTGGCGGGACGTCGGCACGCTCGAGTCTTACTGGTCGGCCCACATGGACCTGCTGGGCGTGCAGCCACGGTTCGATCTCAACAACCGCCTGTGGCCCATCCACTCGCAGGCCTACCACCGGTCCAGCCCGCGCGTTCTGTCCGGCACGATCGAGGATAGCTCTCTGGGTGTCGGCACTGTCGTGAGCGGGGCGCGGATCGTCCGGTCCGTCGTCGGACGCGATACGCAGATCGAGGAAGGGGCGGAGATCGTAGACTCGATCGTGATGGACCACTGCCGGATCGGCCGGGACGCCCTGATCCAGCAGGGAATCGTCGACCGTTACAACTTCGTGGAGCCGGGCGAAGTGATCGCCGCGGACGCCGCCGAGCGCCGGACAGGGGCGAGAGTGGAACAGGGTCTGATCGCTATTCCCCGCGGACGGACGCGCCCGATCTGACAGGTCGAACTACAGAAGCAAGACCAGAATCGCTACGACGCAGACCACGAGTCCCGTCACGGCGAGGACAGGAAAACGCCTGTCGAACAGGGCCCGGCTCACGGCGAAGATCGCCAGGAAGACACCGAGGGTGGAGTAGAGTCCGATCAGCGCTCCCTGCCACATCCTGCTATCGGGATACAGCAGCACGGCTGCGCCAGACACGAGGATTCCGAGGAACAGGAGTCGCTCCGTCAGGGCCTCTTCGGGCTGCGGCCGCCGGGTAGCCGGGAGGCGACCCGCCAGGGCCAGGCCGAGCAGCGCCAGGAGTTCGATGCCAATAACCACGAGCCACGCGATGCGACCCGCCGTCAATCCCGTTCCGGGCTGAAGGGCGTTGGTCACACCCGCGAAGACGATCGACGTAACCGAGATCGCTCCCAGCGCGTAGATGCCGAAGGCGATCACGCGCCCCACCACGAGGTTCGCGAAGAACGTTCCCGGTGCGTCACGGCGAAAGCGTAGAGATGGCACGGCCTCCAGTGGATTACGGGAGACGATGCCCGGCGGCCAGTGTCCGGCGCGGGCCGCGCGAAGAACGGCCGCCGCTTCGGCCCGCGTGCGCTCCACGTCTTCCGATCCGACCCAGCCCTTCACGGCCGCTTCCGCCAGCTCGTCTTCATCCAGCAGGCGTGGCGGGCTGTCAGGGGCCTGCCAGACGTCCAGGAAGAGATCCGTGAGGTGCCATACCGTGGTCTCGGGTCTCGGGGGCTGGACAAAGTTCGTGTAATAGCCCAGGAACTCGGCGTTCGCGCCGTACACGGCCCCAATCTCGTACGAGCGGCCGGGGAACATGAACCACATGATCGCTCCGCCCGGGGGCAGGTCCATCTCTCCGACCTGCATGGGCTCGTCCTCGGGTCCGAGAACGAGAAGCGTGATCTTGCACGCTGCACCGTCGTGGAGCAGTTCCTGCGAGAAGTGCCGCACATCGTCCGGCGGCCGCCGGTAGACGATCGCTACCGTGGGAGTACCCGCGTCGCCCGGAGCCGGAACCCCCCGAGTGCGGGAGCGTCGTCCGATCAGGCGTCTAGGTAGAATCGGTGAAAATCCGGTTCTGTTCCGCCATCGTGGCCAGGAGTGGGGCCGGGGCGAAGCGGCTGCCGAGCGTTGCCGCGAAGTCCGACAACGCCGCGTGGATGGTGGCTACTCCCTCGGAGTCCGCCCACCGAAGCAGGCCGCCCCGGAAGGGTGGGAATCCCGTTCCCAAGACCATGGCGAGGTCCACCACGTCGCCTCCCTCCACGACCCGCTCCTCCAGGGCATACGCCGCCTCGTTCACCATCAGGTAGAGGCAGCGCCGACGAATGTCATCCATCCCCGGTCCGCTCTCGGCGGCACCGGATTCCGGGTCGGATCCACGTCCGGCAGACTCGAGAGACTCGACGGCCGGGTCCACGCCGCGGCTCTTTCCGTTCTGATACCGATAAAAGCCGAGACCGTTCTTCCTGCCCAGTCGTCCGTCCTCGATCATTCGGTCGACGATGGTGGCCGGACGCATCCGCTCGCCGAACTCCTCCGCCATCTCACGGCTGGCATGTCGAGCCACGTCGAACCCGATTTCGTCCAGCAGTCGCAACGGTCCCATGGGCATGCCGAAGTCCGTGAGCGCCCCGTCGATCCTCTCGACGGTCGCCCCGTCGTCGAGCAGATACCCCGCTTCGTTGAGGTAGGGCGCGAGCAGGCGGTTCACCAGGAACCCGGGGCGGTCGGCCACCAGGACCGGCGTCTTTCCGAGCGTCTGCACGAGGCCGAAGCCCGTTGCGAGGGTCTCAGGCGACGTGCGGGGTCCCGCGACGACCTCGACCAGTGGCATCTTGTGGACAGGATTGAAGAAGTGGAGGCCCAGCACGGAACCCGGCCGCTCTACGCCACCCGCCATCCCGTCGATCGAGAGCGCGGACGTGTTGCTGGCGAGCACGGCGCCCGGGGAGACCGCCTCCGCTTCCCGGAGGACCTGCTGCTTGACCGGCATTCGCTCGACCACGGCCTCGATCACCAGGTCCACGTCGTCGAAGGCTCCGTAATCCAGGGTGCCGGTGATCAGGGCGAACTTGAGTCCCGCCTGTTCCTCGCTGAACACGCGGGCCGCGGCGGCTTTTCGCAGCAAGCTGCTCGCGTGCCGCAGCCCGGAATCCAGGGCATCCTGGTCGATGTCCTTGAGCACTACCGGGATGTCGTGCGCGGCGGCCAGTTCGGCGATCGCTCCTCCCATCACGCCCGCACCCACCACGGCCATCTTTCGAACCGGTCGCTTCCGGCTCATCACGTCGTCGGGGAGAGAGCGCCGGGCTGCCTGGGACAGCCTGAACACTCGGACGAGATTGCGCGACTCCGGGGTGACGGCCAGCTCGGCCAGCGCCTCGGCCTCGAGCGCGTAAGCGTCGTCCGCTTTCATGCCGATCGCACCAGCCAGCACATCGATCGCCCGGAAGGGGGCTGGATAGAAGTCCCCGACTTCCGCCCGCGTCTTCTTGCGCGCGGCGCCGAACATGATCCGTCGACCGGGACCCGTTCTCTCCAGTAGCCGCTGCCCGAAGCCGAGGGACAGAGAGGCCTTCTCGATTCGGCCGCCAATGACGTCACTCGCGAAGTCGCCTACTGCCGCCGCGAACCGACCGGCAGGAACGACTCGATCCACAAGGCCGATGCGGCGCGCGCGAGACGGGCGCACCGCCTTACCGGACAGAATCATGCCGAGGGCGTTCTGCATGCCCACGAGCGCCGGCAATTTCACGGTGCCACCGAAGCCCGGCAGTATGCCCAGTCTCACTTCGGGCAGGCCGATGCCCGTCGAGGCCCGATCGGACGCAAGACGATAGTCGCAGTGCAGAATGAGCTCGGTCCCGCCGCCCATGCACGCTCCGTCGATCGCGGCGATTGTGGGCACCCGCAGCCGCTCGACGCGTCGGAATATGCGCTGGCCCTCCACGCTCGCAGCCCGGGCCTCGGTCACACTTCCCAGGGCCGCGATGGCCTCGACGTCGGCGCCCGCGATGAAGGCGCCTTCCTTACCACTGCGGATGATGAGGGCGAGGATCTGACCGTTCGCGATCCGCGACTCGAGTTGGGAGAGCAGGGAGTCGAGCTCCTGCAGCACCGCGCGCGTGAGCACGTTAACGGACGCGGCCGGCCGGTCGAACGTGAGCCAGCCGATGTGGTCGCGGTCAACCTCGAAACTGAGACCGTTGCCGGCTTCGGACGTCGGGCGGTTCATGGGTCCCCTCGTCAGGTCAGGGGAGCAAATGCCGGTCAGGCCGGGCCCCGGGCGTCGGAGCGGCCGCCGGAAGACAGGCGCGCGCGGTCGTCACGCGCGCCTGTTGTTGACCCACCAGGGTCAGAGGCGAACGCGCTCTTCGCCATTGGAGCTATCCAGGCGAAGCGTGTCCACCTGCGAGGGATCGATCTGGAGGTTCCACACGAAGTCGCCGCGGGGGACACGGATGCGCGTGTTGATCCACCAGTCGCCCGAGGGCAGGGAATAACGGGTCACGTAACCGTCCGCGTTCGTGGTGTCGGCGTACACCTGTCGCCCGAGCTCGATGACCAGGGACTGCTCGCGGTCGAAGTAGTCGGCGTACGCTTCGTCCTCCCACGTGTCACGGACCACCTTGAACGAGTCCACGCGCGTGATGACGGAGTCCTGGAGGGCCGTAAACTCCTCGAACAGCGCTTCCTTTTCGCTGTTGATCCGGCGCTCGTTGCCTTCGAGCTGCTCGAATTCCTCGTACTTCGCCATGTACTCGCGCGTGCCCCGGGCCCGCGCGTCCATCTCCTGCATTTCGTCGGACAGCGTCTTCATCCGGTCGCGCGACTCTGACCACTCGGATTCCTTGGCCCGCCACTCTTCCTGCAGAGAACGGATATGCCCGAAGGTAGCGAGCATGTCCGCGGGAATCTCGGGCTTTGGCGTGGCGGCCTCCGCGTCCAGCACGTCGAACAACGAGTCGCGGTCGAACGGGTAGAAGGAGACCTCGATGTTGCCTTGCGGGACAGGGCCGTCCGCGCCCTCGCCAAGTACCTGCACGGTCACGTCGGAGCCTCCGCACGCGCTGAGCGCGAGCCCGGCGGCTACCAGGATCAGGACAGAAAGACGATTGCCTCGCATCCGTTTCTCCACGTTGGATGAGCGGTGGTTTTCGCGTCGCAACCAGTAAGTCTACCGGGCGACGGAACGATTTTCAAACGACCAGAGGGGCCTCCACTCGGAGAGACCCCTCGGATACCACCTGCCTGTCTATCAGGGTTGCTAAGCGACCTGCTGAGCTGGCGGCCGGATGGCCGCCCCTGGTCACTCGTATATGATGTCGTCGAGCAGGTACTCCCGTGGGTTCACCTGGCGGCCGTCGATCAGGACCTCGTAGTGGAGGTGCGGCGCTGTGGCGAGTCCGGTCTTGCCGACCTCTCCGATCACATCGCCCCGGCTGACTCGCTGTCCGCGTCTCACCTGGATGCTGCCGGCGTGCGCGTACCGGGTCTTGTAGCCGAAGCCGTGATCGATCTCCACCGTCTTTCCGTACCCGGACTTCGTGCTGGCGTACGTGACGCGGCCGGTGGCCGTCGCAAGGATCGGAGTTCCGGCGAACGCCGAGATATCGATCCCGGGGTGTGGCCTGTCGTAATGAAGGACGGGGTGCATCCGGCTATTGCTGAAGCTGGAGCTGATCCACGAGTCCTTCGCCTGGACCGGCCGGATGGAGGGTCGCGCGAGGAAGATCTCGCGGTGCAGCTCGACCGAGTCCGCCGCTTCCTCGATGGACGTTCCGAGCAGATCGAGTCGGCGCATCAGGAGATCCGCGTCGTAGGCGGCGGCGTATGTCCGCTCGGCCAACTGCGGTGATGCGTCAAGAAACTCCTCGCGCTCGGCAGCTGCCGGAAGCGGTCCACCAACACCCACCGCGCGGACCTCGTCGTCGAGGTTCGGCAGTCCCGCCAGCAGGCGGAACTTCCGCTCCTGATCCGAAAGATGGTCCACCGTGCTCGCCAGCTCTCCGACCTGGCTCTCTACCTTGCCCAGATTCTCCGTCAGGTGCCGGTTCTCGAGCCGGAGACGAACGAGTTCCGCCTCGCGTACGGCGTCCAGGGCCAGGCTCGCGACGAAAGCACCCGAAACGAGTGCCAACGTGGCGGCCATGACCATGGCCATACGTACGACGCGGCGAGACACTCGCATCGTGCGAATGCCGCCTCCGCCGTCCGGCATGATCTGAACCGTCCAGTGGGCAGGGCTGTCCTTCCCCGTACCAGTGGATCCGTGTGACGACATATATTTCCGTACCCTGCTAACCGTTGCCGATCGGCCGGTCTCGCCGGCCCATCCCGTACCACGATCACCACCGTCTCACCGGTTTCAGCAAGACGCGGGCCTCGACGCGCGAGGATGCACAATTACACCGTAGCCGGTGTAACTCCATGCATTCTTGGTATTTGGCTTCGGCTCCGACGAACAGACGGATCCGAGCGGGACGAGGGAGACTACTCCAGCGCAGGAAGGGGTGTCAAGCGTGGCGAATCAGTTGTCCTTTGAGTCCGCTTCGGCGCGCGGAAACAGAACCATCTCCCAGCGCTCGGGAACGACTGATGGAAGCTGTTCCGGAAGCCTCTCGAGTGACGGCAATCGCTCACCTCCCAGGCGCTGCCACATCTCCTCGGCCTTGGCAGGGATGAACGGTTCGAGCATGACCGCCGTCGTGGACAGACCGCGAATCAGTGCTCCGAGCACCGCATCCAGCCTGTCGGCATCCGCCGGGTCTTTCGCCAGCTTCCAGGGCTGCTCGGAATCGATGAAGCCGTTGGCCGCGCGGACGATCGACATGGCGCAGTCCAGGCCCTCGTGGAGCCGGTGCGCGCGCATCGCTTCACCGTAGCCGGCCACGGCGGAATCGATGGCAGAGTCCAGCTCCGTGCCACCCGTGGGCGAGAGGATCCCGTCCCGGTACTTGCTCACCATCGTGATCGTGCGGTTGAGCAGGTTGCCCAGGTCGTTCGCCAGGTCCGAGTTGTAGCGCTCGTCGAACTGCTGGAGGAATGCATCCGCCGAAGGGAAATCGCGATCCCGGTCCCACGGGATCTCACGTAGCAGGAAGTACCGGAACGCGTCCGGACCGTGACGGTCGATCAGCTGGTCGAGGTCCAGCAAACGGGCCTCCGACTTCGACAGCTTGCCCCCGCCGATTTTCACGAATCCGTGTCCCCACACGGTGCGCGGAAGCTCCAGCCCTGCAGACAGGAGCATCGCCGGCCAGATGACGCAGTGGAATCGGGTGATGTCCTTGCCGATGACGTGCAGTGCGGCCGGCCACCACTGGGTGTACTCGGAGTCCGGATAGCCGATCGCCGAAATGTAGTTCGGAAGCGCATCGAACCACACGTAGACCGTATCGCCTTCATCGTCCGGGAACGGCACGCCCCACGGAACGCGCGACCTGGAGGCCGAGATGTCTTCCAGTCCGCCTTCCAGAAGACGGAGGATCTCGTTACGTCTGCTGTCCGGCTGGATGAACTCCGGGTGAGTCTCGATGTGCTGAATCAACCTGTCGCGATACGCGGACAGCCGGAAGAACCAGTTCTCCTCGTCCGTCCACACGATCTTGCGGGAAGGATGGATCGGGCAGCGACCGTCCTCCAGCTCGGCCTCTCGCTTGAAAGCCTCACACCCGGTGCAGTAGTAGCCCTCGTAGTGGGCACGGTAGAGATCGCCAGTTTCGCGAATGCGGGCGACCAGCGCCTGCACTGCCCGCTTGTGTCGCGGCTCGGTGGTCCGGATGAAACCGTCGTGCGAGATGTGAAGTCTCTGCCACACGCCCTCGAAACGGGCAGCCAGCTCGTCCACCAGGTCCTGGGGGGTCCGGCCCTGCGCCGCCGCCTCCTGTGCCACCTTCTGGCCGTGCTCGTCCATCCCGATAACGAAGTGCACGTCCTCACCGACAAGGCGGTGGAACCGCGCGATCGCATCGGCTCCCACCTTCTCGTAGGCATGCCCGATGTGCGGGTCTCCGTTGGAATAGTCGATGGCCGTCGTCAGGTAGTATCGGGACACGAAGGGCTGCCTCGAATTGCGTCGGATGTGGATGCGTTCAGTCGGTGGGCTCGCCGGACCGCCGCCGGCCGCGTCTTGCGGACGCAGTCTCCGCCTTGAGTTCCTGCAGGCCCACGGTGCGGGTATCGCCGTTCTTGCCCCTGAGCGAGATCGTCTCGCGGAACAGGTCCCAGCCCGTGACCTCTTCCTGCCCGAGGCTGGTGTCGAGCCGCTTGCCGACTCGCGGAAAGCGCTTCTTGGCCTGCACGTAGAGCTCGTGCTCGTACCGCAGGCAGGACATCAGGCGCCCGCACGCGCCCGAGATCTGGGCCGGGTTCAAGGACAGGCCCTGGTCCTTGGCGAGCTGCAGCGTGACCGGTTCGATCTCGGGCAGCCACAGGCGGCAGCACAACTCGCGCCCGCAGCGTCCGATGCCTCCGAGCCGCTTGGCCTCGTCACGCACCCCGATCTGTCGGAGCTCGATGCGGGTCTTGAACGTGCGGGCCATCTCTTTGACGAGCGAACGGAAGTCGACGCGCTTCTCGGCCGTGAAGTAGACCGTCAGCTTGTTCCGATCCCACTGCCACTCGGCCTCGCTCACCTTCATCTTCAGGTGATGCCTGTGCACGAGAGCGCGGGTGCGCGAGCGCACCTCGCGCTCGCTGTCGTCCAGCTTCAGCCGGCGCTCCACGTCGACTGGCGATGCCCGTCGGAGCACCTTGCGAGCGGGAGGTGTGACCGGGCCATGGTGCGCGTGGTCGCAGCCGCCCTCGCAACTGTGGGTCTTGCCGTCCACGGTGCGTTTCACCCAACCCAGGTCCTGGCCCCGATCGGCCTCCACGATCACGTACTCGTTGGCGTGCAGCGGGACTTCGCCACGGTGGCTGTAGTATTCGGTGCGAACGCCCTTGAACATGATCTGGGCGATCTGGAAGACCCGTCCGCCTTCCGCCGCCGCTGCCGAGATGGGGCGGGGCGCCGCGTGTACAGGACGCGGACGACCGTGCCCTCCGCGCTGTCCCCTTCCACCGGAGACAGGGCGCGGCGCTGACCTGCGTGCGCGATCCTCACTCATCCGCGGGATCCGCTCCGGTCTCTTCCCAGGCGCCCATGGCGTAGTACTTCTCGCGCCGGCTCTCGATGAGTTGTTCGCCGTCGAGCTTGTCGATCTCGCCCAGGTGACGCAGGATGGCCTCCCGAAGCGCTTCGGCCGCGCCTTCATGGTCGGTGTGGGCTCCGCCCTTCGGCTCGGCCACCACCTCGTCGATGATCCCCGAGTCCGCGAGGTCCGCCGCCGTCAGCTTCAAGGCTTCCGCGGCGTCAGCCGCCATGTCCCGGCTTTTCCACAGGATCGCGGCACAGCCCTCAGGGGAGATGACAGAGTAGATGGCGTGATCCAGCATCAGGACACGATCGGCGACGGCGATCCCGAGCGCCCCCCCGCTTCCGCCCTCACCGATGATGCACGCGATGATGGGCACTTCGAGCCCGGCCATCACGAAAAGGTTTCTCGCGATCGCTTCGGCCTGGCCCCGCTCCTCGGCACCGATGCCCGGATAGGCCCCCTGGGTATCCACCAGGGTGATCACCGGACGGCCGAATTTCTCCGCCATTCGCATCAGGCGCTTGGCCTTGCGATAACCCTCCGGATGCGGAGATCCGAAGTTCCGGTGCAGGTTCTCCTTCATGTCGCGGCCCTTCTGGTGGCCGATGACCATGACGGAGCGCCCCTCCAGCGTCGCCCAGCCGCCGACGATCGCTGGATCGTCGCGGTACTTCCGGTCTCCATGCAGCTCGATGAAGTCATCGCACATCATCCGGATATAATCCAGGGTGAAGGGACGGTCCTGGTCTCGTGCAAGGTGGACGTGCTCGAATGGCGACAGCCCGACCGGCGCTGCGGTCTCGATACGCCTCTCCAGTTCCTGCATCTCGCCGCTCACGTCTATTCCCCTCCGCTCGGCGAGGGTCCGGAGCTCCTCGAGATGCCTCTTCATATTCGAAAGGTCTTCAGGCGCCTCTCCGTTCATTTCTCTATCCGCGAATCAGGTGAACCTGATCTCTGCCCAGCAGAGCCCGGAGGTCCGCGAGCAAGCCCGCTGAAGGCGTTACCCGCAGAGAGCTCGAGGCCAGCATCGGCTGCTCGATTCCCATTCCTTCCGGGTGCCATCGCAGATACAGGCCGCTCTCGCCCGGCGATGACTCGAGCACCTGGCGCACGTTCCGGAATTCTCCGGCGTGTGCCTCGTCTCCCTCACGGAGCTCGATGCATACTCCGACCCCGCCGCTCACGCTCAACTCGTTCAGCAAGCGGACCGAATCCACAAAGATGGGGGGATTCTCCTCGTCTCGCGAGTTTCCGGACACCTGCCCCTCGATGAGAACAGGCGCGTCCTCGGCGAACAGGCCCCTCGTCTCCAGCCACACGTCGCCGAATACCATGGCCGACGCGGTGCCGTGAAAGTCCTCCACAGTGAGCTTGCAGTACTCTTTTCCGCTGCTGCGGCCCACGCTGACACTCATCGACGTGACGACGCAGGCCAGCTCGACCCGGCGGTCCCGCATTTGAGGGATCGTGGACGTGTTGGCCTCGAGGGCTAGCATATCGACGAGGTCGCGGTAGTGCTCGAGGGGGTGCCCGGAGATGTAGAAACCGAGGACAGCCTTCTCGTCCTTCAGGCGTTCGGCCTCGGTCAGGGCGGAGATGTGCGGCAGGCGAGGCTCGGGCCGCTCGGCAGCGTCCGTCGCGCCGAACAAGGACTCCTGGCCCGTGTCATGCTCGCGCTGCCGGAGCTGGGCTTCCGACAACACGGTCTCGAGCCCTGCCTTCATGGCCCCACGCTCGCCGAACTCGTCCAGGGCGCCGGACGAGATCAGGCATTCCAGGACCCGCTTGTTGTTGAGCCTGAGATCGATCCGCTGGCAGAAGTCGAACAGAGACTCGAACGGCTTTTCTTCTCTCGCAACGATGATCGACCGAATCGCGGACTCGCCGACGCCCTTGATGGCCCCGAGCCCGAACCGGATCCGGCTGTCGTCCACGACCGTGAACTTGTAACGCGATTCCGAGACGCTGGGTGGGAGGACCTCGAGCCCCATCGATCGGGCGGTCGTGATGTACCGCACGACCTTATCCGTGTTGTCGATGATGGAGCTGAGGAGGGCGGCCATGAACTCGGCCGCGTAGTGCTTCCTCAACCACGCCGTCCGATACGAGATGAGGGCGTATGCCACCGAGTGCGCCTTGTTGAACCCGTAGCGACCGAACGTCCGGATGAGGTCCGCGATCTCGACAGCCTTCCTCTTCGGTGTCCCCCGTTCGATGGCGCGGGTCCGAAAATCGTCCAGGACCTTCTTGGTGAGGGCCGCGTCCTTCTTTCCGACCGCCTTTCGGAGCACGTCCGCTTCGGCGAGCGAGAACCCGGCCAGCACGTTCGCGACGCGCATCACCTGCTCCTGGTAGGTGATGACGCCGTAGGTGTTCTCCAGAACCTCCGCCAGCTCGGGAACCGGGTATTCCACTGGCTCGAAGCCGCGCTTCCGCTTGATGAACACGTCCGTCATCCCGGTGTCCAGCGGACCTGGACGGATGAGAGCGTTGATGGCCACGAGGTCGTCGAACCGGTCGCACCGCATGGCGCGCAGCTTCTCGGTCGCGAGCGAAGACTCGAACTGGAACACACCCCGCGTGCCGCCCGAAGCCAGCATCCGGTACACCTCGGGATCGTCGAGACCTATCTCATCCCAGTCGATCTCGATGCCGTGCCTCCGATGGATGGCCCCCTCGGCGTCGTGGATCACGGTCAGCGTGCGGAGGCCGAGGAAGTCCATCTTCAGCATCCCGACGCTCTCGAGCGCCACCATGTCGTACTGCGTGATGACCTGGTCGCCGTTCTTCGGGTCGCGGCACACCGGCACGTAGTCGTCCAGCGGACCCGGCGCGATCACCACGCCCGCAGCGTGCACGGAGGTGTGGCGCGACAGTCCTTCGATAGCCTTGCCGTAGTCCAGGAGCTGCCGGGCCCGGGGATCGCTCTTGTAGAGGTCTTTGAGCTCCTTGACCTTGTCGACCGCTTCGCCGATCGAGAGCGAAAAACCGGGGGTATTGGGAATCAGCTTGGCGAGCTTGTCAGTCTCGGCCGGCGTGAACTCGAGCACACGCCCCACGTCTCGTACCGCGGCACGCGCCTGCATCGTGCCGAACGTGACGATCTGGCCCACGGACTCCGAGCCGTACTTCTCGCGCACGTAGTCAATGATCCGGCCGCGTCGCTCGTAGCAGAAGTCGATATCGATGTCGGGCATCGACACGCGCTCGGGGTTGAGAAAGCGCTCGAACAGGAGGTCGAACTCGAGCGGATCCACGTCCGTGATTCGGAGGGAGTAAGCCACGATCGAGCCGGCGGCGGAGCCGCGCCCCGGGCCGACGGGAATGTCCAGCTCGCGGGCGGCCCGGCAGAAGTCCCAGGTGATCAGGAAATATCCGGCGTACCCTGTTCTGGCGATCACGTCGAGCTCGTAGTCGAGCCGCTCGCGGACTTCCTCCGGCAGGGGGTCGCCGTACCGCTCTCGCGCTCCTTCCTCGGACAGATGCCGGAGGTGGGCCATGTCATCATCGAACCCCGGCGGCACCGGGAAGCCCGGCAGGTGGTGCTTCTTCTCGAACTCGAACCCGCAGATCTCGGCGATTTCGACCGTGTTGGACATCAGCTCGGGGCGATCGGGGAACAGCTCGGCCATTTCCTCGGGCGACTTGAAGTAGGACTCCTCGCCGTCGAACGCGAGGCGGTTCGGGTCGCTCTTGAGCGCGCCCGTACCGATGCACAGCAGAGTGTCGTGCATGTCTGCGTCCTCGCGACGCAGGTAGTGCGCGTCGTTCGTCAGGACGACCGGCAGCCCGAGCTCGTCAGCGAGCTGGAAGACCCCCGCGTTGACCTCGGCCTGCCCCTTGATGCCGTGGTCCTGCACCTCCAGGTAATAGCGGTCAGGGAAGGTGCGGGCGTAGAACTCCGCGGCCGCCCTGGCCCGGTCGTAGCGGCCGAACTGGAGGTTCTTCGCCACCTCTCCCGACAGGCAGGCGCTGAGTATGATGATGCCATCGGAGTGCTCGGCCAGGATCTCGTGATCGAGCCGCGGCTTCCGGTAGAACCCTTCGGTGTATCCGCGGGAGCAGAGCCGAACGAGGTTCCGGTATCCCTCGAGGTCCCGCGCCAGCACGACCAGGTGCGCGTAGTCGGCGGGCGCGTCCTTGGGCTTCTCCTTCTGGCGGCGATCGCCGTACGCGACGTACGCCTCGAATCCGAGGATTGGCTTGATGCCCTTCTTCCGGGCCTTCTCCTGGAACTCCCATGCCCCGTGCAGGTTGCCGTGGTCCGTGATCGCGAGGGCGGTCATGCCCAGGCTGACGGTTCGATCGATCAGGTCGTCGATCCGGTTGGCTCCGTCCAGGAGGGAGTACTCGCTGTGGCAGTGCAGGTGTACGAAAGACATCGGGTGTTCGGCGCTTTCCTCTAAGGGGTTTCGTACTCGCTCAGCGGACGCACGTGAAGGAGTCCAGAATCGTCTCCAGCTGCATCATGTACTCGTACTTGCTGCGACGCGGGTTGGGCGAGTAAAGCCACGCATCCATGTAGATGACCTGGTCTCCGCACCGCACGGCGCGGGCGACGAACGGGCCGGCAGCCGGGTAGGCCGCCCGGTCCTTCCAGACCCCCCGAACCTCGACCGCCTCGGACCCGTTGAGGTCGAAGGTCCTGCCGGACCCGCTGATGGTGTCGAAATCCTGGGGGACGTTGTACTGCGTGTCGTCGATCGTCGTGCGCCACACGTACACCATCTGCGGTGTGAGGGAGTCGACGGCCGTGCCACGCTGGATCAGGATCGAACGTATGAGCTCACTCGGATCGGGGTTGTGGTTCCGGATCACCACGATACCGTCGCTGCGATCCACGCGCTGGTACACTCGCGGGACTTGCAGGGTGAACCCGAACTCACTGCGCAGGTATGCGGCCGTGGCCGTGTCCGCCCCGCTCACGAACATCCGGTTGAGGACGTACTGTCTGAACTGTTCCTCCAGCTGGGCGGACAGGCCCGGCAGGTGCTCCCGCCACGACTCCACTTCGCGTCCCGGCTCGAGGACCACCGCGGTAGCGAGCTGACCACGCGCCCAGACGTTCTGCGCCTGCACGACCTCACCCGGGGCGACGCTCTCACGGTTCGCTTTGGCTGCGATCAGCTGAATCCCCGCGGCATCGGGGGTCCCGAACACGAGGATCTGTCGCCAGCGCAGCAGCGGGTCGATTTCCGACGACTCGGGATCCGTCTGAGTGACGTTGAATATCTTCTCGTTGCGGGTCGTGTAAACCGTGCGTTCGAGCGCGGCGTACGTGTCGTCCTCGACCTCGTCCCAGATCGCGTCGTCGGCCACGATGATGAGCGAGTTGGCTTCCCCCATGGCGGAGGGGAGGTCGCACGCCGCCAGGCCGGCGATGCCCGTGATCCCGGCCGCCAGAAGAGCGGCCCGCATTCTCATATGGTGGGATTTGTCTCGCGCGTTCATCATCGTGTATCCGTCGGAGAAGTGGTGCGACGCGGCACGAACTGCCAAACTACTCCGGCCCGGAGAGGCTCAGCAACGGCCCTCGGCGCCGGTGCGCGAACTTTCCCGAACTCGGAGGGTAGGCGGGCGGTCGCGAGGTGCATCCGAAACCCTCGCGCACGGTTTTCAGACCACGACAAACGACGGGAATCGAATTCCTTGGACTCTATTAGAAACATCGCCATCGTCGCTCATGTGGATCACGGCAAGACCACGCTCGTGGACCAGATGCTCCGCCAGACCGGCTCGTTCCGCGAGGGCCAGAAGGTCGAGGAGCGCGTGATGGACTCCAACCCGCTGGAGAAGGAGCGTGGCATCACGATCTTCTCCAAGAACGCATCCGTGCGGTGGGACGCTCCCGGCGGGGGTGGCGTGAAGATCAACATCGTGGACACGCCCGGACACTCCGACTTCGGCGGAGAGGTCGAGCGGATCCTCCGTATGGTGAACGGCGTGCTTCTTCTCGTGGATGCGTTCGAGGGTACGATGCCTCAGACCCGGTTCGTGACGCGCAAGGCGCTCGAGCTGGGGCTCCATCCGGTGATCATCATCAACAAGATGGACCGCCCCAACGCGGATCCCGAGCGTGTGCACGACCAGGTCCTCGAGCTTCTGATGGAGCTCGAGGCTACCGATGACCAGCTCGATGCCCCGTTCCTGTATGCCTCGGCGCGGGACGGCTGGTGTTCGGTCGAGCCGGAGGAGCACGGCAGCGACCTGTCGCCGCTGTTTCAGGCCGTGGTGGATTCCGTGCCGCCTCCAAGCGGGCTTCCGGGAGCGCCGTTCCAGATGCTGGTCTCGACACTCGACTACTCTCCGTACCTCGGCCGCATGGCGATCGGCCGCATCGAGAACGGTGTCGTGCGGGACGGAGATACCGTCGCCGTGTGGGCGCTGGACGCGGATGCCCCCGAGCCCGCCGTCCGGATTCCCAAGCTCTACATCTACGAGGCCGTGAGTCGCGTCGAGGTGGAGGAGGCCCGGGCCGGACAGATCGTGGCCATCGCCGGGATCGAGGCGGCCGAGATCGGATCGACGCTGTGCGACCCGGTATCGCCTGCCCGCCTGGAGGGAATCGCGGTCGAGCCCCCGACCCTGTCCGTGGACTTCCGACCGAATACCTCGCCTTTTGCGGGCCGCTCGGGCCGCTTCGTGACGTCGCGGCAGCTGCGCGAGAGACTGTTCCGCGAGGTCCATTCAAACGTGGCGCTCCGCGTGGATGAGACCGAGGATCCCGACCGCTTCCGCGTGTCGGGACGGGGGGAGCTCCACCTGTCGATTCTCATGGAGACGATGCGGCGAGAGGGGTACGAGTTCAGCGTGTCCCGCCCGCACGTGATCACGCATCTGGGTGAAGACGGAAGCATCGAGGAGCCGTACGAGGAGGTCGTGGCCGACGTGCCGGAAGGAATGATCGGGGTCGTGATGAGCGGTCTCGGAGAGCGGCGCGGCGACATGGTGGACATGGAGAAGGGGGACGGGGGGCTGGTCCGCCTGCGCTTTTCCGTTCCCTCGCGCGCGCTCACGGGCTATCGGTCGGAGTTCCTCACGGAGACCCGTGGCGAGGGCACGCTGCACCGCCAGTTCGAGCGCTACGGTCCGTGGGCTGGTGACCTCGAAGTGCGGACGACGGGCGCACTGGTGTCGATGATGGAGGGCGTCGCGACCGCCTATTCGCTGTTCAACCTGCAGGAGCGGGGCAAGATGTTCGTGCGGCCGGTCGAGGCCGTGTACAACGGCATGATCGTGGGCGAGCATTCGAGGGAGAACGACCTCGAGGTCAACGTCATCAAGGGGAAGAAGCTATCTAACGTACGGGCCTCGGGGGCGGACGATGCCATCGTCCTCGAGCCCCCACGGGAGATCACCCTGGAGTACGCGCTCGAGTTCATCCGGGATGACGAGCTGGTGGAGGTGACACCCGACGCCATCCGGCTCCGGAAGCGCATGCTCACCAGCCACGAGCGAAAGCGAGATCGACGGGCGGTGAAGGCGGACTGAGC
>CAXMRU010000271.1:0-7210 GCA_964195715.1 Akkermansiaceae bacterium | reverse complement strand
ATCAGGTTCTCGAGCGCCTCTTCCTTCCCTTCCTCGGCGAAATACGCCCCGAGGGTCATCAGGCAGTGAGTCGCCGCCCCGGCTGCCGGACCACAGGCATCGAGCGTGAACACCATTTCAAGTTGTTCCTGCGGGAGCGGTTTGAGGGTGTGATCGACGGCGTAGAGGACCCACAGCCGGTTAAAGGAGTCGACGTCCGGTCCCGACGATGCCTCGACAGCCGCTGCGGCCTTGCCCGCGGTCATGTACAGCCATCCCAGGTTGCGGCCCGCTGGATGGCGGCGCCTGTCGAGCTCCAGGAAGACCGGCTCCATCGCTACTGGTCGGCCCGCGGTGAGCCACAGGTCGGGATAGATGTGCGTCAGAACATAGTCGCCCGCATCCCGCACTGCTGCGGCGGCCTGGGCTTGCTCCGTGGAATCTCCGAGAATCAGTCCGTAGGCCAGCTCCAACCCCTCCTGTCGCGCGACGCCCAGAGGTCGGAGCTTCTCCAGGACTTGCCTGGCCGTCGCGGTGTCGCGCTGGATCACCGCGTAGTCGAACAGGTGGATATAGTACGGGGCGAACCCTGGCTCGAGTTCAACCGGCCTTTCGAACACGCGCTGAATGTCGTCCCAATCCAGAAGCAGTGGCTGCCAATAGTGGAAGTAGAACTCACTGAGCAGGAACCACGCGTCCGGGTCGTCCGGGTAGCGCCGCGTGATCTCGCGTACGTCGTCGACCGCCGAGATGTCACGCTCGAGAAGGGCCACGTTCCCTTCCATGATCGCCCTGTCCCGCGAGGACAGCTTTTCTCCCAACCGCTGCGCCTCGAGGAGGTGCTCCAGCCCGCGCTCGGTGTTTATGTTCTCGCTCCACCCGTACGCATCCCCGAGGCGGAAGTGGGCCAGCGCCATATCGGGATCATCGACCAGGGCCCTTTCGTACGCCTCGATGGCCCGGTCAAAGTCGGCCTTTCGATAGTAGGCCTCGCCCTCCAGATAGGCCTTGAGGGCTGGAAGCGAAGCTGTTGTGAGGCTCATGGCCGCCCGCGCCGTGACGCTCTCGCCGCCATCCTGCGCCAGCAGGGCCTGCAGGGCCTGGACGGCCAGCCGATTGACCAGGGAGAGGACGCTGTCTGCGGGGCCATCCACCTGCGCGCTCCCCACTTCCTCGCCCGAGAAGACATCGTAGACATCGGCCGCCAAGCGCACGTCGCTCCCCACGGCCAATGCACTCCCGTTGATCACGTACCGGGCGCCGGTGGCTCTTGCCACGTCCAGGGTCGTGGCGAGATCAGCAATTTCGTCCTCCGCGACAGCCTCGTTCCACCGCGCCATCACGGTACGGCTGTCGATCGTCCTGTACCCGCCGACGTCGTCCAGGCTGGTGCTGAGAATATCCACCATTCCCTCGCGCCAAACCTCGAGGTCTGGACCGCGAACGGTGAACGGGACGATGGCGATGCCCTCGGCTGCCTCACCCGCCACTGCCACCTCGGGAGCGAAGCTCTGGCCCCTGTCCTTGATCACGACGTACAGGCCTGCCAGTCCGAACAGGAACCAGAAAGCGAACACTCCGCCCAGGATCGAGCGACTCCACGTGAGGTGTGGAAGCCGTCCCTTCTTGATGCTCTGCGCCAGGCCTTTCGCGTCGATCTCCCACGCGCCTGGCAAATCCCCGGCATCCTGCCGGCTCTCGGTGCCCGGCGTCGACTGCACCCATGCGGTGGCGATGATGACGACGAAGCCGATGGCGAGCAGGAGAAACGCGACGGGAACGACCCAGGCCGGAAGAGAAAGGTTCTCCTGGAGAAGCTCGGCGACCTCGAGCACACCCCACGCGGCGCCGAGATATACGAGCAGAACGCGGACGATTCGAGCTCGCCGCAACCGGTCCCACAAGCTGTCGTTAGGCATTGCCCAAGATAAACCGGAGCGGCAACGGCGCAAAGGGCGGCCCTTCCGGATCCTTGTCGACTCGACTCAGCTTCCGCCGTCCTCCCAGTTCGGATCGACGACGGGAGCGGGCTGCTCGACGCGTGTCGGAGGATCGCGCTCCAGCTCCTGCAGCAGGACGTCGATGGCCCGCTCGAGGCTCGGATCTCGGCCCGCCGCGACCTCGTCCGGACGGTCCACGACCTCGATGTCAGGGGCTACTCCCACTCCCTCCACGACCCACTGACCCTCGGTGTCGTAGAACCGGAAGCGAGGCACGGAAACCGACCCTCCGTCGGCAAGCCCAGGATTGCCTGACAGTCCGACGAGCCCGCCCCACGTCCGCGTGCCGATCAGCGGCCCGAGACCCCGCAACCGGAAGAAGTATGGCAATGCGTCGCCGCCCGAAGCGGCGAGACCGTTGATCAGCATCGCCTTCGGCCCCTCGTGCGCGAAGCCGGGTGTGCGCATCGGAGTGATGCCGCGGCGCGCCCAGTAGGCCAGCACCGGCCGGTCGAGAAGCTCTATCATCCGGTCCGGGATGAATCCTCCCCCGTTGTACCGGTCGTCGATGATCAGCGCATCGAAGTCCGTCCGCGGGTAGAAGTGCTTGAACAGCTCCCGGTTCCCCTCGACAGCGGTGTTCGGGAGATGGATGTAGCCGATCCGTCCGCCGGAGGCCTCGGCCACCCGCCGGCGCCGGTCCTGCACCCAATCCAGGTACCGGAGGTTGGTCTCGCTGGCCACGGGTCGGACTCGCGCATCGCGCGCGCCGTCCATGTCAGGCCGATCATTGACGGTGAGGGTGACCGGTCGGCCGGCCTTGTTCTGAAGCCAGCGATACGGGTTCTCGGCAGTCGTGAGCTCATGTCCATCGATCGCGAGCAGGAAGTCGCCCTCGCTCACGTTCACGCCAGGCTCCGTGAGGGGCGACCGGAAGGCGGGGTGCCAATTCTCTCCCGGGAAGATCTTCGTGATCCGGTAGCGTCCGGACTCGTCCGCCACCAGCTCGGCGCCGAGGAGACCGCCGTCGTGTCGCTCGACGCGTGGGATGTCGCCCCAGTTCACGTAAAGGTGACCAACGTTCAGCTCGCCACCCAGCTCGCCGAGGATGTAGTCGAGATCTCCGCGATAGGCGACGTGTGGCACGAGCTGCTCGTAGCGGGCCCCCAGGGCCTCCCAATCGAGGCCGTGCATGCCGGGGTCGTAAAACCAGTCCCGCATGATTCGCCAAGCGTCGGTGTAGATCTGGGCCCACTCGGCCCGTGGGTCGATCAGCACCTCCATGCCGTCCAGATCGAGATGGTTCTCTCCGGCTTTCTGGTCCGGGGTCACATCCGCGATCCCCCACTGATCACGCACCGAGTACAGGACCTTCTTCCCATCCCGGGACACGTTGAAGAAGCCCACGCCTTTGAGAATCGTCTCTTCCTTCTCCTCTTCGAGCAGGTAGCGCTTGAGGTCGGGCGGGCCATCCGCTCCAGTGGCCTCGTACAGGTAAAGGGGCCCTTCGGTCGTCGCCTCGGCACCGCTGTAACTGCCAGACGGACCGGGCACAGCGACAACTCGCGACTCGAACCCTGCCACCTGGAACCGGAGAGGCGTGTCAGCATCGTCCGATTCTTCGTCCGTGCCGCCGTTTGCGTCGTCCTTCCCTCCGTCGGGCTCCTCGTCGTCGCTCTTCGGCTGGAAGGGGCGCTCGATGTCCGGGTGCAGCGTGCCGAGATAGAGGCGCGTCGGGCCCGTGTAGACGTACGAAAACTCCCAGCCGGAGAACGTCAGGTTCATGTCGCGGTTCGAGAGGAAGTACAGGTACCTGCCTTCCGGGTCGAAAACGGGGGCGTAGTTGGTGACCAGTGGATCAGTCAGCGGCTGCGCGTCTTCGCTGTCGAGCGAGTAGACCCAGATCACCTGCATTCGGGTCGCACCCGTCTTCGTGTACGCGATCCATCGGCTGTCGGGAGACCAGGTGTAGCTGGAGATGTCACTGGTCTCGCTGCGGTCCACATCCACGATCCGTCCGTTCTCGACCTCCACGTAACGGAGACGCTGGTTCTTGTCGCTGAACGCCAGTTTTTCGCTGTCCGGCGACCACACGGGGGAGAAACGCCAGATGTCACCGCCCGTCGTGATGCGACGCTCCTCGCCCGAGCCGTCGCGGCTCCGGACGTACATCTCATACTCGCCCGTAACGTCGCTCAGGTAGGCGACCCACCGTCCGTCCGGCGACCAAGAGGGTGACATCTCCCGCACGCCCTGGGTGCGGGTCAGGTTGCGGATACGCCCGTTCTCAGCGGGAACCGTCCAGACCTCCCCGCGCGCCGCGAAAAGAGCACGAGCGCCTGAAGACGATATCTCCGCCGACTCGATGTTGTCCGACACGTTCTGGACGGAAGGTCGAGTGAACGGCAGATCGCCGCCCACGCGAATGGGTAGACGAGCCGACGTATCGGTGGACGGGTCGTAGCGGTAGATATAGCCGCCGTTCTCGTATACCACCGAGCTCGGGCCACCGCTCGGCCACAGGACGTCGAATTCTTCGTGTGCAGTGACCCTCCTCGTGTCACCCGTTGCCGGATCGTAGGCGTACAGGTTGAGCTTCCAGTCCCGGTCCGAAGTGAAGTAGATCGTTTCGCCGACCCACACGGGCTGGTTGTCGGTGGCCGGATCATCGGATATCTGTTCGGCCGTGTTCGCAGCAAGATCGTAGATCCAAACGTCCTGCGCCCGGCCGCCTCGGTATCGCTTCCAGGTCCGGAATTCCCTCTCCATGGGTGTGAAAACCATGTGCGATCCGTCGGGCGACAGGTCGCCCCCTCCGATTTCCGGGATGGGGAGCGGGGTCTCGAGCCCGCCGGCCAGGGGCACCTGGTAGGGCTGGCCGAGCCTGACGCCCCATGGGAGCCGGTTGGCTCGGAACACCACGTTCGCGCCGTCCGGCGTCCACCCGAGGATCCGGTAGTCGAAGCCACCGCGCGGGGGCATCGGACCGACGTCGTTGTAGAACGTGAGCTGGCGCGGAGTACCGCCCTCGACCGGGATCACGTGCACCTGCCGCGTTCCGCTGTACTCGCCCGAGAAGGCGATCGACTGTCCGTCGGGGGAGAACTTCGGGAAGACCTCCATCCCCTGGTGTGACGTGAGGCGCCGGGCCAGGCCTCCTCCCACGTCCGCGATCCAGATGTCTCCCGCGTATACGAAGGCGACCCGATCCTCGTGAATGTCCGGAAAGCGCAGGAGTCGGGTCAGGCTCTCCTCCCCGTCGTCCTGGGCGGGTGCGGCGGTTGGCTGCATCGCGGACAGGGTGGTCAGAATCGCGGCCAGCAGAATCGTCAGGGATCGCATTTTGGCTCCGTATGCTGGCTCTCCGCCTCGGCGGGATCCAGTCTGGTAAGGCGTCCGTATCTCGCGGAAGATCGGTGGGCGCTCGGCGGGCGGCAACAAGCGTCACGAGTTCGCGCTCGGCCAGGAGCGAGCGCAGGAAAGAACCAGGTCGAAGTCAGCCCTCCGGCTCGTACGTGTCGGCCTCCGGGTCGTAGCCGTTCGGCATGCCTAGCTCGTCCATCAGTCGCTGCATGCGGGGGTCATCCCTGAGCGGGTCGAGCGCCGGATCGGTGCCGACGAGGGCCAGCGAAAGGTCGCCTTCTGCGGCTGACTTCTCGAGCCATTCCAGGGCCGCCTCGTGGTCTCCCAGACCTGTGTAAAGCGCCGCGATCTGCCGCAGAGTGAAGACGCTGTCCGCGACCAGTGTGGCGAGGGCGTCTCGCGCCGTGGACAGAAGCGCATCGTCTGTCCCGTCGCTGGCGAGGGCGTGCCCGAGCACACGGGCGACCTCGGGGTCGGGGGCGCCCAGCAACCGTGCGAAGCTGACCGCATGATTCCCCATCTCCTCACTCGCCAACCCCAACTGCGGACCCGAGAATAGCAATGCGGAGTGGACCAACGCCTGGTTCCCCACGGCGAGAGCGCGCTCGTATTGGACACGGCTTTCGTCGAATTGGCGCGCCGCGGCCAGGGACGTTCCGAACGTCATGTTGATGACTGGTGAGAGCGGATCGAGCTCCAGCGCCATCCGCTGCTGTTCGATTGCCTCCTTCACTCGCCCTTGGGAACGAAGCATGTCGCCCAGCGAGGAGCGGGCCCACGCGTACGAGGGCTTGAGCGCAATCGCTCGCTTCAGCGCGAGCTCGGCCGTGGTCCAGTCTCTGTCCGCTTCGAACGCGAGAACACCCCACGAGGCCCAACCCTCGGCCAGGTCCGGGTCGAGGAGCACGGCCCTCTGTGCCGCCATCTTCGCTCGGGGCACCAGAGGCTGCGCACGGGCATCCCGGAACGCAATGGCATCGATCGCATCCGCGAGCCCGCTCCACCCGAGTGCGAACTCCGGGTCGCGCTCAACCGCCTCCTCGAAGTCATCTAGCGCCTCCCACAGTAGCGAGATCCTCCGTGTATACCACTTCTGCCGACCGGCCAGGTACAGGTCATAGGCCCGGACGTCAGACGTCCCGCCCCGGTAGAGTTCTTCCGCACCACCCCCGAGCCGCGGAATGAGGGCCCGCACGATGGACTGAGCCAACTCCTCCTGGACCAGAAACATGTCCGTGATGTCGCGATCGTATTCCGCAGACCACAGGGGGAAACCCGTCTCGGCGTCGATGAGCAGTGCGGTGATCCGCACCCGATCCTCCGATCGTCGGACGCTTCCCTCGAGTACCGTTTCGACATTGAGCGTGTCGCCGATCGTGCGCAGGTCCATATTCGCGTCCCGAAGGGCAAAGGACGAAGTCCGGCCGGCGACCTTGAGATCCTCGACGCCGGCAAGCGCGTTGATCAACTCCTCGGCGAGTCCATCGCTGAAGTACTGGTTGTCGGGGTCATCGCTCATGTTCTCGAACGGAAGGACCGCGATCGAGTCGTAGGTCTGAGCGCCAGGCCCGCTCCGCGTGAGCGTCCACCAGGAGCCGAGCGCCAGCAGCGCGACTCCCACGAGTGCGGCAATTCCCGCGGGCCACCGGCTGCGACGTGGCTGCGCTGCGATTGCGTCGAGCTCCACGGTCTTTGCCGGATCCGTGGTCTTCAGCCCCTCAGGAGTCCTCTCGTACGTCCAGGCCAGAATGAGAGCGACGGGGAATCCGATGAGCGCGAGCCACACGGCGAGCGTGACCGTCCACTCAGGAAACGCCAGGCGTGGAAAGACCAGGTCGGCCCCTTCGATGGCCACGAACGCGACAGTCCCGTACAGGGCAGCCGCGCGGAAGACGCCGCGTCGCTTGAGCTTCGCCAGGAAGCGCTGG
>CAXMRU010000270.1:0-10116 GCA_964195715.1 Akkermansiaceae bacterium | reverse complement strand
CCACCTCCACATCCTGCAGAGAATACAGGATGTCGAACCCGCCGATCCACAGGCCGACGGCGAGTGTGAGGATGGGCAGGAGCACCCACGGGTCGCTCCACGTGCCGGCGATCGCCAGATAACCCGCCGAGGGAGCGATCCCGTCGGCGAGTCCGAGGATGATATGTGTCGCCGACGTGTACCGCTTGGCGTAGCTGTAACCGAGAACGGCGGCGAGAGCGACGGGGGACAGGGCCAGGCAGAGCGGGTTCAGCATCGCGGCCGCCCCGATGAACACCGCGGACGAGACTACCACGGCCAGCTTGCCTTCTCGAACCGAGAGCGCCCCACTCGGGATCTCGCGGCCGGCCGTGCGCGGGTTCTTCGCATCGAACTCGCGATCCACGACGCGGTTGAAGGCCATCGCCGCGAACCGGGCAGCCGTGAACGCCACCACGATCCAGAAGACATCCCACACGCTGACCGGATACCGGTATGACGCCAGGATGGCGCCCACGAGGGCGAAGGGAAGCGCGAAGCCCGTATGCTCCAGCTTGACGAACCGGGCGTACAGCGCCGCCCGCGAGAGTCCGGCTGTGCTCAACGCAACTCGATCCCGAGCTCGGACCACATCGCATCCACTGCCGCGCGTGTGCCCGGGTCCATCTCGATCACGTCCGGCCAGTTTCGGTCGAAGCCCTCTTCGGGCCACTTCTTCGTCCCGTCGATGCCCATCTTCGAACCGAAGGTGAACCGCCTGGAGGCATGATCCAGCACGTCGATCGGCCCGCGAGTGAACATCACGTCACGCTCCGGATCGATGTGGTTGAGCGCCACCCACCAGGCTTCCGCCACGTTCCGCACGTCCACCCAGTCGTCCACGACCACGATTACCTTCGCCAGCGACATGAGGCCCTGGCCCCACATTCCCTGCATCACCTTGTAGGCCTGGCCCGGGTAGTCCTTCCGGATCGACACGAAGACGAGATTGTGGAAGATACCTTCCGGAGGCATGTGGTAGTCCACGATCTCGGGTGATGTCATCTGCAGCAGCGGCAGGAATATGCGCTCCGTGGCATACCCCAGCCAGAAATCTTCCATCGGTGGACGGCCGACGATCGTGGCCGGATACACCGGCTTCTCGCGCAGCGTGATCGCCTCCACGTGTACCGCCGGATACAGGTCCGCCTCCGAGTAGAACCCGGTGTGATCGCCGAACGGCCCCTCCACGACCAGGTCCTCCGAGGGGTCGATCCAGCCCTCGATCACGATGTCCGCGTCGGCCGGCACCTCGAGATCGTTCGTGACCGCTGCGGCCAGGGCCACCGGTTCCTTCCGCAGGAAGCCGGTGAACAGGTACTCGTCGATATTCGGCGGCAGGGGCGCGCTGCCCGAGTAGATCGTGGCGGGATCACCCCCAAGCGCGATGCATACGGGCATGCGTTCGCCGCGCGCGGCCATCTCCCGCCAATGCGCCGCGCCGCTCTTGTGCCGCTGCCAGTGCATGGCGAGCCGGTCGCTCCCCAGAACCTGGATGCGGTACATCCCGACGTTGCGCCGGCCGGTGCTCGGGTCACGCGATATCACCTGCGGCAGCGTCATGTAGCGTCCCCCGTCGTCCGGCCAGCAAAGCAGATGGGGAAGTCGCTCGAGGTCCACGTCCGCCCCTCGCAGGACGGTATGCTGGCACGGCGGGGTCCCACGCACCCGGCGGGGCGGAAACCTGGCGAATTCGGCCAGCTGCGGGATGAGCAGGAGCTTCTCCTTCAGGCCCGAGGGCGGCTTCATCTCCAGCATGTCCCGGATTCGGTCCGAGATGTCCTCGAGCTTCTCCACTCCCAGGGCCATGGCCATGCGGCGTTCGCTGCCGAACATGTTGATGATAAGCGGCACTTCTGCGACGCTCCCGTCCGGAAGAACGGGCTGGTCGAAGAACAGGGCCGGCCCTCCGCCCGGGCTCTTCATGCAGCGATCGGCGATCTCCGTGATCTCCAGCTCAACGGCCACGGGCCGTGCGATGCGGACGAGCTCGCCCTCGCGCTCGAGGGCCGAGATGAACTCCGACAGATCTCTGAAGGACATGCGACGTCTCGTGTACGGGTCGTGGCCGTGGGGCCTGCCGTTGTCCGGCCGAACCGCCGGACTCTAGCTTGCGCCCACGTTATGATGGGCCAAACGGATCAGCAACGTCGACGAAGAAGGCCGTGAGCTACCAGGAGCGCAGCGACCAGGACCTCGTACGCCTGTGCCTCAGGAGCGACGAGCGCGCGGCCCGTGAGCTGGTCGAGCGCTTTCAGCGCCCCGTTTTCTCGCTCGTATACCGGATGGTGCGCGACCGCGAGCTCGCCGAAGACCTCACGCAGGAAGTGTTCGTCCGCACGTTCAACAATCTCCGCCGCTACGACCGGTCGTACAAATTCTCGTCCTGGCTGTTCAAGATAGCGTACAACCTCACTGTGGATCACCTGCGCAAGAAGCAGGTGAAGACGATCTCGATGCACGGAGCGCCCGACGCGGTGACGGCGGAGCGGCAGGAGGCGACCTCTCTGACGCTCGAATCGAGGGAGGAGAGCCCGGCCGCCATGGTGGAAGGGCGGGAGCTCGCAGGCTACCTGGAGGATGCGATCGCGGAGCTGCGCCCCGAGTACCGCACGGCCATCCTGCTGCGGCACGTGGAGGGCAGAGCTTACGAGGAGATCTCGGACATCATGGGCGTGCCGCTCGGTACCGTGAAGACGTACATCTTCCGGGCCCGTCGGGAACTCCGGGACCTGCTGGAGGACCTTCGGGACGAGGACGACGTCAGCTGAAACTCCATGACCCCGGGCACCGTAAGGCTGAGGGACTAAAGGAGTCGAACCAACGATGAACGCGAACAAGCACGACAAGGTGAGGCACCTGCGGCCCGAAGAGCTGGAGGCGCTCGCGATGCCGGGCGACCGGAAGCTCTCGGCGCGGAGTTCCGCCCACGCGGTGGACTGCGCGCGCTGTTTGAAAGAGGCCGAGGAGTTGCGGGCTTTGCACAGCCTGCTCCAGGCGCTGGCGCCGCTGCAGCCGATGGTCGGGTTTTCCGACCGGGTGATGCGCCGGGTCCGGCTGCCCGTGTCGTGGCGCGTTCGCGTGCTCGAGACGATTCGCGCGCACTGGGTCTCGACGACCGCCGCGCTCGCGGGCGTGGTTGCCGCAGTCGGCGTGGGCTTCACGTTCATCGCGCGGTATCCCGAGCTGACTCCCCTGACTGTTGCGGCGTTCATCGTCGAGCGCTCCACCGCCCTGCTGTGGGGAGCCGTGATGGATGTCGGACGACTCGTGTACGGAACAGGAATCGTGCAGACGGCCGAGGGTATCGCCGGGCAGCTCACGCTGCTCACTGCGTTTGTAGCCGTGGCGACCGTGACGCTCGTTGGCCTGGCCTCATTACGGATCATGCTTTCCCTGATGGACGTGCCCGCCGGCTCGCGGCCGGCCAACGCCGGCTGAGGCGGGAGGTACCCGAGATGACTTCGAACATGCGAACCGGGAGCTCGAGAACGATGCGACGGGTGTGGATGGTAGCGATAGCGATAGCGGTGGCGGTGGCATTGTGGCCCGCCGCGTCAGGGTTGACCGCCCAGGAAGCCGTGACCGGCAGCACGGTCTCGCTGGCGGCCGGGGCGGCGAGCCTGGAGCTGGCGCTCGCGGATGGGGAATCACGCATCATTTCGCTGCGTGAGGGAGAACTGCTCATCGACGGCGAGGTCCAGGGCAGCTACGAGCCCGGAGGGACCCTCGACAGCTCGTGGCGGTCGTTGCTCACGAGCCCGGCGCTCTTCGAGGGCTCGGGGCTGGCCGATCGACTGGCCGAGTGGATTCCGGATGCGAGTGGCGATGCGGACGCGGCTTCGGGCAGCGCCCTTGAGGCCCTGTTCGACCGGCTCGCGGAGAGCTCGAACCGGACCGCGGTAGCCGCGCTGCCCGAGACGTCGACCATCGCTGTCTCGGGCAGCCAGGTGGCCATCGCGCCCAGCAGAATCATGTCACTCGGGGAACTCACACGTGGCGTCGAGCTACTGGGTCGTCAGCTGGAAGTCCTGGGCAGCCAGGTGGCCGGGTTGGAGGACAACCTCGCATTGGTCGTTCATGACGACTACACCGTGGATGCCGATCAGCTGGTGGAGGGGAGCCTGGCGCTTCTGTCAGGAGACCTGAACCTGGAAGGCACGGTGGACGGTGACGTTCTCGTGCTCGACGGCGTGCTCACTCTGGCTCGGTCGGCGCGTGTGTCAGGTGACATCCTGCAGGTGGGCGGCGAGGTGATCGACGCCGGCGGCCGAGTATCGGGAGAAATGGTGTCGCTCCTGGCCGGAGAGCTGGGTGGCCTGATTGCGGGCGACATCGCGGTCGACCTCGTTGACGAGATCGATGTACCCGTCCGGGTGCACGTGCGCTCGAATCAGCGTGGCTTCATCGGCTCCATCGGCCACAACATCGGGCGCGCGTTCGGCGGACTCATGGCGTCGGTCATGTGGCTGCTCGCCCTGTGCGCCCTCGGGTTCGTCGTGGTGTACTTCTTCCGCTCCCGCCTCGAAGTCGTGGCGCAGGTGGTCCGAGCGGACACCGTGCGGTCGTTCGGAGTCGGGCTGGCGGGACAGCTACTCGTAGTACCGGTCCTGCTCCTGCTCGTCGTCGGAATCATCACCTGGCTGGTCATTCCGGTGTACGCGCTCGCGGTAGCGCTGGCGATTCCGGCGGGATACCTGGCGGTGGCGCACGCGGTCGGAGAAGCAGCGCAGGAACAGCGATTCGACTGGATGGACAGGTTCAAGCTGAGGCGGGCGAGCTCGTATCACTACGTGTTCAACGGACTCCTCTTCCTCCTCGCACCGTTCGCGATCGGGTCCGCCCTCTACCTCTTCGGCGGGATGCTGGGATTCGTGCGCGGCCTGGGGTTCTTTGCGGCCGGTGTCCTGACCTGGGCGGCGGTGACCTCCGGGTTCGGAGCGATCATCCTCACACGCGGAGGCGGTCGTAAGGGCCACGCTTCGCAGGCGGATTTCGATGATCTGTTCTCTGCGCCGGACTCGTTCGATTCCGATGCGGAGGGTGAAGCCAGTGCTTAGAACGACGCTGGCGGTCGCCGCCCTGCTCGTGGCGGCCGCGCCGGTGGTGGCGCAGGAAACCGACTGGACAGAGGTCCGGGCTCGCCGCCAGGCAGACGGCGTAGCATCGCTGACGATCGACGTCGAGTACTTCGCCGGAGAGCTCAAGGTCGCCGCCGCCGATGCCGGCCTCCTCTACGACACGCACCTCAAGTACGACGCCGCCCGGATGCGGCCGGAACGGAAGTGGACCGTCGACGGCGATGCCGCCCGGCTCGTTATCGGCTTCGAGGGCATCGGAGATGACGGAGATATCGACTTCGATCTCGACATGGACGAAGAGGATCATGGATTTCTCAACCTGGGCCTGAGCCCTGATGTACCCACGGACCTCCGGCTGAAGGTCGGGGCCGCCCTCAGCGTAGTGGATCTCGGCGGGCTTCCCCTGACGGGTCTCGTATACAAGACCGGCGCATCGGACACCGAGATCGTATTCGGCTCCGTCAATCCGGCGAGCATGGAAACGCTCGAGCTGGCGGTCGGCGTCGCCGAGTTCACGGCGACGGGTCTCGGGAACGCGCAATTCGATGAGCTCGAGTTCACGGGCGGTCTGGGAGACGTGCGGTTGGATTTCACCGGCGAGTGGTCCGCCGACGCATCCGCGACGATTGAAATGGGACTCGGCAGCCTCACGCTTGTCGTGCCACTTGATCTTGGTGTGCGGATCAACAAGAAGGGCTTCCTGGCGTCTCTCGACGCGCCGGGATTCACGAAGGTGGACGGCGCCTGGCAATCACCCGGCTGGGAGTCCGCGTCACACCGGCTGGACATTCACCTGCGAGCCGCCCTCGGAAGCATCGAGGTGCGACAGGCGCGCTGAGCCGGACTACTTCGCACCGTACAGGCGACAGGCGTGCGTGAGGCAGGCCCTTCCCACGGTTTCACACATCAGATGGTGCGGTCCATCCACCGACCGCGTCGCCAGATCCAGGCCGCCGCGATCCCTCGCACAACACCCGTTCCGCTGATCGTCCACCAGATCCCCGCGAGGCCCATCGAACGGCTCAGAAGAGGGGCCAGGGGCAGACGCAGCAGCGTCAGGATACTGGACGGAATCCACGGCACCAGTGAGTAGCCGGCTCCTTCCATCGACATCTGGAGAACGATCTCCAGGGCCATGAAGACCTGCGCCACGGCCACGATTCTCAGATAGCTCGTGCCGGCCGCAATCACCTCTGGATCCGAGCTGAACACGCTCATCAGGTGCTCCGGAACGAGCAGGAACGCCAGGCCTGCCAGGCCCGTCAGGGCGGCAGCGTACATCGTGGCCACACGCCCAGACGCCACAGCCCGCTCCTTCGAGCCCGCTCCGAGATTCTGCCCGACTGCCGTGGCGGCAGCCAGTCCGAACCCGATGCACGCCATGTAGCTGAGGGACTCCACCTTGTGGCCGACACCCAGTGCCGCCAACGCGGCCGTCCCGAACTTGCTCGTGAAACGCGTGAGCACGATGTACACGAACGAGAACAGGGCCCCACCCGCCGCTACGGGCAGGCCGATCCACGCCATCTGCAGGATGGGGCGGAGGGATGGCATGGCTCTCTTCACCAGTCCTCGCCGGACCAGCCACCGGTAACCCACGAGGCAACCGGCCGCCCGTGTGACGAGAGTGGCGAGTGCCGCCCCCTGGATCCCGAGCCGTGGAAACGGGCCGATCCCAAGGATGAGCAGCGGATCCAGCACCGTGTTCAAGCCGAGAGACACCGCGAGCAATACGAGCGGTGTGCGGGTGTCGCCCGCCGAGCGAAACGCCGCCTCCATCACGAAATACGTGAACACGATAGGGGCGCCCGCCAGGTAGACCGCCAGGTAGCTGCTCCCCTGGACCGTCACTTCCGACGGAGTGGCCATGAGCTGGAACAGTGGCCACAGCATGAGGAGACCGGCGACGCCTATTGCGACCGAGAGGCTGAGACCGAGCCAGAAAGCCCGATACACGGCAACGGCCGCGCGATCGGGACGGCGCTCGCCGTGCCGCCGGCTCGCCACCGCGGTCAGCCCGACCGACGCGAGCTCCGCCATCGAGAGGAGGATCCACACGGTGAAGCCCGCAGTGCTGACGCCAGCCAGGGCCGCCGGACCCAGTCCCCGGCCGACCCAGAACGTGTCGACAACGTTGAACAGACCCTGCAGCAGGCTTGCCCCGACGGCCGGTCCGGCCAGGCGCCGGATCGCCCGCTGGACCGAGCCGGAGGTGGGATCGACCCGCAGGGCCGCGCTCAGGAGATTTCCGCGCTCCTGGCGAGATCCCCGACGCGAGCTTCCACCAGCTCCGCGATCGCTTCGAGAGCCTGCCCCTCGGGCGAGTCGGCGCGGCCGATCACCGTCGGTGTCCCCCGGTCGCCCTCCTGTCTGATGGCGAGCCCGAGCGGTACGGCCCCGAGGAACGGGATCTCCAGGGAGGCGGCGAGGGCCTCTGCTCCTCCCGACCCGAACAGGTCGTGCGTCGATCCGCAGTCAGGGCAGGCGAAGCCGCGCATGTTCTCGACGATCCCGAGCACCGGGACGTCCACGCTCTCGAACATGCGAATGCCCTTGAGCACGCCGCTGACCGAGACGTCCTGCGGCGTGCTCACCATCACCGCACCGTCGACTTTCACGAGCTGCACGAGGGATAGCTGCGCGTCGCCGGTGCCCGGCGGAAGGTCCACGACCAGGTAGTCGAGCTCGCCCCACACGACCTGGTGCAGGAACTGCCGCACGATCCCCATGATGATCGGGCCCCGCCAGATCGCCGGCGTATCCTCGTCAACCAGGAAGCCCAGACTCATGAGCTTGACGCCGTGCGCCTCGACGGGCACCACCTGGTCGTCCTGGATCCGCGGACGCTCGGTGGCCCCGAACATAGTGGGGATGTCGGGCCCGTAGACGTCCGCATCCATCAACCCGACGCGATACCCCTTCTTCGCCCACGCCGCTGCCAGATTGGCGGCGACTGTCGACTTCCCGACACCACCCTTCCCCGAGCTGACGGCCACGACGTGGCGCACGCCAGCCAGCGGCTCGGCCTCCGAGGGGTGCCGCGAGGCTTCTTCGCGGCTCACCTGCCCCGCCGACCGTGGGGCAGCTCCAGCTCCTGCCCCGGCCGCCGGACCGGCGGGCTCGATCACGGGCAGCGAGCGTCTCGCCTTCCCCCGCTCGCGCGGCTTCGGCGCGGTGGGGACAGAGCCCTCCGGGAGCGGCGCGGCTGCCGCCATGGTGCGGACCTCGACGGTGTTCACCCCCTCGACACCCAAAAGCACGAGCCGCGCGGTATCGGCGAGTGTGGGATCATCTGAGGGACGGAGGCCGAGGACGACTGCTACGCCACCCGTGCCATCGACCTGTATGTCGTCGACCAGGCCGAGGGCGACGAGGTCCTCGCCCCCTGCGGTGGGGCGGACACGACGGAGAGCGGATTCGACACGATCTCGTATGGACTGCACCTCAGATCCGTTGCTTCCCATATTCCCGCAACCTCCCTATTTGCAAGCTGATAAGCGCACTTGTCAATGGAACTTTTTATAGTGCTGTGCGTATTGTAGTGTGCTAACTGTTTGTCACGATTGCAAACGTTTACGTCAACGCTATTCTACACGTATGCATTTGCGTAATATTCGTTATCAGGAGACGGAACATGAAGATTGATCCGTTGTTCGACCAAGTTGCACTAATCGAGGCTGACATCGCCAGACTACGTACATGGGGCGCAACCGTACAGGCCGACACCCTGGAGCGGACCTGCGATCGATTCCGTGTTGCCATTTCCGAATGGTTAGACGAGGCCCTGACCGTAGGCGATGCAGCGGAGGAATGCCCGTGGTGGGAGCCGGGGACCATTGCAAAGAAGCTCCGCTCTGGTGACCTCCCGCAAGCCGGAGCGCCGGGTGCCCCGCTCGTACGTCGCCGCGACCTGTTCGGTGTCTCGGACGGCCGCAATCCCGATCTGGCCTCATGGGCCAGGGAGCTGGTCGATGGCTAAGCGGTGGTCGTTTTCGCTTGGCGAATACGGCGCAAGTGTCCGCGTATACGAACGTGGCAACGCCATGTATGTCGCCTACCAGAAGGATGGAGAGTCCGTGCGGAGGACACTCGGGCCCGTTTCACAAGCGGAAGCTCGACAGCAGGCCTACGCCGTTCACGAGACACTGCTGGAGCGGGCCGAGGCGGTCGTGCTGACAGGTGAGTACACGTTAGGCCGCCTTCTTTCCGCGTACCGTCGCGACATGACGCAGCACAAGCCGGATCGCTATACGCGCGCTACCGAGCTGCGTGCCATGAGCCTGTTCAAGACGTACTTCGGACTCGGCTTAGCTCCCTCCAAGATCGGGGAGACAGAGGCCATGCGCCTTCACCGCCTCCGTATGTCAGGAGAGATTGACGCGAAGGGTGAGCGCGTGCCCGAAGGTCAACGTGTGCCCGTGAGCGCCAGCACGGCCTCCACGGATCTCAATACCCTGCGCCGAATCCTGAAGTGGGGCGTTCGGAACGAGTACATCCAGAGAAACAGACTCGACGGCATATCCTTCCCCATGAATCCCGACCCTGCTCGTCCCGTGATGACTCCTGCGCGGTACAAGGCCCTGCGAAAGGTCGCGCCTCGAGTACGTTCACACTTCGGGTCACACCAGAAGTGGACGGACGGGGAATCCTACTTCGGCGTCGTTCTCGACCTCACGTGGCACACGGGAAGGCGCATCGATTCAGTCCTACATCTACGAAAGGACGAATACCACCCGGAACAGGGTCCCAACGGTGCCCTGTTCTTCCGCGCGGACGCAGACAAGATGAAACGCTCAGGCCTCGTTCCCCTGAACGCGGAGGCACAACGGGCGATCGAGTCGCAACTGGCGCGGGAGCTCGCTCCGAGCGAGTGGCTGTTCCCGGCCCCCATGAAGCCGGAGACACCGGTGAGCCGCGCCACTGCCCGCGGATGGCTCACGCGTGCGGAGGACCTAGCGGAGCTGGACCACATTCCCACCGGTGGCTACCACATGGCGCGCCGTGGCTTTGTGACCGT
>CAXMRU010000269.1:0-6270 GCA_964195715.1 Akkermansiaceae bacterium | reverse complement strand
CAGGCAGCACGGATCTCGACGCGGTGGCCGCTGGCTGAGCGCCGACGCGATGGGAAAATCCACTCGTCGGTTCGTACCAGTTTCCCGTTCCGTCCGATCGGAGCATTCGGCAAGGCGCGTAGGATATCTAGCGCTTCATCCGGCAGCTCCTTGTAGCTTGGCGCGGGCCTGCCGTCAGCCAACTTCGCTCCCTTGCTGTAGCCGATGTGGAGCTGCCCCCGATCTTCCACGACGTCAGACCAGCGCCGAGCGAGGATCTCAGTCTTTCGCGCACCAGTGAGTAACGAAAGCAAGACTGCGGCCTTTACATGCACGTCACTTTCGTCGGCAACGGCATCGCCGAAGCGGCGCATCTCATGCTTTTCGACGTAACGGTCGCGCGCTTTTTCGCGGAAACGCTTCACGCCCGCTCGGTCGGTGCGCGTTGCGGCTCGCGCCGGGTTGCTCGTGTCCGGCGGCAGTAGTCCCTCAGCGACGGCGAAATTGAAGATGGACCGGCAGAGTTCCTGCTGGCGATTGGCCTCGTAGGGGCCACGCTCCTCGCCAAGATCGCGGTGTAGTGCGCGAATGTCCGCAGTCTGGATCGCCGTGATCTTTGCCCCTCCGAGTCGGTCGCGGATCGCCGATCGCTTCCGCTTGCGTCCGCCGGGGAGCGCCGTGTCGTAGTCAATCCATACAAACTGTCGGCTCGACTCGTCCCATTCGAAGCCGAGGCGGCGAGCGTCGTCCCGCCACGATCCGCGGGTCTTGTGACGGCGCGCATAGTCCTCAAGGTATACAAGAGCGAGATCCGAAAACGTCTGCACGTTCCGTGCTCTTTGCCGCTCAGTTAGGGGATCAATCCCGTCCTTGGCTGTCTGTACGATCCGCCTTGCGCGGTCTCGAGCCTCCTTCAGTGATAGGGAGGAGGCACTCCCGATCGTGTACAATCGTCGGCGGCCAGCAACGCGGTAGAACACGACGTAGCTCTTCCTACCAGACGGATAGACGCGGACACCGAATCCCGCCGGCCCATCCGGTCGGTCATACCGCACGTCCTGGGAGCCACCCTCGCCCTCATAGGTGGCCGTCTTTACAGTCCGTTCTGTGAGCACTAAAGCCTCCGAAAGTGAACATTGAGTGATCACCAGGTGATACCACATCCAGTTACAAGGTATTGTACAGACTTGCACACAGACAAGTCAAAAGGTATGAAGTATGGGGTTTAGTGGTGCTCGGTGTGTGGTTGGGTGGGATTCTGTGATAAGGCATGATTAGTAGGACGTCTGGTTTGCAACCAGGAGGTCGTCGGTAGTCCTCGCGCTCCGCGCTCGGAATGTCTCGCTTCGCTCGACGGCGATTCCGATCGGCTCCATTAGGGATACGCGGCGGGAGACGCCGAACAGATGCTGTCAATCTCGTCGAGCTCGTCCTCAGACAGCGCCGGGCCATCCGCGGCACGCAGGTTTTCCAGCAGCTGTTCGACCGAACTCGCCCCGACGATCGCGCCTGTGGTTTGACCCCCGTCTCTGTCTCGGATCGCCCAGGCTATCGCGAGCTGAGCCAGAGACTGCCCGCGGCGGTGGGCGACTTCTTGGAGCGCGCCAACCTTGGTGAGTACTGCATCGGTTATCTGGCTCGCGTTCAAGACCCCAGAATACCCGTTCTGAGTACTGGCTCGCGATCCCTGGGGGATGTTCGTTAGATAGCGATTTGTGAGCAGTCCCTGTGCGAGCGGAGAGAACGCGATGACTCCCATTCCAGCCTCCGCCGCAGCCGAAAGAAGCTCCCCTTCGATGTCCCTCTGGAACATGTTGTATTTCGACTGGTTCACCAGGAACGGGGCAAAGCCGTTGGCCTCGGCGCAGGACACCGCGCGCCGGGTCTGTTCCGCGCTGTAGTTGCTGATCGCGGGATAGAGTGCCTTTCCCATCCGAACGGCCGAGTCCAGGGCTCCCAGTGTTTCATCCAATCTCGTCGCGCTGTCAGGTCTGTGGTGGTAGAAGATATCGACGTATTCGACCTGCAACCTCCGAAGTGACTGGTCGAGGCTTGCGAGGAGGTGTTTCCGAGATCCCCAGTTTCCGTAGGGTCCCTCCCACATCAAGTATCCGGCTTTGGTGGAGATGATGACTTCATCTCGGGGAAGGTGCTTGAGTATCTTTCCGAACCGCTCCTCGGCGGATCCTGGCGGCGGGCCGTAGTTGTTGGCCAGGTCAAAGTGAGTAACACCCTGATCGAAGGCAGTGAACACGAGTTGCCTGCACACGTCCTCGTCTGCCTCGGTTCCGAAGTTGTTCCAACAGCCGAGACTAATCCTCGGTATGACTATGCCTGACGTACCGAGGCGCCGTCCGGGCATTCCTCTGAACGCGGTCCCTTCGTCAAGAGTGGGAGCTGTCATCATCCGCCAGTCCTGTTGAAGCTGGAACCGTACAAGCCGATCGCGCGGTAGCGAGGCGTGATTTCATAGGTTCTCCTGACCTTGGTTGCAACCAAGAGGCGAATGGCTGAGAAGGAGTGGCCGATTCCTGTCTGAGTGCACGCAGAGTGCACAAATCAGGCAGGAAGACATGCTGCCGCCAGCGTGCAGAGGGCGACGGATTAGCCCCGTCGGGGTTGTCGCGCGCGATGTGTTGCCTGTGTTCCCGCGGTTCATTGTCTACTCTCGAGCTCGTCCGCGCGCTTGAGCAGGTCAATCGCGGCGAACCGAGTCTCTTCCTGCTCCCGTGCCTTCTGCTCCGCGAGCTCCAGGAGTGCGTCAGCCTCGGCGCGGAGCCTCTCGGGAGTTACTTCGCTCTCCGCTTCCTCCGGAGTCGCGCCCGTGGTCGTCTTGCCTATGCTCTCCATTTTCTGAGAGCGACGGCGATCTGCTGCGGGATCCTCTCCGTCCCCGATCCGTACGAGCAGATCTCGTGCTCTTTCCCGCGCTTCGTTCAGCGTGAGGATGCTCGCCTTGCCGATCGTATAGAACCGGAGCCGACCTGCGGCGCGGTAGCGGAGCGCGTAACTCCTGGCTCCGCTCTTGTAGACTCTCAGGCCGAAGCCGCAGCCGAGGCCACGCTTGCCGTCATCGGCGATCCAGGTCCAGCTGGCTCCCTCGTAGGTGACGCGATCCACCTTCGCCTGTGTGAGAGCCACGATCACCTCCCGAGGTCAAAGGGCACGCGCAAGTGCACAGGAAGTGCACGAAAACGCACACCACGTCCTGTTATCCAAGGTATAGCGTGGCCTTACAGAAAGAAAAGTAGAAAGATATGTGTCGCGTGATTGCGTTACGCAGTCGCGGCCAGATTGAAGTTGCGGATCAGTGCCTGGAATCGCGGGTGGGGGCGCAGGTCCCTGAACAAGAAAGAGCCCTTGATCCCGTACATGGCACCGCTCCGCTCCTCGTAAGCCTTCTCCAGGCAGTCCATGGCCGTGTCATGCTCACCGAGGCCCGTGTACACGTAGGCCAGGTGGTAGGGCGAGACGTACCTCCGCTTTGCCAGGCGCTCCATCTTCCGCAGCACCTTGCGCGCCTTCCCGACGTCCCCGGTCATCGCCAGGGCTTGGCCGAGCTGCGCTTGAAACATGGTGTTCGCCGGCGAAAGCGAGACCGCCTTTCGCAGAGCAGCCAGGCCCTCTTCCGGTTGCCCCAGAAACAGGTAGGTCCAACCGAGGGTGGCGCGTCCGTGCGCGAAGCCCGGCTCGTTCTCGACGATCCGCCGCGCCGGCTCCAGCGCTTCGTCGTACCGTCCAGCCCGCAGCAGTGTGGACACGCGATCCAGCCGGTGCTCCAGTGGATCGAGCTCGTGGGCCCGCTCCTGCACTTCGAGCGCTTCCTCGTAGCGTTCGAGTCCAGCCAGCATCCTCCCATAGATGTCCATGGTGTCCGCGCTTCCGGGATTGATCTCCAGGGCACGCTTGAATTCCCGCTCGGCCCCACTGAAATCGAAGTCGTACGAGAACTTGACGAGGCCCAGCATGGTGTGCGCCTCGGCGAGATCGGGGTCCAGCTCCAGGGCCTTCGTCGCTGCCTCCCTGGCGCGCTCGTAGGCCTCGGCCGGCTCGAGCACACCGCCCGTCGCGCCTGCACCCGCCTCCGCGTATGCCAGAGCCAGCATAGCGTACGCCATCGCATAGCCGGGATCGCGAGTGATCGCCTGCTCCAGGTGCCATTTCGCATCCTCGAAACCCTCCTGCGTTACCTGGAGAAGACCGTATCGGCCCCTGAGATACAATTGGTAGGCCTCGACGTCGTCCGTGGGTTTGCGCAGGACGCGGGTCTTCTCACGAGGCGAGAGCTCCGCTTCCAGCGCGCCGGCGATCTGCAGCGCGACGTCGGTCTGAATGGCGAAGATGTCGGACAACTCTCGATCGTACGTTTCGGACCACAGGTGGCGGTCGGTCGCGGCATCGATGAGATGCGCCACGATTCTGACGCGGCCCCCGGCGTGGCGCACGCTCCCATCAAGAAGCGTCGCGACGTTTAGTTGCGCGGCGATCTCTCCGGCCCCCTGCTGGCGCTCCTTGAAGGGCATCACCGAGGTGCGGGAGATCACTTTCAACTCGCCGATCTGCGCCAGCTGCGCGATCACGTCTTCCGTGATCCCGTCGGCGAAGTACTCGTTCGCGGGATCCGCACTCAGGTTGAGGAAAGGCAGGACAGCTACGGATCGTGCGGTCGGCGGCGCGGCGGCCGGGGCGGTCAGAGCCTCCAAGAACTCGGTGACCGAGGCGAAGCGATCAGCGGGATTCGCGGAGAAGGCTCTCGTGAGCGTCCGCTCGACGTTCGCCGTGGCCCTCCCGCGGAGACGCTGCATGTCGGGAACCGGCTCGGTCAGGCGGCTGGCGATCAGGGCCTGCGCCGTGTGCCCCGAGTGAGTCGCCTGGCCGGCGAGCATCTCGTACAGGATGCAGGCAAGGCTGTATTGATCGCTGCGCGCATCCAACTCCCGTTCACCGGCCGCCTGCTCCGGACTCATGTATTGAGGCGTGCCCACCAGTAACCCGGTATGTGTCAGGCGGGTATCCGCCGCGGCACTGGCCGCCAGGGCGATACCGAAGTCCATCAGCATGGGGACGCCCTGGTAGAGCAGGATGTTATCCGGCTTGAGGTCCCTGTGAATCACGCCTCGTGCGTGAGCATGCTCCAGCGCCGAGGCGACGTCACCGACGATGCTCAGAGCCTCATCCATTGGAAGCTGCCCTTCCCGGTCCAGCTTCTCCCGCAGGGACTCTCCTTCGACGTAAGGCATCACGTAGAACAGGTGCGCATCGGACTCGCCGGAATCGTAGACCGACAGGATGCCAGGGTGATTCAGTCGCGCGGCAACCTGGATCTCGTGGACGAACCGGTCAGGTCCGATGAGCGATGACAGCTCTGGCCGAAGCACTTTGACAGCCACCTTGCGATCGTGCTTCCTGTCGTGCGCCAGATAGACGACAGCCATTCCGCCGCTTCCGAGTTCTCGCTCGAGGGTGTAGCGCCCGGCCAGCGTGGTGTTGAGGAGCGGGATCCGGTCTGACGCGTCACTCACCATATCGCGCATCGATGACTTCGAGGTGGTGCCGGGTATGTCCGGCGATGATATAGGCGAGAGCCCGAACGCTGATCGTGTGGCCGCTCGCCGTCCCACGGCGATCCCACGCCGCCCTCGGGAAGCCCCGAAACAGGGACAGTGTCGCGCTTCTGGTGGCCCTCCAATCACCTGTCACGTCTGCCAGCGAGCGGGACTCCGCGCGCATCTCGGTCACGTAGGACTGGTCATCGAAGCCGGGCAGAGCCGTGGAATCGCCGCGTCCGATACGGAGTGCCCGATAGGCGAAGACGCGCTCGGTGTCGGACAGGTGGCCAATCACTTCCTTGATGCTCCACTTCCCCGGGGCGTATCGGTAGTCGCCACGGGTTTCGGGGATCCCGTCGAATCGGCCGGAAGTCCCGTCGATCTGGTCGCTCAGGACTGTGACGACCGACTCACCGTCTTCGAGTCGTGCCACGTAGCCGGCGAAGGCCGGATCGTATTCACCGGCTCCGGGCCGCTCCACTTCGATCATGATTTGCCCTGGTTCATCGGTTAGGTCATCAACTATACAATATAACCTCGGTTGAGGCCTCAACCCTACGGGAGGCTCGCCGGTAGTCTGACAGTAGTCGTCTGGATAGTCGGCCACTCGCAGGAATGGCCAATTCCTGTCTGAGTGCACGCAGAGTGCACAGATCGGGCAGGAAGCGCGATGTGTTGCCATTGTTCGCGCGGTTCATCGTCCACTCTCGAGCTCGTCCGCGCGCTTGAGCAGGTCAATCGC
>CAXMRU010000268.1:0-12835 GCA_964195715.1 Akkermansiaceae bacterium | reverse complement strand
ACATCAGCCCGAGCATGGTCTACGCATATGCGGCCATCAAGGAGCGCATCCCCTACGCCAATGGCGCACCCAACCTTTCGGGTGATGTGCCCGCGCTCGTCGAGTTGGCGCGCGAGCTGCGAGTGCCGATCTGCGGCAAGGACTTCAAGACCGGCCAGACCCTGATGAAGACCATCCTTGCTCCCGGCTTCAAGGCCCGCCTGCTCGGCATGAACGGCTGGTTCAGCACGAACATCCTTGGCAACCGCGACGGCGAGGTGCTCGACGATCCGGAGAACTTCAAGTCGAAGGAAGTCAGCAAGCTCGGCGTGCTCGACACGATCCTGCAACCGAAGCAGTACCCGGACCTCTACAGCAACCTCTACCACAAGGTCCGGATCAACTACTACCCGCCGCGCGGGGACAACAAGGAAGGCTGGGACAACATCGACATCTTCGGGTGGATGGGATACCCGATGCAGATCAAGGTCGATTTCCTGTGCCGCGATTCGATCCTCGCCGCGCCGATCGTGCTCGACCTGGCTCTGTTCCTCGATCTTTCCCGGCGCGCGGGATTGCACGGGGTGCAGGAGTGGCTGTCGTTCTACTTCAAGAGCCCACAGACGACGCCCGGTTTATATGCGGAGCATGACGTCTTCATTCAGCACTGGAAGCTGAAGAACACGCTGCGATGGCTGATGGGTGAGGAGCAGATTACGCATCTGGGGGTCGACTACGAAAACTAGCGGCGACTATTGTGGGCTGTCCGTAACACGAAATGGGCGATTCGGCGCCGCAACGAGCGCCGATTCCCATATCTGACTATTGAGGATCATTGAGCGAGCAAACGAGATCTGAAGGGCTCTTCATAGCGTTCGAGGGGGGAGAGGGGGCGGGCAAGTCCACTCACTTGAGGCGACTGGCAGAACGGCTTGACCGTCTGGGTATCGCGCATCTCCTGGTGCGCGAACCGGGAGGGACACCTGCGGGCGAGAAGATCCGCCGAGTGGTTCTCGACCCCGAGACGCCGGTGTACGCCGAGACCGAGCTCCTCCTGTATCTGGCTTCCCGCGCCGAGTTCGTCCGCAGGGTTGTGCGCCCGGCGCTCGATCGGGGAGAGCTTGTGCTCGCGGATCGATTCGAGATGTCGACGTACGCCTACCAGGGGATGGCCCGGGGGCTGGGGCTCGACCGAGTGAGAGATCTCAACGCATTCGCCACCGGGGGCCTCAAGCCGGACGGCACCGTGATCCTCGTTCTGGATCCCGACGTCGGAAGGGGCAGGCAGCAGGGCGGGATGGACCGCCTGGAGCGCGAGCATGCGGATTTTCACCGCGCCGTGGCGGACGCGTACGAGCTGCTGGCCGCTTCCGATCCGGGCGTCATCACGGTCTCCAGCGACGATACGGTCGACGCAGTGCAGGAGCGCCTGTGGAAGGCGCTGTCGGACCGATGGCCGGATCGCTTTCCGCCGGGGGCGTGAAACCTTTTCTGTGTGTGAGAGTTTCAGGGAGAGGGGCGCACGGTAGCGCGCCTTCTAGGAATCGAACGTAACCAGCTGGACGGAGGCTAGATGAAGTTTCGAAGTTCCTGGACGATACCGGTGGCGACCTTGCTGGCCACGCTGGCCAGCGGCGGTTGGCTGCTGCAAGAGAGCGCCGGACCATCGGCTTCGGAGGCCCTTCTCGAGACGGTCGTGCGCCGCGTTTCGGACAACTTCGTCGAGGAGATCTCCCCGCAGGACCTGTACGACAAGGCTATCGACGGCCTGCTCATCGAACTTGGCGATCCATATGCTGCCTTCATCCGTGCCGAGGATCAGACCAGCGCCCTCCTGTCGAACAGCTACGGCGGGGTCGGCATGCGCATTCTCGCCGAGGAAGAAGGGATCACCGTCCTTGGGATCATCCCCAACAGTCCTTCCTCGGAGCTCGATATCAGGCCCGACGACCGGATCGTAGAGGTGGATGGTGAGTCAACGGTCGGGTGGAGCCAGACGGAAGCCGTATCCGCCCTCCGCGGACCCAAGGGAGAGGCGGTCCAGGTGGCCGTCCGCCGAATCGGCGAATCTGACCTCCTGCATTTCGAGATCGTCAGGGACGACGTGCACATCGTGGCCACCCAGTCGCTGATCCTGTCCGACGATGTCGGCTACGTCTACCTGCAGCAGTTCAGCCGGAAGGCCAAGGAAGAGCTCCAGGTAGCCATCAGCGATCTCCTGGCGCGCGGGGCCAGATCGGTCATCCTGGACCTCAGGTACAACACGGGCGGTGTTCTCCGCGAGGCGGTCGAGATCGCGGATCTGTTCCTCGACGAAGGAGAAATGGTGGTCGACACCCGCGCCAGGGATCCGCGAGACAGCTACACGTTCTCGGCCCCGGCCCCGAACCGGCATCCCGGTCTGCCGGTCGTCGTTCTCGTAAACGCCTGGTCGGCCAGCGCGTCCGAAATCGTTGCAGGAGCATTGCAGGACCACGACAGGGCGCTGGTGCTGGGTACCCGTACCTTCGGCAAGGGCGTGATGCAGAGCGTGTTTCCTCTGCCGGGAGGCAATTATCTGCGTCTCACGACGGGAACCTGGTACACTCCCTCCGGAAGGTCCATCCACCGCTCGCGTGGAGAGGGAGACGCGGAGTTCGCCCTTGGCTCGAACGAGTTTAACGAAGCGATTTCCGAGGCGGTTCAGCTTGGCATGGGGGCAACCGACGGATTCGTCACCGACCGTGGAGACGCGGTCGCGGACACGACGGAGCTACTGACATACCAGACGGTCTCGGGCAGGCTGGTGTATGGAGGCGGTGGGATCATGCCCGACCTGATCATCACGCCGGACACGCTCACTGTGGCGGAGCAGGAACTACGACAGGTCTTGCTGGATGCAGACGTGCCGTTCCCCGACCTGGCGTTCCGGTTTGCCGTCCGGTATGACAGAGAGCACTCCGAACTGGCCGAGAGTTTCATGGTCACCCGTGAGATGCGCAGCGAGTTCCTGGCCTTCCTGGAGGAGCGTACCGGGGTCAGCCTCGACCCGGAACTGGTGGACGCCGCGGGAGACTTGGTGGACTTCCAACTTGCCCGGCAGGTAGCGACCGCCGCGTTCGGAGAGTCGGCAGGACTCAGACGAGCCGTGGAGCGAAGCCGGCAGGTCGAGGAAGCCGTCCGGCTGCTGAACGGAGCGGCCACGCAGGAGGAGTTGCTAGCGCTCGGAGATCAGGCGAGAGACGAGCAGACCAGACAGCCACTTGGACCGGAGAGTTGATAGGGTGATGAAGAGGATGAACCGGACATGGGTGCCCGCCGTGGCCGTAACGGTCATGGCTCTGGGGACGGGTGGCTGGCTCCTGCAGCAGGGCGCGGGCGCACAGGACAGCACCGTGTTCAAGGCCCGGCTGTTCGAGGAGGTGCACCGCCTCGTAGCCGAACGGTACGTGGAGGAGATCGACCCCTCCGCCATGTACCGGATGGCGATCGACGGCATGCTCTCCGAGTTGGGCGATCCCTATTCGGTGTTCATCAGCGCGAAGGACACCGACGATCTCGAGCTGTCGATCGAGGGTGAGTACGGCGGCCTCGGTATACGGATCCAGAAGGTCGGCGAGTGGATCACGGTGATGGGCATCATCGCGAATACTCCCGCCGAGCGGCAGGGACTGATGACCGGGGATCGCATCGTCGGAGTGGAGGGCGAATCGGCCCGCGGCTGGGACGACGTGGAAGCGGTCGAGCGGCTCAGAGGAGCCAAAGGCACACCGGTATCGATCACGATCGGACGGGTGGGGGCGGCCGAGCCGCTGGAATTCACGATCGTTCGCGACGAGATCCACGTTCAGACGGTCAAGAGCTTCATGGCGAACGACCGGATCGGATTCGTGCACCTGGAAGGGTTCAGTCGGGACGCGCGCGAGGAGGTCCGCGCGGCGATCGAAGACCTGCAGGACCAGGGAGCCGAGGCCCTCGTGCTGGACCTGCGCTGGAATCCGGGGGGCCTGCTGGATCAGGGCGTCGCCGTCACCGACCTGTTCTTGCCTCGGGGGGCAGGCATTGTAGAAACGCGGTCGCGGGTCGAGAACCAGAACTTCAGCTTCGGCGCTCCGAACGAGGAGGAATTTCCCGGGCTGCCGATGGTCGTGATCGTCAACACCGCGAGCGCCAGCGCGTCGGAGATCCTGGCGGGCGCCCTGCAGGACCACGATCGTGCGGTCATTCTGGGTACGCCGACGTTCGGAAAGGGATCGGTGCAGACCGTATTCTCACTGCCCGGCGGTAATCACCTCAAGTTGACGACGGCGGGCTGGTACACCCCGAGTGGTCGCTCCATCACTCGCAGCATGGAGCACGGCCTGGCCGATGATCTGGCCCTTGCCGTTACGGCGCAGGTCTCGGCGACGCGCGGCATCATCGCCGACACGGTGGGGCGGGAGGTCTTCCACACGGACGGTGGACGCACCGTATACGGCGGTGGCGGGATCACGCCGGACGTGATCGTCCCCGATACCACTTCCGTCGACGAAAGAGAATTCGAGCGGGTTGTCGGCAGGGGCGGATTCTCACTCCGCCAGCTCGCGTTCCGGTTCGGCGTTCAGTGGACGAAAGATCACCCGGACATTGCCGAGGACTTCGCCGTGACGCCTGAGATGCGGCGGGAGTTCTATCGGATGATCACTGAGGTGGAAGGGCTCGAGGTGGACGAGGCGCTGTTCGAGAAGGTAGGGCTTCGGGTGGACCAGTTCCTGGAGGCCCAGATCGCCAACTCGGCTTTCGGGGAGATCCAGATGTTCAAGCGCTTCGAGGCGCACAGCCCGATGTACCAGGAGTCGATTCGACTGCTGCAGGAGGCAGACTCGCCGGAAGACTTGCTCAACCTGGCCATGGTGGAAGAGTGGGCAGACGAGAGGTCTGCGGACCCGGAAGCGGACAGCAACCTGGCGGAAGCGGGTAGCTCTATGCGGGATGGAGATTACTAGGACAGGCTCCCCTGAAAAACCGCAAGCGAACCCGGACATGGCGTCCGGTCCCATTTACGGAAACGACACGCGCCCCTATGCCGAACGCTCCGGCCGCAGGGGCGCGTGTCATCGGGGGCTCGCTTCGCTCGCCCCCTGCCTGAATTGTGAGTCTGTCCGGGATCGCTACTCGCGAACGCGGTCCTTCAGACCCTTGCCGGCGCGGAAGGAAACACTGTTACGCGCGGCGATGGTGATCTCCTGGCCCGTCTGGGGATTCCGGCCCTTACGAGCCTTCGTCCGGCGCGTCTTGAACGTTCCGAATCCCGTGATGGTGAGGTCGCGGCCGGCGTCCAGCTCGACAGCGATGATGCCCTCGCCGGGCTTCGTCGAGAAAATGCAATCCATGACCTCCATGGCCTTGGCCTTGGATAGATCGCACCGGCCGGCGAGCTTGTCTGCAAATTCCTGTTTCGTCACGCTGCCGTCTCCTGTTGGGTGATAGTGAAGTAACGAATACCCCAGATGAGCCCATTATGTAGCATCTAATCGAGGTTGGCAAGGCAAATGGCCGCGGAACTCGGGGACGGATAGGGGAACATGTCGCTCGGCGGGGTCGCGCAGTGGGTTGGGGACGACCCGTCGGCAGCCAGGGACGGAGTTTGACTCGCGTGTTCCGGGGCGGGAGATTTGGGCGCCCGACGGTGCTCCATGTAGCGATAACGAACAGGAGGTTGGTGAGATGACGGATGCGAGGCCGAACTGGAAGTCGATCCTGGTGATGGTCGGGGTCACCATTGGTGTCGGGTGCTCCGGGGCGGAAGACACGGTCGACCGCTCCGCCATGCCGGACGAGGCTTCGAGCCCCGTTGCGGGGGCCATGTCAGACGAGATCACGAGCCAGTCGATGAAGCCCGGCGATCTCATGGCCTATCTCGAGTTCGCTGAGAGGCCGGTCGTCCTCGACGTCCGCAGTCCGGAGGAGTATGCGGAAGGGCACATTCCGGGCGCAGTCAACATGCCGTACGATCAAATCGGCGCGCGCCTGGACTCTCTCGATGCTTACCGCGACCGCGGATTCGTGGTCTACTGTCGAACGGGCCGGCGCGCCGGTATCGCGGAGACGGTCCTGATCGAGGCAGGGTTCGAGCGCGTCTGGGATCTCGAGGGTCACATGGTCGCGTGGAAGGAGCAGGACCTCCCGCTCACCGTCACGAAGGCTATTTGCTGCTGACAGGAGGGTCTACCCTGAAACCCGTCAACCTCGTTGTAGACGTGAGCCGCGGCCGCGCCGTGGAATCCACACATCATGTGCAGGGAGTTGTGTGCAGCGCGGCGGGACGAGAGGAGCTGTGCGTCGGGGATCCGGAAATCCTGACGTATTGGCGTTCGGCGATGAAGCCCTTTCAGGCGATCCCGATCCTGGAGGACGGAGTGGCGGATGCCTACGCCTTCGGGTCCGAGGAGATCGCTCTCATTTGCGCTTCGCACGGTGGAATGAGAGAGCATACCGAGCGGGTCGCCGCGATGCTCCGTCGCATCGGATTGAACGAGGACCACCTTCATTGCGGGCCGCATCCTCCATTCGACCGGGACGCGGCCCAGGTCCTCGGCTGCGCCGGTCGCCTGCCGGGCCGTTTGCATAACAACTGCTCGGGGAAACACGTCGGAATGCTCGCCCTGGCGAAGTACCACGGCTGGCCGGTCGAAGGATACGAGCGTCTGGATCATCCGGTGCAGCAACGGATTCAGCAGTGCCTGGGCGCTTGGATGGATCATGAGCCGCAGGAGCATCATTGGGCGCTGGACGGATGCGGTGTTCCGACCCCTCGAATGCCGCTGCACGAGATGGCACGCGCGTATTCGAGGCTGGTGCGGCAGGCGCGAGGAGGCAATGCGGCAGCACACGCCGTTGTCAGTGCGATGACGACCTATCCCGAGCTTACTTCGTCGCCGGGCCGCGTTCCTCTCCGGATCATGCAGGCGACTGGTGGTAGGCTGCTCGCCAAGGAAGGTGCCGAAGGGGTCATTTGCGTGGCCGCTGTCGATGACGACTGGGGGTTGGCGGTGAAGGTCGAGGACGGCGCCATCCGGGCGGTGGGGCCCGCTATCGTCGAGCTGATGGAGACGGCCGGAGTACTGCACGGGGAGGAGCGCCAGGCCCTCCAGGAGATACGTGAGGTGTCGATCGACAACACTCTGGGCGAGCGCGTCGGCATCATCACGGCGAGGAGGGCGGACATGAACGGGGATGAAAACTGAATGTCCGAGAATGGGCGACGTGCCCTGGTGCGAATGTCCGCCGCCCTCGCAGCAGGCGAGCGCGCAAGGTGGATCGAAGCCCTGCGGTCGGCTATCGATGACGCGCCGCCGACGGCTGTGGAGGAGAGTCTTCTGCAGAGCTACCTGTTCCTCGGGTTTCCGGCGGCTCTGACGGCGCTCGCCGATTGGCGGCACCTGACCGGCACGCGGCCGATGCCGGAGCCGATGGCCGACGCCTCGGATCTGGCAGAGTGGGGAGAGAGGGGAGAGGTCGTGTGCCGTGAGGTCTACGGGCGTGCGTACGAGAAGCTCCGCGGGAACGTGCGGCGCGTCCACCCGGCCATGGACGATTGGATGATCCGTGAAGGTTACGGAAAGGTGCTTAGCCGGGACGGGCTCGATCTCGCGACTCGCGAGTTGTGCATCGTCGCACTTCTTGCGGCTACCGGGTGGGAGCCACAGCTGCACTCTCACCTGAGAGGGGCATTGCATGTCGGGTGCTCTCCCTCGGCCGTGGAGCATGCGTTGGAGGAGGGAATCGCCACGACGGGGGACGAGGAATGGCGCGACCGCGCACGGGCCCTGTGGCGAAGGGTCCGGGACCGATCTCAACACGTGCTGGAGCAGAGGTAGGCGAGGCGGATGTTCATCGATTTCGCGCGAATCAGAGTCAAGGGTGGAGCCGGAGGCGCCGGGGCGGTCGCGTTCCGGCGCGAGAAGGGCGTGCCACGCGGCGGGCCCGCGGGCGGCAACGGTGGGCGTGGAGGCGATGTGGTCCTGGAGGCGGACCCACAGCTGTCCACGCTGCTCGACTTCCGTTACCGGGAGCACTACGCAGCCGGCCGGGCCGGACACGGCGAGGGAAGCAACAAGACGGGTGCGGACGGCGAGAAGCTCCGGCTGCCGGTTCCGCTCGGTACCGTGCTGCGCGATGCGGATACGGGTGAGCGCCTGGGGGAGCTCCTGCAGGCCGGAGATCGGCTCGTCGTGGCGCGCGGGGGGCGCGGAGGGCGCGGCAATGCTTCGTACGCGACGTCGACTCACCAGACTCCCCGGGAGTGGGAGCCTGGCGAATGGGGAGAGGAAAGACGGATCGAGCTCGAGCTCAAGCTCATCGCGGATGTCGGACTGGTCGGTGAGCCGAACGCCGGGAAGAGCACGTTTCTCGCAGCCGTTTCTGCCGCGAGACCCAAGATTGCCGACTATCCCTTCACAACGCTCGAGCCGAACCTGGGCGTCGTGGGACTGAGCGATGGTCGGTCCATGGTGATAGCTGACATCCCGGGGATCATCGAAGGTGCTGCGCAGGGCAAGGGGCTCGGAACGCAATTCCTCCGCCACATCGAACGTACGCGAACCCTCGTCCTGATGGTGCCGGCCGACGCCGAGGATGCGCAGGCGACGTACGAGCAGTTGCGTCACGAGCTCCTTTCTCACGACGTGGCGCTGGAGCACATCCCACACTGTCTCGTGATGACGAAAGCAGACCTCCTGACCTCAGATGATCGGGACTGGGATCTGGATGCCCCCGAGGCGTGGGGTTTCTTCGTCATCTCGTCGGTTACGGGGGAGGGCTTGCCCGCCTTCCTGGAGGGACTGTGGGCCAGGGTCACCGAGGAGAAGGTGAAGGAGCGCGCCGAAGCACCGGACCTCTTTCCAGAGCTGGAGGAGTGGAGGCCATAGCGCGACGGGTTCGGCGGGGCTCGGCCGAGTACCCGGATCGACTGCTCCACCTGCACGAGCCGCCCGCGGCCCTGTGGGCGCGCGGACCGTTGCGACTCCCGTCGGAGCGCATGGTCGGAATCGTGGGAACCCGTCGGGCGACCGAGTACGGCCGGCGGGTGGCCCACGACCTGGCTTTTGATCTCGCCTCGGCCGGTTGGGTGATAGTCAGCGGATTGGCGGGCGGTATCGACGCGGCTGCGCACCGGGGGGCACTGGCGGCGGGCGGTGACACGATCGGCGTTCTCGGATGCGGGATCAACCGTGTCTATCCGGCGAGCAACCGGGATCTGTACGGTGCGATCGGCCGTCGGGGTCTGCTGCTGAGCGAGTACGAGCCCGATTCTTTCCCGCAGAAGTATCACTTCCCTGAGCGAAATCGGATTATCGCGGCGCTGTCGAGCGCCGTGGTTGTGGCGCAGGCAGGAGAGCGGAGCGGCGCCCTCATCACGGCCGATCTGGCCCTGGAGCTTGGCAGGGAAGTCCTCGCCGTTCCCGGCCCCGTCGACCAGGCCGTATCGCGCGGAGTGCACGAGCTTCTCCGTGCCGGCGCCGGAGTCGCCGAGTCCGCCGCCGATGTATTGCGGCAGCTAGGGGAATCGGCTGGCTGTACGCCCGGCGAGGCGCAGCGGTCGCTATTCGATGTGGGCGACCCGTTGGAGAACGCGTGCGGAAGACCCGCTGGCAGACTTCGGCGGGAGTTGGCCGATGGGCCGGCCCCGCTGCACGACCTGGCGACAGCCGTCGGGCTCGATGTCTCCGAGACGCTGGCTACCCTCAGCCGACTGGAGCTCGGCGGTGTCGTGCGCTCTCTTCCCGGTCACCGCTTCGAGCTCGTGAGACCTTCGTGACAACGCCTCCGGTCCACGGAGTCGAGCCACCTCGAAGTCTGTACGTCCACTTTCCGTTCTGCGTGCACCGCTGCCACTACTGTGACTTCTCCGTCCACCGAACCGGAGCGCCGGCGCTCGAGGAGTGGCTCGAGTGCCTGCATCTCGACCTGGACGGTTGGTTCCGTCTCACGGGCTGGGACACGCCGACGGAAATCGAGACCGTATTCATCGGTGGAGGCACGCCGTCACTGCTCGGGAGTGAGATGGGCAGGCTCGCGGACGTCCTGAAGAAGCGATTCCGGTGGGATCCCGCCGGCGTGGAGTGGACGGCCGAGTCCAACCCAGCATCGCTGAGCCGAGCCGTAGCGGAAGCCTGGCGGGAGACCGGAGTGACCCGTCTGAGCGTCGGCGTGCAATCGTTCGATGACGATGTCCTGCTGTGGCTCGGCCGCCTCCACGATGCCTCTGGCGCCCGACGCGCCCTGGCAGTCGGCCGCTCGGCCGGATTCGAGAACATCAACGCCGATCTGATCTTTGGACTGCCCGAATCTGTCTCCCGTGACTGGCAGGCTGAAATCGGCTCGGTCCGTGAAGCGGGGGTTACCCACGTAAGCGCCTATGGACTTACCGCCGAGCCACGCACCTCCTTGGGTCGCCGGGTGGAGTCCGGCGACGTCCGGATGGTCGACGGAGAGCGCTACGCGGAGGAGTACCTTTCCGCGGTGGAGGCCCTCGATGAGGCGGGATACGTTCAGTACGAGGTTTCCAGTTTCGCGCAGCCAGGGCACGAGTGCCGGCACAACTGGCATAACTGGGACGGTTCCTCTTATCTTGGCCTCGGCCCGTCGGCACACAGCTACATGGGTGGTGTGCGTCTGTGGAACGTCTTCCGCTGGGAGGCGTATCGGAGGGCCTTGAAGGACGGCGCGAGTGCTCGCGAGGATTATGAGGTGATGGGGGCGGGCGAGATCCGGATGGAGCGGCTCTGGCTCGCCTTTCGTACGAACCGTGGGCTCTTGACCACGGATCCTCTCTGGCAGAGAGTCTGGACTTCGGCTGGAGATCTGCTGGAGGCGTGGAGAGATGCTGGTTGGGTCGTCCAGGCCGGGGACAGCGTACGTTTTTCAGTTTCCGGCTGGCTGCGCATGGACGAACTGGTCGCTGCGCTGGGAGCGAGAATGCAGGAGGAACGGCACGACACGGGGTCGAGAGACGGCGATGGGTTTCGAAAAACTGACAGAACGTGAGCGCACGATCCTTCAGGCGGTGGTCGAGGCGTACATCGAGACGGCGGAGCCGACGGGCTCCCGGCGCATCGTCCAGCGATACGACCTGGACATCTCTGCGGCCACCGTCCGCAATACGATGGCCGATCTCGAGAGCAAGGGCTTCTTGACGCACCCTCACACGTCGGCCGGTCGGATGCCGACCGACCTTGCATATCGTTACTACGTGGACAGCCTGATGGGGCGGAGGGACATCTCGACGCGTCAGCGGGCCCGCATCGAAAAAGAACTCGCGGGGCTGCCCGCGGTCTCCGAGCTGGAGGCGGTGGTTCAGCGGGCCGCGCGAGTGCTCGGCCTGCTCACGGGCGAACTCGGGCTGTCCGTCGGACCGATTCTCGCTGAAGCGGTTCTCCTCAAGCTCGACTTCATGCCGATCGACTCGGCCAAGGCGCTAATGGTCCTCACACTCGGATCAGGCGTCGTGCGAACCGTCTACGTGGATCTGCCGGCGGCGCTGCCCGGCGAGACCCTCGCGGCAATTGGTCGGGCGATGAACGAGCGCCTGGCGGGATCCAGCCTGCGGGAGATCCACGGCACGCTGACCGAGAGACTGAGGGACATCCAGGTAGCGGATCCAACGGCCGAGGAGTTCGTCAATATCTTCGTCGAGTCCGGACCGGAGATCTTCGAGTGGATGATCGATGCTGAGGACATTCACCTCGGGAGCGCGTCGCTGCTGGCCAGTCAACCGGAGTTCCATTCCAGAGCCAGGCTGAAGGCTTTGATGGAGCTGACGGAGCACAGGGATCTCCTGGCTTCCGTCCTGGATGGTCGTGCGACATCCGGCGCATCTCACATCACGATCGGCGCGGAGCACGAAGTCCCCGAGCTGTCGGGTCTGACGATCATCACGGCTACGTATCAGGTGGACCAGGTGCAAGGCGTGGTGGGTGTGATCGGTCCGACTCGGATGCCGTACGAGAAGATCCTGGCTGTGGTTGAATGCACGTCGTCGCTGGTCTCGAACCTGGTCGCGCACTGACAGAACACTGACCCGTCGGAGGCTCGACGCTCCCCATGTGGTGCGGTGCGCAACCGTTTACCCGAAGGCATGAATGGCGGACTATTACGAACGACTGGGCGTCTCGCGTGACGCTGACGGCGAGACGGTAAAGAAGGCCTATCGCAAGCTGGCGATGCAGTACCACCCGGATCGGAACGATTCTTCCGATGCCGAGGAGAACTTCAAGCGGGTCACAGAGGCGTACGAAGTGCTCCGCGATCCAGAGCAGCGGCAGCTTTACGACCGCTACGGTGAAGCGGGTGTCAAGCGGGGGATGGGCGGAGGGCCGACCGGCGACTTCGGGGGATTCGACTTTGCGGATGCCTTCGAGGTCTTCATGCGCGAGTTCGGCGGCATGGGCTTCGGCGACATCTTCGGTGGGCGGGCGTCCCGGTCGAGAGGCCCGCGCCGGGGGGGAGACCTGAAGCTGCGGCTCAAGATCTCACTCGAAGAAGCAGCGCGCGGGGCCGAGCGCAGCGTGAAGATCAAGGTGCTCGACTCGTGCTCCCGGTGTGGAGGGTCGGGCGCCGAACCCGGTACCGCTCCCGAGCGTTGCGGCACATGCAACGGCGCGGGGGAGGTGCGGCAGGTGCAACGGTCCATGCTCGGCCAGTTCGTGAGCGTCCGTCCCTGTCCCGATTGCGGTGGTGTTGGTGAGCGCATCCTCGATCCCTGCTCCGAGTGTTCAGGTGGTGGCCGCGTCCGCTCGGATCGGACGGTCAAGCTCGAGATCCCCGCCGGTGTTTCCTCAGACGACTATCTCAAGCTGTCGGGTCGAGGGAACGCGGGCCCGGGGGGAGGTCCGCG